>CP158569.1 GCA_040269895.1 Ancalomicrobiaceae bacterium S20 | reverse complement strand
GTCCTGATGGAGGGTCTTCTTCGCCATGCCCACGACCGGGAACAGCGGCTCGGCCTCGCGGGCCGACGACCAGGCGAGGGCGCTCCCCTGCGGGTCGGCGTCCACGAGCAGGACCTTGTGGCCGGCGGCGGCATAGGCGGCCGCCAGGTTCGTCGCGACCGTCGTCTTGCCGACGCCGCCCTTCTGGTTCAGCACCCCGATGATCATGATTTCCGCCTTTCCGATTTTACGGTTCGTCGCAAATACGATTTCACGCTTCTGAGAGGGTGCCAACCGATGGTTAACGAATAGTGACCATCGTATAGGCAGAAATCTTCATTTACGATTTTACGACGAAGCGCCGAGTCGTAAAATCGTAAGTAATTTCAGTGGAGAAGTACGCGTGCTCCGGTACGCTGAAAACATCGCACGTTCTGTAAATACGACTTTACGATTTTAAGGTGTAGCTCTGGCTTTATCAGACTCGCCACGCACCCAATCGCGGCCGGCCATGGTCGGATTTCAACGACGAGTGCCGGGCGATCGATGGCCGTAACGGCCGTATTGTCTTGATGTGGATAGTTAATGCCGCATGGGAGGTGGCCGCCTCACCAACATTTATCCTACCAATTGAGACCAAACTTGAGAGGAAATCGAAAGGCCCAAAAATCAAATCTTACATACCACGATAAGGGAAGAGTTGGATAAAGCGCTAGCACAAGGGGCCATACCTCTCGAAACCAACCGTAAACCCAACACAAAACATACTATCGGCCCATATATTTATCGAATAAAGACTTGTTTTTATACATTGTCGTCTTCATGTCATTTCTAACTAAATCATTTAAATCTATGTATTCGATAGTATCTACATCACAAAAATTATTACTTTTTGTTTTAGTTGCAATTTGTAGAGCGACGTATGGATTTGAGGCGATAGCGTAAATAGTATAATTGAGTTCATTTTTGTCAAATCCGCTCACCATTGGCAATATTACACCAATCGACTGGGTGTTTGAGCTGTCAACGCTTAAGTTTTTATTTCTTGCGATCCTAATGCTATTAACTAAATCGCCAGCCGCGCTTTCGCTGCACTTTGTTCTATTCTTCATGGTTGACATGAGGCCTAATGTATTGTCAATCAATGCATTGACGGCGATGTCATTTCGACTAATCTGTTTCAGTCTGTTAAATATATTTGTCTTGCCGACACTCTTTATTGTGTTGTAGATTGCTGTCCGGGATGCCTTTATTCCGTATGCGGAAGATATCCAGCTTGGAACGGTCGAGGCGGTTTCTTCTCTGATGTCGCTACCAAGAATTGCAAATGCATCTACAGGCGCGCTTAATATTCCGTCATCTTTGAATTGCGTTGCGATCGCAACGTCCAAATACGGGTTGTAGTAGACAACATCGTATGTGAATATAGGTGTCACTGAAACAATAGGTATTGCTCCAGCAAAAAAATACTTAATTAATAATCTGTTATCGCGTTCATTTGCAAATAATTGTGAGCTATTAAATATTTTTTGAATAGAAGGCTCGCTTGAGCCATTTTTTGTGGTGCTAATACGAAACGACAATGCTAATTCGCTTAAGTTTTTGATATGCTTTCCAACGTCGGTATATGCAGCGACTGCTAGTTTATCTTCTTTCTTCTGGTTTCCGACAACGCCTCGGGCAACCTGTTCAACGCACCGAAGAAAGTCGGCATCTTGCCGTCCGGTGACTTGCACCGAGCAAATGCCTGCAAGGTTCATCCACTTTTGATAGAATTTTACGTCGCCAGTGTTAAGTTCGAGGCCAAAGGCGGAAGAAGCGAAGAGGTATGCGCTTATCGCGCACATACCTCCAAAATAGCTTGAATATGCATTGCCTAGGCCAACTGAAGTTACGTTGATCGTACTCCTATGACCTCTGCGAGGAAAAGCCATGCGTTTCAGCGTAAATATGTTGTATGTGCTCATATATTCATCTCTTTCACTTGTGGCAACAAGGCCGGCATTGGCTGGTGAATGGTTTGATGCAAGTGAAACATTATCGTTTTTTACTGATACTGTAAATAGAACGCAGGATTTCACGAAAAACGGCAAGGGCTGGCGCATGCCAGATTTTGGCACGGTAAGCCAAGCGATTGATACTGTGAAAATCGAGCGAAATGTGTGGCTCGGCCGAATGGATCCAATGGCCGCAGTAACGAAAATTGTCGCTCCGGTAGTGGTTATGGCACAAGTAGGAGCGGTTTTTGAGGCTGCGGCCGCCAGTCCGTTTATTACAACATCATGTATTGCGCAGCCAGAACTTTGCGTTTTAGTTGTTGCTGGGGCTGGTGTGCTTGGGTTTGTATATGAACAGGTTTGGTCGTCTGCAGTTAATAAAGCAGCTGATATCGCTTTCGTGCAAAATGGAGAATCTAGCTACGTCCCCTCTGAGCCTAGCACAGCTCTTGAAGCTCCAGGACACGCCGAATGGCGAGTTGTATTTTCCGCAAGTGGTTCCGGCAACATGCTCGGGTCATCTGCGGTGACAGACGATATGAAAGTATGTGGCAATCCGACTGCATCAAATCGATTGGATGATATTTTCCAGGATAGGATAATAGATCTTGTTTTAAAAGGTATCAAGAATGCATATATGTGTGGTGCTGAGCGTATCGAAAAGCCAGATAGCAAAAGACGTTATGCGCAGATATCGTGTTCAATGCAAATGAAGAACGGTCGAAGTAATGGACCAGATCGAAACTACGCGGCTGCGCCGGGAGCGTTGTTAGGAACATCAAGCATGACATTCGGATACCTAATTGAAAAAATAGATGATGATCATTTTTCTGAGCGAGGTGATGTTATCGTTCAGGGAAGCCAAGCGACGACAACGGTCATGACATTCGAACGGTGCAAGTAAGGGGCAAACTTCCGAGTTCAGCGATGTAGAGACAGCGCCCGGGCGAACGATGGGACAGATGTTAGCCATACGGTAATGGGGCTTAGCATCCGGACTCTCCGAGTCGTCGATCGGCCAATATTCGACCTTAGCCCCCTACTGCGCCCACAGCTCCTCGGCGTAGCGAATGCAAGAGCGTGGTGTTGGTGAGGTGCGTTACCGGCGCCGGCGCGCGCCGACCAGCGCTGCAATGCCATCCACGGTCAGGTCGACCGGTGCCGTCACCGCCTTGCCCCGGGCGTGCAGGGTCAAGGTCCACGGGTCGAAAACCGGTACGCCGGCCGCGACAAACTCGCTCGTGTCCCGGCTTACGACGGCCAGGTCTTCCACGGCCGCGAGCGCGGCGATGAACAGGTCCGGCTGGCTGAAGGTGTGGCCGCGCTTCTGGCCGGCGACGTGGAGCATCTTCCAGCGCAGGAACACGTCCTCGCCGACCGCCAGGATGCGGCCCACGAAATGGGCCCGGACGGTGCGTTCCAGCCAATGGTGCAGATCGGCGCGGCGGGCGGCGTCCTCCAGCTGTTCGATCCCGAAGCGGATCTCCGCGAGGGTCACTTCGGACAGGTAGAGGTCGTCACCGGGCTGGGCCGACACGAACGCGCGCACGTTCGCGTCCGGCCTTGACTTGCGCAGTTCCGAGATGACGTTGGTATCGAGCAGCCAGCCTCTCACAGGCTGACGTCTCGCATCGGTGCCTTGAACGAGGTTCGTTCAAACTCGACCTCGGCGAGGGGGCTGCCGGAGAGTGCGGCCACCAGATCGGCCCCGGTTCGCTTGGAGCCCTCGAAGTCCTCGGCGGCCACGACCACCACGGCATCTTGGCCGTGCACGGTCACGCGCTGCGGCCCTTCGGTCCGCGCGGCGCGCACAACCTCGCTCAGCCGTGCCTTCGCGGTCTGCAGCGGCCAGCGCCCGGAGGCGCGGGGAGGCGGGGTGCGGGTGTTGCGGTTGGCCACAGGCGTGCTTTCTGGTCGTTCTGACTATATTATAGTACGAACATTATTCGATAGCAATGGCGTTATAATACAACTTTTGCCTGCTTTCGGCTCGTGGAGATTCCACTTCGCCGACCCGCCGTGCCCGCGCCGCAAGACAGGCCACCATGAATCTCTGCCGTAAAAGCGTATTTACGATTTTACGGTGCCGTCATCCTCCCGGGCCAGCGACCAGGTGACGACCAGGTGGTAATGGGGCGCCGCGTCCGGGCTCTCCGGATTGTCGATTGGCTGCCATTTGGTCGTGAACCCCTCGCGCTCCAGCAGCTCCACCAGCCGGACCGCTGCCGGGGTGTCCCGGAGGTCGAACGGCCGGTCCGGCCGGACCACCAGGCGGGTGCCGCCGGTACTCACGACCTCGCCCATCGTCGCGAACACCGCCTCCGGCGCGAACAGCGTGTCGGCGTAGCGGAGGCGGGCCTCGGCCGCCGCGCGGCCGAACAGGACGGCGCGGGGAGGGAGCTTGCGCGTCATTGCGCAGCCTCCCGGGGCGGCCAGCGCCGCCCCAGGTACGCGTCCGTGACCTGAATGCGGCCGTGCCCGAGTTCCCGGCTGATCTCCATCCGGATCGCGTCGAGGCGGGCCTGTTCTGCCGGCGGCAGCCGGTCGTGGCTCGGCCCGCCTTCCACTGGCGGCTTGATCCCCGAGAGGGTCCGGAACCGCCAGCAGGCGTACCAGTGCCGGTGCTTGTGGACGTTGGTGATGCCGGCCTTGAGCGTCGCCCGCTCGACCGCCCGGCGAAAGGCCCGGTAGGACATGGCGGCCGGGACGAGGGAGCCGCCGCCGCAGAAGGTGTGCAGCTCGTCCAGGAGGTCCCGCTGCCGGTCGTGCGTGACCGGAATCGTCCGCGCCCGGCCGCCCTTGCACCAGGAGCCGGTGAGGGTGACGGCTGTGCCCTTGTCGGCGTCCGCCACCCGGAACTTGAGGCTCTCCTCGAGCCGGAGGCCGAACGCCATCTGGAGGCGGAGCGCCAGCTGCATGCGCTCGGGGAGGGCGGTCATCCGCGCCCGGGTGGTGGTGTCCGCACGGGCCCCCTTGAACACGGGCTTGTCGGCGAGGCCCAGCTCCGCGTTGTCCTGCGGGATGAGGCCGGGCTTGCGGGTCTTCATGGCGACCCAGCGCACCCAGGACATCCGGTTCTTGATGGTCCCGTCCGAGAGCCCTTGCTGCTTCCAGGACTCGACGAGCACGCCGACGTGCTTGGGTTTCAGGGACTGGGCGTCGGGGAGGCGGTAGCCGAGACTGCGCAGGTCGTCGGCGAGCGCCAGCAGCCCCGCGAACCGCTGGGCCTGTGTCATGCGGGAGCCGTCCGCGTTGTGCGCGCACAACGTCCGGAGGCTCATCTGGAGGGCGTCCACGGTCCTCGCTTTCCTTGCGGCCTGATCAGGGCCTGTGAATGGTTAGTGTTACTGGCCGACCGTAGACCCCGCAGGGCGATACGATCACGCTTCTGGAGCGTTGAAGGCCGGGTACTCCGGGTGATCATCTCCGTTTCGTCGGGTCTCCTTGCCTACCTGCGGCGACCGCTGAACCAGCGGTGCCGTCGTGCCTTGAACGGTCTTGCTGGATCACTGCGTGCGATCTCCTTTCGTGGTGTGCATCCTTGTGCTGCCTCTGCTGCGCCCGGGGGGCACTGGCCTTTGGCGGGGGTGTCGGCGCTGTTGGCCGCGCGAGCTGTCGCTCCTTGTGAACGTGAGGGCCGGTGTCGGCCGAGGTGTCACCTTCCGGTGTCGGTTCCGAGCGTCGGACACGCCCGGACATCACTCTATGGTCACGCGGCCAAGCCTCCGCCTGACATGCCTGCCTTGATTGTGCTAAGTGCCTGTAATCAAACCTGCGGGGCGGTCATTTCAGCCCCTGGTCCGTCCTGCTGAAGGCGCCGTCACTACCGCCGCCCGTTCCGGTGCTGTGGTAGTGACGGCGCGCGCGCCGTGTCAGCCGCGCCACAGGTGCAGGCACCCGCGGCGCGGCTCGGGGAGCCTCCGCCGGCGGCTCCCCTGGACCCCACCCGGGGCGGGCCTCCCCAACCAGCTGACGCTTCAGGTCCGGTCCGAGCGGGGCTCCGCCGCCGCCCCCGCACCCTGGCGGCGGTGTCGGCCGACCGACCGACAGCGGCGCCCCGGCGACGGCGGCAGTCGGTCCCGCGTCCCGCCCGTGCCGGGCGGCGCGATGCTGACGCTCCTGCGGCTGCCTTCATCCCGTCGGCGGGGCCGGCGAATGGCCTCCGCGACCTGCGGCCGCTCCGGCTGATACGCCGTCCTTATCCGGTCCGTGTCCGGACGCACCGAGCCTGCCCCGGTGCTCGGACCGGCCAAGCCCTTACGGGCTCCTCTACGCTGTTCCGGCCCTCCGGGTGACCGCTCCTCCGCGCCGGGGCCTGCTGGAGGCGTCGGGACGGGGAACGTCGCTGGTGCCGCCCTCAGGGCGGGTTCGCCGCCCCGGCCGGGGGCGTCGAACAGGGAACAAGCTCGGTAATCTTGGATCACACCACCATCGTTGCTTGCTCGCCACATAGGTGCGTAATCCCGCAGACAAGCTTCATCGTTTGATCGACCTAGGCGTGGCGCCAAACCTTAACCGCAGAAATTGCGAGGATGGCGGCCAGGACCGGCAACAGGACGGCACTCGGGACGAGACCGAGCAGGCGGCCGCCGATAAAGGTTCCCGCGATCGAGCCCGCCGCCATGACCAGCACGAACAGTCTGTTTTGCCCGAGAACGACGAAGCTTCTGTCCCGACTATAACGGGCGAAACCCACGAACATGGTCGGCAGGCTGACCGCGAGCGACAAACTGCCCGCCAACTTGAGGTCGGCTCCGAATAGCAGCACCAGCGTCGGAATCAGCAGTTCCCCACCGGCCACCCCCATCAGGGAGGCCACGACGCCGATGCCGAAGCCAGTCAACGTCCCTACCGCCCACAGGGACGGCCCGTTGAGACACGGACCGGCCAGGGAGGCGTCATGCCCGAAAACCAGGGCCACGGCGATCAGCACGAGGAGCCCGGCAATAACGCGATAAAGCGTGCGGGAGCTGAGTCGTGTCGCCCAGCCTGCTCCGAACCACGCGCCAAGCAGGCTCCCGGACAGGAGGTTGACGATAATGCTCCAATGCTCGGCGAGAGCGGCGACCGGCACGGCCGTTGTCCGGAAGGGAAGCGCCGTCGCGACCACCACCAGGCTCATGGCCTTGTTGAGAATGACGGCTTCCAGGGCCTTGAACCGGAATGGGCCGATCAGCAAGGGGAGACGGAACTCGGCTCCGCCCAACCCGATCAGCCCGCCGAGGGCGCCGATGCCTGTCCCCGCGACGAACGCAGCGACCGGGTGAGGGCGCGATACAGCTTCCGGAGTAGGGGCTTTGGAAGAAGGGAGGGTCACACGTACACCTCTGACGCCTGATCACATCTTATGCTGTGCAGCTGGCGTTAGGATCAATGCAATAATTGACGCCGACGGGAACAGTCGGTTAATATATTCACGTGGGATGGGGATGGAGCTCCCCGACAACCGCCTGAAAAGGCTGATAGCTCCTGCTACGCGGGGCCACTTGGGCCAGCCGTGGCGGGAGCGCGCTTGCAAAAGCACCGAGAACCCGCTTTCAGGCGGGTTTTTGTTTGCCCCTGTCGGAACAGACGAAAGGGGCATCTATGGCGGCATACATCGCGGTTTTCTTTGGAGCGGGTCTCGGCGGGATCACGCGGCACGCGATCAATCTCGCTGTTCTGCGGGCGTTTGGAGCCGGATTTCCTTACGCCACGATGCTGATCAACATCTCGGGCTCGCTCCTTATGGGGCTGATCGCTGGCTATTTCGCCATGCGTGGCGAGGCATCCCAGACTTTGCGTCTGTTCCTTACAACCGGAATACTCGGTGGCTACACCACCTTTTCAGCATTCTCGCTCGACGCCGGCCTCCTTTACGAGCGCGGACAGCTACAGGCAGCCGCCGCCTATGTCGTCGGCTCCGTCGCGGTGTCTCTGGGTGGCCTTTTCCTTGGCCTTTTTGTCATTCGACAACTTCCATGAGGCCGCCGATGTCACACGATCTTCGGCACAGTGTCTGGCGCGGCCTGAAAGTGGGCGGCCTATCAATCCTTTTGGTTGCCTTTGGGATTGGCGGCTGGGCCGGTTACTTGCGCCTGACAGGCAATATCCACGAGGTTGAGACCGGTCGTGTATTCCGCTCCGGACAGCTTTGGCCTTCGCAGTTTGCGAGTATGATTCGGGCGCACGACATAAGAACGGTTATTAACCTGCGTGGAGAAAGTCCCGGCGAATCCTGGTTTGATCAGGAATTGCAAACCGCTGCCGCAAGGGGTGTGAAATACATCAGCGTGCCAATGTCGGCGAACGCGGAGCCCAGTCCAGAGCTGCTGATGAAACTGGTTCACGCTTTGGACACTGCCGAACAGCCCGTCCTGATCCACTGCGAGGGCGGCGCCGACCGCACGGGATTGGCCTCGGCGATCTACCGGTATCGCCGGCTGGGCGACCCGCCCGAACAAGCCTCGGGGCAGCTTTCATATTGGTATGGCCACTTTCCTTGGCTTTTCAGCCGGACCGGCGCCATGGACCGCACCTTTTGGCGGCTCGTCGGGCAGTCAGAGGCCACCGGAACAACCCGGCAGAGGGTCTCAGCCCAGCAAAAGCCCGAACCAAAAATGAATGTGCGGGAGGACTGATCATGACGGGAACGACATCGACGGAGGCGAAGCGCCCCGGTTCAGATGAGGTCCGGACGGTCACCGCCCTGTTGACTGAGCCGGAATCGGTCGTCACTTGCCTGGAGTGTGCGAAAGCCGCCGCAAGCCCCCTCAAGGCCGTCCTTCGAGCCGCACATGTCGGTTTTGACCCGGCTACCGCAGCCGTTTCGGCGGAGGAGCTTGATATCCAGTTCTTGCGCGACCGTGAAGAAGGCTCGGCGGACCTGCGTGCGGACCGTATTCGGCGGACCTTCGAGGCCTGGGTCGCCTCCGCAGGTGTGCCGGTCTCCTGGGAGGACGATCCGGGCGACATCGCGAGGAATGTCGCAGAAGAAGCCACCGAGAGCGATCTCCTCGTCATCGGACGGCCGCTGCACTTGGACGGACGCGATGCATTGCACGCCGCATTGTTCCGCAGTCAAAAGCTGGTTCTGCTTGCGCCACCGCCTCGTCCTGGGCGCCGCCCGTTCGGCCGGCACATGGTTATCGGGTGGAAGCCTGGTGAACATGCGATCCGGGCGATTGAGGCGACACTGCCTTGGCTTCGACGTGCGGAGACCATCTCCGTTCTTTCGATCGCCAAGGCAGGGGGCGATTCCTATGGCCCATCAGCCAAGGATCTGCTCGCCCGCTTCGGGCTCAGTGCCGCAGTTTGGGTTCTGGAACGGAACGACCAGCAAACTGTCGGAAACCAACTCCTCCGAAAATGTGCGGAGATTGGAGCCGATAGTCTGGTTATCGGCGCTTACCATCACGGCGCATTCTGGGAGTCGATCCTCGGAGGCGTGACGCGAGACGTGATCGCTGGTGCGAGTATCCCTGTGTTCTTAAAGCGTTGAATAGATACACTTATCCTGAAGTAAGTTATGCTTACTGGCCTGTTGCCATGGCTATTTGAGGCGCTCGGCTCCGCCGTGTTTGCGGCCAAGACAGCGATATTGACCAAAGTCACAGCAGATACGCCATCGCGGTCAGCCCCTCCGAGTGGCTCTCACCACGTTTTCGATGAGGATAACAAGGCACCCAGCGAAAAGGACAACCCCAGCCATCAAAGGAAAACCGATCGTTTCCGCTAGCAATGCTGAAAAGCCGACCAATATCAGGATTGCAATGGCAAGGCTTCCGTCATCTACAAACATACCTAGTATTTCATCAAATACATGCTTCATGGCGTTCATGGTGTTGCCTCCACTGCACGGCGCCGGAGGAATGCGGTTGCAGCCCAGCCCACAAGGAGAAATGAGGCCGCGAAGCCGAGGATTGCAGCGTCGCCGCCGGGCCATTCAATGCCCAAGCCCTCGCCCGTCCAGAAGACACCGAACGCCGACAGCATGATGCCGACAACGAACTTCAGGGTATTTTCGGGCACTCGGGCAAGAGGCTTATGAACCAGCAATCCGATCGCCATCACCAGAAGGCACGCACCGGCCGCCCCGAGGCTGGCCGGGATCAGCAAACCTCTGCCCGCGCCGACTGCAATCACGATGAATACGACTTCCAAGCCTTCGAGCAGGACTGCCTTAAAGGCGGCTAACCCCGCCATGCGGTCGAGGTGCGCTTCACGTCGGGCAGCCGCCTCCTGCAACTCTCTTGTTTCCGCAGCGAAGGCTGCGTCTTCGTCATGGAGAGCGATGTATCCTGCTCCGCGAAGAATGGCCTTTCGCAGCCATCTCATCCCAAACAGTAGCAGCAGCACGCCGATCACCAACTGAAGCGCGGTAAGAGGCATCCGATCCAGCAACGGCCCTAGCGCGGCAACCAGAAGCGTAAGGACTAACAGGGCTGATACGGTGCCCAGGACGGCGGGTCTCCAACTCCGCACGGTCGCGACCGCGAGCACAATCGTGAAAGCCTCCACGATCTCCACGAATGAGGCGAGAAATGACGCAGATATTGCTGGTCCTGCGGTCGCCCAAGAATCCATCACGACACCTCTGAGGTGGTTGCAACGAGATGGGCGAACAGCGGCAAAGACATGAAGACATGACCCTACCGGCGTTTTCCGCCCGGTAGGAGTCATCAGCCAGAATGGCGGTTATCGGGAGACCCCATTCCCATTGAAGATCAAATGTGAGTAAGTTTGCCTTCTTGTCAATTGATCAGCGCGCGACAGCCTTCAGATCGCGTTTTCATCCTTGGGTTCGTTGAATGATGTGCGACACAGCCGTGGTGTCTCACCGGCCACCGCGCGCAGTCGGTGTGCCTTGCTCGTTCAAACTGGCGGCAATCTCGCGGAGCGTCGTCGCGCACCAACGGTGCGCCTTGTCGATGACGGGCAGGACCGCTCGCGCGAACTTGGATCACCCGGATACCTCTGGCGCTGCTTCACAATTTATATAGCTGACGATTACGTTGCGCGAGCCCTCAGGTTTTCTAAGGCACAAGAGAACGTGATTCATTTAGGGAACCCTCTCCGTACCCCTCCGGGTGACCCGATCACCACACGGGGTTCCGCGACCTTCTGCGTATCGTAAAGCTGGTACGATTATTCTTGTCAGATAGGTACCCTTATCGTACCTTCTTGGCATGACCTCGATCCTGATCGGCTACGCCCGGTGCTCCACTGACCGGCAAGACCTCACCGCCCAGAAGGCGGCCCTGCAGCAGCTCGGCGTCGACCCCCAGCGGATCTACATTGACCACGGCTACACCGGCACGAACCGGCAGCGACCGGGCCTGGACCAGGCCCTGGCGGCGGTGAGGGCAGGGGACACCCTGGTGGTGCCCAAGCTCGACCGTCTGGCGCGGTCCGTGCCGGACGCCCGCGCCATCGCGGATCAGCTGGTCGCCCGCGGCGTGCGTCTGGCGATCGGCGCCTCGGTCTATGACCCGGCCGACCCCATGGGGAAAATGTTCTTCAACATCCTCGCGACCTTCGCCGAGTTCGAGGCGGACATCATCCGCCTCCGGACGCGGGAGGGCATGGCCATTGCCAAGGCGAAGGGGAAGCTCAAGGGCAAGCCGCCGAAGCTCAACGAGCGGCAGCACAAGGAGCTGCGCCGGATGTACGACACCGGCGAGTACTCCATCAACGACCTGGCCGAGTTGTTCGGGGTGGCGAAGCCCACCGTGTACCGGACCCTCAAGCGGGAACCCGGCGAGGGCCGGAAACCGGCCGGGGAGGGCGCCCATGGCTGACGCGGTCGTCCTCCAGCAGCCGCGGAAGATGTCAATATTGACAAAGTCAGTTATTTAATCCATTCAAAATATAACCCACCGGCGGCGTGCCGTCGGTCCAAAGGCTGCAACGACTTAGGTCTTGCGGCCTTTGCGTTTTTAGGCCGGCAGATTGCCCATGCAGATGTTTTTCCCTATCGATAACCACTCTATATACATTCTTAGACGTCAGTGCAGTGGGCGATCTTTTGTGGAAAGCCCGCGTCACTGGTTGCGGACGCGTTCAGGCTGCACATTACTTAATGCGCGTAATACGCGCATTGTGTTTGCCGAAAGGGCCGATTCAGGTAGTGTTGTGACATGAGAAAAACGTCCGCGCTCCCCGTTTCCGATCTCACGAACGTTGTACCGCTCCGAAAGCCTGTACCGCTGACGGGCGCCCCGGAAGGCCTCCCCGCAATAGCGGCGCGATACCCTGAGCTTCGATATATGGGTTCGAAGAAGCGCCTGCTTCCGTGGATCCACGAAGTCCTGCAGACGCTCGATTTTGAGTCGGCATTGGACCCGTTTTCAGGCACAGGCTGCGTGGGTTATCTCATGAAGTCGATGGGACGTCGAGTAATCGCGTCCGATTTCTTGACATTTCCTAGCGTTATAGCTCGCGCAACCATTGAAAATGGTAACAGACATCTTGATGGAAAAACGATTAAAAACTTGATATCCGATACACCGTCGGCCCACAACTTCATTGAAAAGACGTTCTCCGGTGTGTTTTATACGAAAGATGATCTGCGATTTCTGGATCGCGTCTCTGGAAATATCCGGCAGATCGAAAACTCCTACGAACAAGCCCTTGCTTTCTCTGCGCTCTTTCGAGCCTGTCTGAAAAAGCAACCGAGAGGTGTGTTTACGGTTTCCGGAGATCTTTCGCGTTACGATGACGGTCGAAGAGATCTCCGCTTGACAATCGAAGAGCATTTTTTGGAGCAAATCGAAGTATTTAACGCTGCCGTCTTTGATAACGGAAGGAAAAATACTGCATTAAGAGCGGATGTATTTAATCATCCGGCAAAGAAAATTGATCTCGTCTATCTGGATCCTCCGTACGTGCCGCGATCGGACGACAACTGTTATATTAAACGCTACCATTTCTTGGAGGGACTTTCTTGTTATTGGCAGGGCATGCCAATCGATAAAACCACAAAGGTCAAGAAAATTTCAAAGAAATACACTCCATTTAGCTATAGGCACTCGTCAGTTGAAGCGTTCGACAAGATGTTCGCGAGATTCGAAAAAAGCAAAATCGTCCTATCGTATAGCTCAAACGGGTTCCCAGATCTAGAGATGCTCGAAAAATTGATGAAGGCGCATAAAAAGTCGGTCCGCGTGTTTGAGAAGCCCCATCGTTACCACTTCGGCACACATGGTTCCGTCGAGCGGGCTGCTGTCACTGAATATCTGATTGTAGGTGTCTGATGCAGGTGATCGATCAGACCCTCGAAGAGGTTGTAGCGAGCCTCAGCCCGCTCGACGTCGACTGGATGGACGACATGGCTGCCAGCGCGATTGCGAAGCTTGCAGCCCTGCCCAAAAAAGCAGCCTACAATCGTTCGGATGTGGCCGCACTCCTCGATGGAAATTTTGAGGAGGGGATCCTGTGCGCCCGGCTCTTTCTGGCGTTATCGAAAGATAACATGGAAACCGAGCTACGCCGGCTGCTCTCCCCTGGGGGAATTGGCGTCAAACGCTACCGTGCTGAACCGGAAGTCTTTCTCGACGCGCTCGAAAGTCTCGGGCTGTTGGATGCGATGACCGCGACGGTAAACCACGACCTGGTATGGAGTGATATTCTCGTCGAAAGGCTCCGTTCCGGGCGCGGATCGGCTATATCCGGGCAGCGTCGTGGACGGGGCGTCGAGGATTTTGCCGAAGCCTTGGTCAAAGAGGTTTTTGGCGCGGCCTACGAAACCCGGTGCACCTTTACTGGTGCCGACGGCAAGTCGGCCAAGTGCGACGTGGCCATACCGAACCGCGTACGTCCACGAATTGTCATAGAAGCAAAGGGTTATGGCGCCACAGGTTCGAAGATGACCGATATTATCGGTGATCTTGATGCAATCATCGACGCAAAACGACATGACACGACACTGCTGTTTGTAACTGACGGTATGACGTGGAATGCGCGCCTGTCAGACTTGAAAAAGATTGTCGAACGACAGAACCAAGGGAAGATTGCGCGGATCTATACCACAAAGCAGGGCGAACAACTTTTGAGTGATCTTAAAAGCCTCAAGCAAAACATGGGTCTTTGAAGGCTCGGCGGTGAAGAAGGGTTGGAGAGCAACGCCAAAGCTCTCCCGTCTGTCAGCCGCCGGCGGCGGGCTTCCCCATAAGCCCCCGTCCATGAGGTCGATTGATCGCCATTTGCAGGAACAGGGCGCCGCAGGCGAGGCGCAGTTCCGCGATTGGCTCGACGCGTCCCGCCTCCCCTACATCTACGTGGATCAGACCCAGGAGACCGTCCCCGAGCACTTCCGGAGCACGATGAAGCGGCCGGACTTCCTGGTCGCCCTCCCCTTCGTTGGCGCCATCGCGTTCGACACCAAGGTGAAGACGGTCTACGGCCCCACCGCCAACCCCTATTTTGTGTTCGACGTCGCGGAAATCCGCCGTCTTGCAGTGTTTGACCGGCTGTTCCGCGTGACCACGTTCCTGGCGTGCCAGGTCGCTGGCGACAGCGCACAGTCGACGTGGTTCCAGGTCGAGGACATCATGCTCGCGGTCGGCCGACGGCGCCGCGGCACCGTCCAGGTGCATCTCGGGGACGGCTTGGACACGCGCATGAGCCGCCCCTTCCAGGAGGCTCTGCGGGATCTGCTCGTCATTTAGCTGCGGCTAACGCTCCGGCTCGTGGTCGCGATCCGGCCCTCTGGGGCGCGCAGGCATCGCCCGCCCCAACTGCGGCTTGGGGGCCGGTTTGAGCCCGGCCGCCCGGGGCGGCTCTGGTTTCGGTGCCGGCGCCTTGGCCGCCGGTTTCAGGACGTCCGCCACCCCCTTCAGGATTGGCGGCTTGGCCGCCGGCACCTTGTCGAGCAGCTCCTTCCCCGGAAACGCGAGAGCGGGTTTCGGCGCGGCCTTCATTCCGAGGTCTTGAGGTTTCTGGCCGGTGGGCGCCTTGGCGCGCGCTGGCGCGGGCGGCTCTTGCGGCCCGGGTGCGGTCGGCCGGGCCTTTTCGGGCCCGCGACCTGCCTGGACGGGAGACGGAGGCTTGGTCATGCGGGGCACCTCCCGGGCGTCGTTTGCCGCCACCGGCGGGTGATGAATCTGCCGGAGAGCCTCCAGCTCGCGGCGCCGGTTGTCTGCGTCCACGGCGTCCCAGCCGTCCCGTTCCCGCGCCGAAAGGCGCGCGGCCTGGCGCTCGGCGTTGAAGTCCGACCGGGTCCGGCCCCGGTCCAGCGCCGGGTACTCCACCCGGCGATTGGGCACACGGGCTCCCGGCCGGTTCCGGACGGTCCGCGCCTGCGACCGCGGCCGGCGTCCCGCGCGCTCCGCCGCACGGGACCGCGGTCCCACGTGAACGCCGGGCGGCCCCGGCTTGCCCTGGGCTTCCAGCGTCCTGCTGTCGATCCGCTCGGGACGGCCGGCGCGCTCCAGGGCACGGTTACCGTGCTGCTCCCAGAGCTTCCGAAGACGAAGGGTGGAACCCAGGTTGGTCGTGCCGAACACGCGCTTGCCCGTGGCGGGGTCGCGGTCGCGGATAATCAGGTGACAGTGGGGATTGTGGGCGTCCTTGCCCTTGTCGTGGTACGCCACCATCCAGGGCGCCTTGCCCTTGGTGATCTCCTCGGCGAACCCCCGGACGGCCTCGTACCGCTGCTCGGGGGTCAGCTCCTTGGGGAGCCCTATCATGAACTTGTCGGCCACCCGGCCGTTCTTCCGGTCGCCGTCTTCGGCGGTGCGGAAGAAGTCCTGCGCGTTCCGCACCCCGACCGGCATGCGGGCGCCGTCGATGTGGCTCGCGGCGCTCGGCCGGGTGATGTAGCGCACGTGGGCGGCGGCCGTGTAGGGCCGCGCCTGCTTCGTTTTTCCGATCCCCTTGTGATTGAAGCAGTAGATGGCCATGCCACAGCTCCAGGAGAAGCCAGAGGCGCGCTTCGAGTTTGCTCCAGCAAACTCATAAGTGCGTACTACCGCCGCACTCACCCTACCACCACCGCCGGAGAGGGCAAGAGGAGCCGCCGGAGTTGGCCGCGCCAGTGGCCAGCCCGGGGCGCCGGACACAGGGGACCGACACGACAGAAGGGGCGCCGCAGCGCCCCTGCCCTGCCGCTACCACCACGATGTGTAGAAGACGGTCAGTCCCTGACCGAGGAACCACCTGGCCTTCTCGACGAAGGCCAGGTCGCCCGAGCGCTCCGACCCGTCGGTTTCCCCGAAGAAGAAGCCGGAGGTGTGAGGCAGCCGCCGCGACCGGATGGACTCCTCCAGATGGTCGAGGTCCTCCGCCGTCAGGACGACAGGCTCGCAGTTGAACAGGCCCTCCCCGCCCTTGGCCCGCCAGAGCTGCTCCATCCAGCCGTGAAGGTCCGGGTGCTTCCGCCAGTAGTGGACGAGCAGGTCCTCGGAAATTTCTTCGGGAGGGAAGCCTACCGGCTTGCTGGGCTTCTTCGCGCTGGCGAAGACGTACATATCAAGTCCCACATGTGTTGCTTTCGTTCGTTGGTGTTGATGCCCGCCGCGCTTCTTGCGACCGGCAAGCGGGAGACGCCTGCGCGGACGCGGCAGGCAAGGAGGCTCCGACCGAGGGACCCGCGCGCGGGAGACGGTTGGATGCCTTGCCGGCCGTGGCCACGCAGGCATGTTGTCTCTCCGCCCGGTCGCAAGAAGCGCGGCGGCGCACCGCCACAGCCCATGTAAGAAAGATGGCTCAATACAATCCAAGCGAGAATTGTCTTGACAATGTCAGGCGACTATGGCGGTATGGCTCCATAAGGAAGAGAAGCCCATGCGTACCCGCTCGACCCGCACCGAAAAGCTCGACCTCAGGGTCTCGCCGCGCCATAAGGACCTGCTCCGCGCGGCCGCCGAGGCCTCGCGCAAGAGCGTGAGCGACTTCGTGTTGGAGAGCGCCCTCACGAAGGCGGACGAGGTTCTCGCGGACCAGCGGGTCATCGCGCTGTCGCCCGACGCCTGGGCGGCCTTCCAGGCCGCACTGGACGCGCCGACGAAGGTCCCCGCCCGGCTGTCCCGTCTGTTTTCCGAGCCGGGTCTCCTGGGTTGAGCCCCTCGGATATCCGCGTCACGCCGCGCATGGAAAAACTCGCGGCGTCCCACCGGGTGGGCGCGTTCGAATGCGCGGCGGCGCCCCTCAACACCTTCCTGCAGAAGCACGCGCTCCAGAGCCAGGCCGCGAATGCGGCCCAGACCTACGTTGCCGCTGTCGGCGACGCCGTCGCCGGCTACTACTCGCTGACGGTCGGCCAGGTCGTCTACGAGGACGCCCCGGAGCGCCTTGCGAAGGGCCTCGCGCGGCACCCGGTGCCCGTGATGATCCTGGCGCGGCTCGCGGTCGACCGGACCTGGACCGGGCGCGGCCTCGGCGCCGCGCTCTTGAAGGACGCCCTGCTCCGGACGGCGGCCGCCGCCGACATCGCCGGTATCCGCGCGGTCGTGGTTCACGCGAAGGACGAACCGGCCAGGGCGTTCTACGCCCACTTCGGCTTCGAGGGGTTCCCGGACGAGCCGCTGCACCTCTACCTTCTCATGAAGACCGTGAAGGCGCTGGCCGCCTCGTAGGACTTCGAATGACACGCAAGACCACCGCTCCCATGTCCCCAGCCCGTCCGTCGGACGGTTTTGTGCTGGGTGCCGAACGGTTCGACAAGATCGCCGCCGTGGAGGGCCTCAAGCCGCCCGCCTCGCTCATCCGGACGTTTGCAGAGATGGACCGGCGAGACCTCTCGGCCGAGGAGCGCATCGCGCATCTCAAGGCTGTTTACGGAGCCTTCCGCGACGACCGTTGACGCTGGGGCGCGCTTTGCGCCCGAGTGCAGGTCGCGGGCGGTCCGGCAGCGGCCAACAAAAAGAGGCCGAGGTTACCCTCGGCCTCCTCCATTTCTCGTGGCAGCAACTCACTTGTGGTGATGTCCGCCCCCGATCGCATGCGAAACGGCCCTGCTCGCCGCATTGCCTGCAGCGGCGCCAACCGCGGCACCGATACCGCCGCCGAGGGCGCCACCTGCGACCTTTCCGACGGCACTGCCGACCGCCGCGCCCGCAGCATGGGCGATTGCCTTACCCGCCGCTTTTTCCGCGTGATGGAAGGCCTTCGAGAAGGCGCTGTGATGCTTTGCTTCGGCAGGTGCCGTCGCAGCAGCGAGGGCTAGCGGCAAAAAAGCCGCGGTAGCCAGTACCTTGCAAGTATTCCGAACCATAGTAACCTCCTCGCGCAAGGCGCGACAAAGGGTTCAGCTTTTAGCTGCCCGAGGTTTAGTGATGATCCGGAAACGTCTTTTGGACGGATCCGGGGTGCTCTACCGGAACTCTGCTGGACGCCTTGCACGCGTTTACCCAGCGTCCCGGTCTTCCAAGGAAGACAGATCTCTTGGAAGACGTCAAGAGAGGCATAAGAAAAGGGGCCGTGCAAAATATGCACAGCCCCTCCATCATCGGTCTTGCCGATGTCCGACAGCGGCCTAAGCCGCGCTATAGGTGGCGGTTCGGTGGTGCAAGCACCTCACCGCCTGTGGCCGAGCACCCCGGAGGGATAGCCACATCTGTAAAATGTTCTAGTTCAGCTAGGAACAAAACTAGAACAAAATTTGCTTACCGTCAACGAAAAGTTGCAGCGATCATTCGCGCAGCGTATTTGAGACGGCCTTTCACTCTCGCCACAAGGGCTATGCAGCCTAACTGCTCGATCCTTGAACGATCAAGTTCACGCATCGTTCCGCGAATCGCCCAGGTTCGATACTAGATATGCGATTCTTCGCCAGAAGAAACACATTTTCTAGGACTTACCCACAACGCGGAGTCCTGCCTTTCTAAGGTTATCCACACCCCCAGAGACGCGCTTGGCATAAATTTTCTTTTTATATCAGATGCTTGGAGACAGGTCCCCATAGGGGGCGACTCGATTTGTGGGCCTATATTTCGTCTGGAGATCAAAGTCAAGGAGAGGGGGCCGCATCGTGGGGTCTGCGGAGAGACGCCGGCAGACGCGGCCCCACCTTACGAGAGGCCCTTCTTGAGCCCCGGCCGCCTTACCCGCAGCCGAGCCGGTCGCGCGCGGTCCGGTAGTGGTCGGGGTCCAGCTCGATCCCGAGGAACGCGCGTCCCTCGGCAACCGCTGCCACCAGGCTGGAGCCCGAGCCGCAGAACGGGTCCAGCACTAGGCCGTTCGCCGGACTGAACGCCCGCACCAGCGGCTTCAGGATACGGACCGGCTTCTGCGTCGGGTGCAGGCGGTTGCCGGTGTAGGTCCACGGCTGCACGTCGGCGATCGGCGCCGCAGGCACAGCCGGCCGGCCCTTCGCCAGCAGGAACGCCTGCTCGTGATGGTGCGCCAGGAAGCGCGCGCTGGAGGCGTAGGGCTTCTGGAACACCAGATGTCCGACCATCCGGAACCCGGCCTCGCGCCAGGCGGCACCGAACAGGTCCACCGCGTTCCAGCCGTAGAAGCTCACGCAGAAGGTGTCAGGCTTCAGGAGCCGGTACATCTCGGCGAACGCCGGCCGGAGCCAGTCGCCGGACGCGTCGTTCCGGATCGTGCGGCCTGCGCGGTCCCGATAGCGGACCAGATAGGGCGGGTCCGTCAGGACCAGGTCCACGCTGGCGGACGGGAGCCGGCCCATCTCCGCGACGCAGTCACCGTGCCGGACCGTGTTGCGGACGTCCGCCACCTTGAGGGTCCGGCTGACAGGCAGCCGGACCTCGAACGGGCACGGGGCGCCCACTAGTCGCGCCCTCCTTGTTGCTTCGGCTGTCGCTTGCGGATGACCAGCCGGCCGGCGATCGGCAGCGCACTCAGCTGCACGTTGAAGCCGTCGCCGTCATCGTGGGACCAGGCGCTGCCAATCTTCGTCCAGAAAGCGTCGTCGCCCTCCCCTTCGACGATATAGACGTTGTGGCTGGGGCCTTTGCGGGCGGTTTTGTCGTGTTTCATGGGGGTTCTCCCGTTGGTTTCTCCGGCCGCGCCCTTCGCAGCCGGTCGGGAGTCCTGAAGCCCCGCCTCGGGACCTGGCGTGCAACGGGAGGCTCCGGCCGAGGGACCCGCTCGCGGGAGACGGTGGGATGCCCTTGCAGGACAGGACCAAGGGGCTAGACCCCGACCCTTCCGGTCTGCGGAGCGGCGTCGGCGGAAGCCGGCGCGGGCCCCCTGTCAACACGCCCGCCGCGCATCGGCCCTGCCTGCGGGATCGTCACGGGGTGCACACTTTCTGGTCGTGACGGTCGCCGGGTGCCCGTGGCACAAACTGCCTCAGCGGCAAGCGTCGGAACCGGCTGGGGCCTGACGCTCAGCGCACGGCAAGGAGGCGCAGTGCAAGAGGGCCTGCTGATCCTGTTCGGAATGTTCGCGGTGTTCGTCGCCTACTTCGCGGTCGGCGGTATCGGCGGCATTGCCGGACGGCTCGTGCGGATAGGGACGGCCACCCGGCCCCGGCAGGCCTCGGGCGCCTTTGCGGCGGCAGTCCGCTCGGACCCGCGCGCGGGGTCCGGCGAGGGGTTCTCCCGCGCCGAGGCCCTCGAAGCGATCGACGCGTTTTACGCCAACGACCTCCACGTGGTCGCCGTGATGGTCCGGGACCTCGTCCCGCACGTCCTGCCGCAAGCGAGCGTGAACCGGATGGGCGAGGCGATCGCCCAGCGTGTCCGGCACGCAAAGAGAGACCCCGACCTGCCAAACCAGATCGAGGCCGAGATCGGCAGCTTTGTGGAACAGCAGGCCATTCAGGCCCTCGCGGGGACCGTGCTGGCGCGGACCCTCCGCGACCTTTCCGACCAGGAGCGGGCGACCCTCCGCCTCGCGGACATGCTCCGCGCCCTGGAGCGCCTTTCGGACCGGGAGGTGCTGGCCATCCGCCTGCCGATCCTCTGGAACGACGGCAAGTGTCATGTGGAGGCCCCTGGCGGCTTCGAGCGCGCGGACCGCGTCGTGGAGCTGCGCCGGGGTCTGGCGGACCTCATCCTCGCCCATGGCGGACACGCCGCGATGGCGGCCGAGCGGACCATGGAGGCGCTCCGCGCCGCGCTCGAGGCGCCAACCGTGGCGGCGACCGACCGGGCCGTTCTCGAGCGGTACTTGTTCGCCGGCGCGCGTTGGATGACGCCCGCAGACACGCCCGAACGGCTCATGACGCCCGGCCGGGGCCGCTCAGCCCTCGTCCTCGGCACGTACCCGAACGGCGAGGACTTTCTCTACGACATGGCGGAAAGCCTCATCACGATCGCCAGCCCCGGCTCGGGCAAGTCACAGGCCCACGTCCTCCGGAACCTGCTCCGCTGCGAGAGCGGCGCCATGGTGCTCGACATCAAGGGCGAGATGTTCCGGGATTCCTCGGCCTGGCGCGCGACCCTCGGCCCCGTCGTCAAGTTCGCGCCCGGAGACCCGGAGTCCGTCAGCCTCAACCCGCTCGACTGGATCCGGCCAGATCACATCTGGGACGACGCGGACCGCATCGCGCCCCTCCTCTACGTCGCGCCCGACCAGGCCAAGGCGGACGCATATTTCGAGGGACGGGCCATCTCTCTCATCCAGGTGGCGCTCGCCTATGTGGCCTTCGTCGTGGAGCCCACCGACCGGAACATGTACTCGGTCGTCGTCCTGCTCTACCAGCTCGCAGACCCTGCCTTTCTCCAGGCCTGGATGGAGTACTTCACCGGGGCGGACGCCATCCCGGCCGATCCCGAGAGGGGCATCGAGGGCCGGGAGGCGCTCGTGGGCAACAACGACCTGCCGCAGCTGACACTGGAGGTGGGCGTCATCGCCAACCTGCCCCACAAGCAGCGCGAGGGCGTGATCGACGGTACGCGCCGCATGCTCCAGGTCTGGCTGTCACCGGAGGTCAAGGCGATCACCGGACGGACGGAGTTCGACGCGGCCGCGCTCCGCGCGGGCGGCACGCTGTACCTGTGCGTGAATGACGACGACATCGAACGCCTGGCCAGCGTCGTCCGGGTGGTCGTCGGCATGATGATGCGGGGCCTCCAGCGCGACGGCACCGGCCGGGACAAGGCCATCGTCACCTTCTTTCTCGACGAGATGCCGCGCCTCCAGACCATGCCGCTCATCGAGACCATGCTGGACATCGGCCGGGGCTACGGCATCCGCCTTTGGCTGTTTGCCCAGAACTTCGGGCAGCTCCAGGCCCGGTACAAGAACGCCGGCGGCATCCTCCGGAACTGCGCGGTGCGCTGCTTCATGAACATCGACCACGAGGACGGACGCCTCATGTCCGACATCCTCGGTGAGCGCGAGGGGCTGCTCGACGGGCGGCGCAAGCCGCTCGCCGAGCCCTGGGAACTGTCCGGGCCGGAGTTCGAGGACAAGATCCTCGTGTTCCACCGCTCCGGCCTCCCCGCGCGGCTGACCAAGGTGTTCGCGTTTAACGATCCGGTCTGCAAGGCGCGGCTCGGAAGTGTGGGAACCCGCCGCGACACCGGGGACCAAGACCCGGTGACGCCGGCGGGCGGCTGAAGAAGGGGGACTTGCATGGGAATCGGGAAATTTCTGATGGGGTCGACGCTTCTGGTGGTCGGGCTGTTCGCGTCCTTCATCCCGCCGTTCATCTGGGGACTGCCGCTCTTCGCGATCGGCGTCATGATGATGTTCGGCGGCGCGGTGCAGGGCACGGCGACTGCGGCCAAGGCGGCCGTGGCGGTCGGCAAGGAGGTCTCGAAAGCCCGCGCGACCCCGGGCCAGACCGGCGCCGGGGCCCCCGACACCTCGCTTTCGCCTGCCGACCTCGCCAAGTGGAACAGCCTGGTCGAGCTGGACCCGGACATCGCCCGGGCCGCCGAGCAGGCCCGCGCGTATGGCAGCCGGTACGAGATGATGCTGGCGGAGAAGTACCTGCCGCTGATGGACAAGGCCTATCTCCAGGCCGCGCTTGATAAGGTCGTGGCGACGGTGAAGGCCGACAAGGCGAAGGCCTGAACTTGAGGTCGCTCCCAAACCGCCGCCAAGGCGGTTTGGGACGGCGGCATGCCCGTTCAGGGAAATGACTTGGGAGCGCTCTCCAACGGTTGGACGTCGACGAATTTGGCAATGCGCCGTACTTCGGTCCAACCGGCTTTGACAAAACCCTATGCCCGCAGGGACCCACGTTTTTGTCAGGGCGCCGTACTTCGGTCCACCCTGCCCTGCCAAAAGCGATTCGGCGGTTTCACGGCCGTTTTTGTCAAGGCGCCGTACTTCACTCCAGCCGGTTTTGACAAAACCGGCGGATAACAGCCCTCATTGGGGGCCCTGTGGATAACTCGCCATTTTGGCAAGTCCGCCGTACATCACTCCATCAAAAACCGTACATCATTCTGTCAACGCCGTACTTCATTCTGTCAAAACCGTACATCATTCTGTCAGCACCGTACATCACTCCCGAAAACCACCCTTAACCCCTTGCGGTACAAGCGTTTTCCGGACCTAAAACTATATAAAACTATATTTAAAACTGTGAAAACAGATTTTTAAAACGCTTCGCTGCCATTTTTGAATTTTTGGCGGGAAGGAATGTTTCACACGGCAACGGCCTGCAGAGGAGACGCAGGCAGCCGACGCTTCATGACGAGGATCATGTCGGTTTTGCCGTCTTCAAGGCTGAGGTCATAGTCGGGGAGCGGCGACACCTTGGCGGATTCGACAATCTCGACAATGGCCTGCCGGAACTTGCCGGGAGGCAGTTTCGAGCCGCTGCGCTTCCGGACCTCGGTGAGGCTGTAGCGGGCTTCGCCGTCGCCCGCGGCTTTGCGGGCCAGACGGTAAATCACCTTGGCGATCGGCCGGGCGATCAGGAAGTAGTCCCGATTCAGGGTCAGGATGGAGGGCTTGCCGTGAGGCTTGACCACCCCCTCATAGACCCACTGGGGAATGTCGATCTCGATCTGGTCAATCCGGTCCTGACTGGTCCGCGAAACGACCTTGTACCGGCCGATCAGCGGAAACGCCTCGGTTTCCCGGCGACCCTTGTCCTTGCCGTCCGAACGGAGGTTGGTGATCTTGACCCGGGTGGCCTGCAGCCGGTCAAGGGCGCCTTCGAGGTCCTCATACTGCTTGCCCCCCAGCTCGCGACGGCAGAACTTCAGGATTTCGGCGGCGGCCGGGCGGTAGGTCCGCGGCGGCAGCGAGGGCTTCAGGCCCTTGGCGTCGGCAATGTGATACTGGCGGGTCTCCTCGGCCAAGAACGAGATCATGTTGATGACGATATCGTAGTCGTAGGCCGTGGCGAGCCCGGTCTCCGCGCCGCCCTCAATGGTGATGATCGCGTCCTTCAGCTCGTAGCGGATGATCCCCTCGCCGGCCGACTTCGAGAGTGCGAACGGCGCGATGTCCATCAGGTTGAAGTCGTCCTTCACCGGGGCGTCGTGGACAGACGGCACGAAGAACATCAGCTGGGCGTCGTCCGCCGGCGGCTCGCGGGAGATCCGCCGCGGCGCGGACGGCAGCTCGTGTTCAAGGACCTTGCGCACCTCGCTCGTGCGGATGGCGTCGCTGAACCGCCGCAGGGCCTCCCGGAGGCCCTCGTCGGCGGTGTCCTCCAGCTTGAGATCCGCCATGCTCCGGCGGCTGTAGAACCGCCGCAGGCGGCTCAGGGCCTCCTTGGAGAGCGGTTCGAAGGTCTGGCCCCGGGCCTCCATCACCCGCCGCGCCACGTCCTGCAGGTACTCGTTCTTCTCGTGCAGGCTCAGGGCCGCGAAATCCTCGCGGGTCTTGAGGTCGAGGGCGATGCGGGCCTTGCTCACGGACGGGCGCTTTCCTTGAGTCGCGATTTACGATTTTGCAGAAAATCGTATTTGCGGAAACCCGTAAATCCGACGTGTGCCATCACCGGGCCCCTACCCCGTCCGGAAACTCGCGCTCCAGGAGGTCGCGGATCACGTCGGCCATCTTCACGCCGCGCCCGGCGCACTGCGCCTTGACCCGCCGGTGCAGCGTCTCCGGCACGTCGATCGTGAACCGCTTCATGGCCTCGGCCGCAGCGTCGGCCACGGGCGCCGGTGCCGTGGCTTCGGCGGGCGCGGCATCGCTGCCGTTCCGGTTCGCCACCCAGCGGTCGAGGTCGACCGGCGGCGCGGCGTTGGGGGCATCTTGAACGGGACGGTCTTCTTGCTCATGCCGCTTTCTTCTCCTGGACCTTGGTGACCTGTTTGGCGAGGGCGCGGATCTCCGCGGCCGCCTCGCTCGCGTTGTCGAGCTCGAACACGGCGAGGCCCTGCCCTGCGCTCTCGGCGAAGGCGACCCGCTGACCGAGCGCCGTCGCCAGCGTCGGCACGTCCTCGAACTGGCCGAGGGCGCTCGCCACGTCCCGGCCAATCGCCGTATTTGCGATTTTACGATTAATCACAAATGCGGCGCGAATGTCTGGCCGAAATACCTGCGCTTCCCGGATGAGGTTGATGGTCTCGGCCGCCGCCCAGACGTCGTAGGGCGACGGCTGCACCGGGATCAGCACCAGGTCGCTCGCGATGATCGCCGAGCGGCCCAGCTCGTTCACGCGCGGCGCGCCGTCGATCACCACCAGGTCGTAATCCTTGGCCAGCTGGGGCA
>CP158568.1:4727500-5002800 GCA_040269895.1 Ancalomicrobiaceae bacterium S20 | reverse complement strand
CGCAGACCGCGGCGCGTTCGGTTCAATGTGCGAGACGATCATAGAAGCGATAGAGATCGCCGTTCGACGCGGCGACGGTAGTCTCGGGATCGAGCACTTCGCCCAGCTTCACCACGCCCGGACGTCGTGCACAAAAGACGATAATCCATACGTGACTCAAGATTGGCACAATATAGACCCGATACGCGTCGGAGGACGAGGCCGATTCAACGAGGAACTGGCCAACTTTGAAAAGAAGAAGCGCTCCCGATGAACGAGCTGCGTTTGAAACCGACGTTGTCAGGGGGCGAGACGCTGCAGTCATTTGCGTCGAGATTGGCCGCGATTAACATGCGACCGACGCTTTACCCATTTTGTAAAGATCTGGGGATCGACTTAGATGCCGTCATGATGGGCCGCGACGAAGGCATCGCAGCAATCTGTTCGCTTGGCGGTCTCTCGTTTCGTGCATTCGACCGTTCGCTTGTACGTCAGGACGGCAAGGGCAAATGGATTGGAGCCGAGCTCGTGCCGGACATGAAACTGAGGCGCGGTTACGCTCGCTTTTGCCCCCTCTGTGCCCAGCGTAGTCTGGCGGAATCGAAATTCAATTTTGAATGCTCGCTGCCAGATCATATCGATCAGTGGGCGCCATGGATCGAAACATGCGTAGAACACAACGCTCGTTACGTTGAGATTCTCATCCCTGACGAGGCCAAGCTCTACACCAATTATCCTGTTGAGCGGGCCGCTATCGCCTTTCACAACAAGGAAGCGGTGTTGGCCGCTATACAGGCTCCGCAATATCAGGAGGCGACCGACTTCGAAAAGTACATCGCGAGACGCATCCGAGGTGATGCCGAAAGGCGCGAGCTCATACACGATCTCTCCCTGCCAGGGTTAGCCGATATAGCTGAAGCCATCGGGCGTGTATTCTTCGGCAAGGCACCGCGTCCGATCGAAGAGGCGGATCGGATGCGCTACCGCGACGTTGGTTTTGGCTTCATCAGTCGAGACTACGATCACTTCAGAAAATCGATGCTGGCGCGTTGGCCAGGAGAAAACTCGTTCGTCCTCCCGAACAGGTTCGGGGGATTTCCGGTGTGGCTGATGAAGGTCGCACAGGCTTCGAACCTACACACGCAGTTCGTGCCCCATCTGGCGAGATTGATCGCCGAAACAAGCGCCGTCGGACCGGAGGACCTGGTGATGGGTCAGCCCGTCGCCCGCCGCGTGTGGCATTCACCGATTTCTATCGGAAGCGCGCTCAAGGTCGCTCCGCCGACGATTTGGCGGGTGGCACGTGGAAGCGGTGCGATCAACGACGGGCCGCAATCACGTCCATTGAGCGAGTACCTCATCGAGGCTGCGGTCGGCGACGAAATGATCCAGGCGATTCGGAACGCGACCTCGGAAGCCGAGGTCGCGAAGTCGCTCGAAACCAAACCGCAAACTGTCCGTGCACTCGTCGATGTCGGCGTACTGAGCCACTTGCCGGGGACCGGAGTCCCCGGGGTCGACGCGCTCATCAATCGAGATGAAGTCGCGGAGCTCTTGAGCGAGCTCGCCGCCGCTGCTCCCGTCAACCGATCAAGCGACGACCTGCCAATTCTAACGATCGTAAAACGTACACGCGCGCGAGTCTCTGATCTGATCGCGGCGATTGTGGAACGACGATTGCCGGCGGAACGCATAGAAACCCCGGTCACGTTTCCCAACCTGCGGATAAGCGTCGAAGCTGCTTTGGCCGCGATCGAAGGCCCCGGATTCGTAAAGAGCTCACGACCTTCTCGAAGTGTCTCGTGGCGCAAGTCCGGGTACAGACTAGGTCGCTAAACCGATAGAGATCAAAAGAGGCCGCCATTTTGGCGGCCTCTTTTTTGTTTCCGTGATCCAGACGTCTCTCAACTCTCGCTGACAAACTATCTGCTCACCGATGACAAAAAACCCGCGTTTTGACGCGAGCTGACAGACTATGCGAAACGATCAATCGCCGCCGGCACCGGTGAACACCATGCCGAGCGCGGAGAGGTAGAGATCGAGGATCGCTTCCTGCTCCTCGCGCTCCGACTTGTCCTGCTTGCGGATCTTGATGACCTGCTTGAGGATCTTGGTGTCGTAGCCTGTGCCCTTGGCTTCGGCGTAGACGTCCTTGATGTCGTCGGCGATCGTCTTCTTCTCTTCCTCGAGACGCTCGATGCGCTCGACGAAGGACCTGAGCTGATCGGCGGCGACGCCTCCGGGACCGGCCATGGGCTGAACTCCTCAGTAATCGGATTGGACGATCGGGACCGCCGGTCCCGGCACAATGCGGCGGTGCGCCTTCAGGCCCGGAACCG
The DNA here is from genome assembly GCA_040269895.1 of Ancalomicrobiaceae bacterium S20. Taxonomy (NCBI): domain Bacteria; kingdom Pseudomonadati; phylum Pseudomonadota; class Alphaproteobacteria; order Hyphomicrobiales; family Ancalomicrobiaceae; genus Methyloraptor; species Methyloraptor flagellatus. The sequence continues at coordinate 5,000,482 of CP158568.1, read as the reverse complement.
CGGCCGCGAGTGGCGGCCGGGCACGGTCCAGGATCGATCCCGAGGCGGCACAAGTCGGGCCGGGATAGAGCCCCAAGCAACCGCCGGGGTCAAGGAACCCCGCGGTTTTCCCGCGACCATCCACCGATCTTTCCACAAGCCGTCCGGCACACAGGCGGGTCCGGCCGTCGTCAGTGCTTCGGGCGGTTCTGCTCGAAGGCGGCAAGCTTGCCGGCGTCGGCTTCCGTCTGGTGCTTGGCCTTCCAGTCGTCGTAGGGCATGCCGTAGATCGCGACCCGGCTCTCGTCCTTGGTCATCGCAATCCCTTGCGCCTCGGCGGCCTCGCGATACCAGTTCGACAGGCAGTTGCGGCAGAAACCGGCGAGGTTCATCAGGTCGATGTTCTGCACCTCCGGTCGCTCGTCGACGAGATGCCTGAGCAGCCGGCGGAACGCGGCGGCTTCGAGTTCGGTCCGGGTCTTGTCGTCGAGTTCGGCCATGGCTCTGATCCTGGTCTCGGGCGCGGCCGCGAAGCCGCGTTCACGGGTTCGATCGATATAGGATGCCCTGTCGCCCGCTGCGACGGGCGGCTCAAAATCGCGGCGTGACCGGGCCCGAGCGCGAGCCGAAGAACCGCTGCACATGCAGATCCTCGGCCCCGACGAGCCGCTCCATCACGGCCGCGAGACGCTCCGCCCAGCGCAGCGCGCCGGGCGCGTCGGCGATCAGATCCTGCCGGATCTCGACGATCGCATGGGCGAGGCCGAGCTCGGTGCCGTGCTGGAACATCGAATCGCCGCGCAGCACGCCCGAATAGGGCTCGTTGTCGCCGACCACCAGATCCGGATCGGCCCGGAAGGCCGAGAGCAGCCGGTCCGGCAGGCGCGGATCGTTGTCCCACAGGACGCCGACGTGCCAGGGCCGCGGCCAGCCGCGCCAGACCGGCGTGAACGAGTGGACCGACAGCACGACCGGCGGCCGGCCGCTCGCGAGCGCCGCCTCGATCGTGCCGGCGACCGCCGTGTGATAGGGTCGCCAGAACCGCGCGATGCGCCGGTTCTTCTCCTCCGCGCCGATCCGGGCATTGCCCGGCACGATCGCGCCGTCGGAGAGCCGCATCACCAGGGTCGGATCGTCCGCCCCGCGATTGGGATCGATCAGCAGCCGCGAGAAGGTCGAGAGCACCGCCGGCACGCCCATGCGCCGTGCCAGCTCGCGCACGACCATCGCGACGCCGATGTCGTAGCCGATATGCCGTTCCAGCTCGCGGCGCGGCAGGCCGAGATCCGCATACTCGGGCGGGATCCGGTTCGAGGCGTGGTCGGCGACGATGACCACACCGAGACCGGGGTCGCCGGGAATGATCTCATAGGCATCATGCGAGGGGTCGGCAGGCGGCAGGTCGAGCATGGGTCCGGTTCGAAAGCGTGGGCGTGCAGGCGCCACCATATCGACCGGCTTCAGGGCAAATCCAGGGACGATCGCGATTTTCATGCCCGGCCGGCAAGCCGATCCGCACGACGGCCGTCGGAGCGCCGGGTGGGCGCGTCATTTCCGGGGATCGGCCCGGCGCCGGCCGCGCTGGACGAATGCCGGGCGCGCCCGTAAAGGACGCGCATGGTTCAACCCGCCTCCCCTAGCCCCATGTCCCCGGGCCATGCCGACGCCGGCGGCGTCGGCGCGGTCCGCGTCGCCCCGGCCATCGCCTTCACGGCTCTGGTCGCGGCCGCCTTCGCCATGGGCATCAGCCCGGCCTTCGTGCGGCTGGCCGAGGTCGGCCCGTTCACCAGCGCCTTCTACCGCGTGTTTCTGGCGCTGCCGATCCTGTGGGCCTGGGCACGCGCGGAAGCCGGTCGCGAAGGCGCGACGGCCGATCCGGGCTGGACCCGGCCGATCCTCATCGCCGGGCTCCTGTTCGCGGGCGACCTGTTCTTCTGGCACCTCGCGGTGCTCTGGACCACGATGGCCAACGCGACGCTGCTCGCGACCATGGCCCCGGTCTGGGTCGCGCTGTTTTCAGGGCTCTTCATCGGCGAGCGTGTCACGCGCACGATGGTCGCCGGTCTCGGCCTCTGCGTCGCCGGCGGCGCGCTCCTGGTCGGCACCAGTCTCGGCTTCGCGCCGGAACGGCTCGCCGGCGACCTCGCCGGCATCGCGACTTCGTTCTTCTTCGGGCTCTATTTCCTTGCCGTCCGCACGGCCCGGCGCACCGCGGCCCCCGGCGTGATCCTCTTCCGCTCGAGCGTGGTCACGGCCGTGGTGCTGGCGCTGGTCGCGGGCCTGCTGGAGAACCGCTGGCTGCCGCTCGGCCTCTCCGGCGTCGCGGCCTGCATCGCCATGTCCTGGATCAGCCACGCCGGCGGCCAGGGCCTGCTCGCCTTCGCGCTCGGCCACCTGTCGGCGGCCTTCTCCTCGCTGGTGATCTTCCTGGAGGCGCTGTTCGCCGCACTGTTCGGCTGGCTCCTGTTCCACGAGGCACTGACGCCACTGCAGCTCGGCGGCGCGGCGGCGATCCTGGTCGGGATCTGGGTCGCGCGGCCACGCGCCGGGTGAGCTGGAATTCTGCGCCAAGACCCCTGGTCAAGATTACGCCGCATTCGACAGGCGTTTCAGGGACCGAAGCGCCGTGGGTCGGCCAACGGGACAAGCGGCGTGCCGCTCATACCCCTTCCCCGACGTCCGGAACCGCCCGGCGTTGACAGGCCCGACCCGAGTTGCCAACATCCGCGCCGTTCGGGCCAGACCCGACGGCTGCAAGCGATCCGGATCAGATGAGATCGAAGACCTCTTCCGACGCCCTGCCGACCCCCTCGAGCCACGGGACGCTTCGCCGAGCGGCCTACGCCGGCCTCGCCGTCGCCGCGCTCGCGATGATCTTCCCCAGTCAGGCCAGCGCCGAACTGCGCGTCTGCAACAAGACTTCGAGCCGCGTCGGCATCGCCATCGGCTACAAGGACGACAAGGCCTGGAAGACCGAGGGCTGGTGGAACCTGCCGGCCTCGAGCTGCGAGACGCTGCTCGCCGGCCCATTGTCCTCCCGCTACTACTACGTCTATGCGATCGATTATGACCGCGGCGGCGAATGGAGCGGCCGGTCGTACATGTGCACCGAAGAGAAGACTTTTACGATCAACGGCGTCGAGGATTGCATCCGCCGCGGTAAGGAGCGCACCGGCTTCTTCGAGATCGACACCGGCGAACAGCGCGCCTGGACCGTGCAGCTGACAGAGCCCGGCCGCGCGAGCCTCGGCTCGGCCTCCGCCACCCCCCAGTAACGGGCGATCCGATCGGGCATCTAACACGAGGCGGCAGGCCGGGACGGCACGCCGCCTTTTTCGTGCAAGCACGCCCGAAGTGAGATATTTTTCGTCGCTGCAAAGAATGCCACTGTGCGCCGGCCACGCCTGCGTCTAAACAGGGGCGAACGATAAGGGAGACACGTTTCATGAGACGGAACCGTCGCGTGAAGATCCTGGCCACGCTCGGGCCCGCCTCGGGCAATCCGGCCATGATCGAGAAGCTCTGGCGCGCAGGTGCGGATGTGTTCCGCATCAACATGAGCCACACGAGCCACGACCGTCTCGCCGAACTGGTCGCCATGATCCGCGACGTCGAGACCAGGGTCGGCCGGCCGATCGGCATCCTCGCCGACCTGCAGGGCCCGAAGCTGCGCGTCGGCACCTTCGCCGGCGGCCCGACCGAACTCGAAAACGGCGCGACCTTCGTCCTCGACAGCGATCCGACCCCCGGCGACGCCACGCGCGCCTACCTGCCGCATCCGGAGATCCTGAGCGCGGTCCAGCCCGGCCATCGCCTGCTGGTCGACGACGGCAAGATCCGTCTGCGCTGCACGGCCAAGGAGGGCGCGGACAAGATCGTCGCGACCGTCGAGGTCGGCGGCAAGATTTCCGACCGCAAGGGCGTCAGCCTGCCCGACACCGAACTGCCGATCGGCGCGCTGACCGAGAAGGACCGCGCCGATCTCGATGCCGCGCTGGCGCAGGGCGCCGACTGGATCGCGCTCTCCTTCGTGCAGCGCCCGGACGATCTCGCCGAGGTGCGCAAGATCGCGCGCGGCCGTTCCGGCATCATGGCCAAGATCGAGAAGCCGCAAGCGATCGAGCGCCTCGGCGAGATCGTCGAACTCTCCGACGCGATCATGGTCGCCCGCGGCGATCTCGGCGTCGAGATGCCGCTCGAGGTGGTGCCGTCGCTGCAGAAGCAGATGACGCGTCTCTGCCGCCGCGCCGGCAAGCCGGTGATCGTCGCGACCCAGATGCTGGAGAGCATGATCACCTCGCCGGTGCCGACCCGCGCCGAGGTCTCCGACGTCGCGACCGCCGTCTACGAGGGCGCCGACGCGGTGATGCTCTCGGCCGAGTCCGCCGCCGGCAAGTTCCCGTCCGAGGCGGTCGCGATGATGAACGCCATCGCCGAACGCACCGAACTCGACCCGACCTATCGCATGATCATCGCGGCACAACGCTCCGAGCCGGAGGCGACCGGCGCCGATGCGATCTGCGCCGCCGCGCGCCAGATCGCCGAGACACTGAACCTCGCCGCCATCGTCTGCCTGACCGCGTCCGGCTCGACCGGCATCCGCGCCTCGCGCGAACGGCCGCTGTCGCCGATCATCGCGCTGACGCCGCACGCCAACATGGCGCGCCGGCTGGCGCTGGTCTGGGGCATGCACTGCGTGGTCTCGGAAGACGCCCACGACGTCGACGACATGGTCGACCGCGCCTGCCGCACCTCCTTCGCCGAAGGCTTCGCCAAGCCCGGCCAGCGCATCATCGTGGTCGGTGGCGTGCCCTTCGGCACGCCCGGCTCGACCAACATGCTGCGCATCGCCTTCGTCGGCGCCAACGGCTCCGGCGCGGTCTGACGATCGCTCAATGGAACGCGGCGCCGAGCGCGCCGCTTTCACCCGCTTCGGAGACTTGCGCCGGTGCGCCGGCTCCAGCGGCGATCGCCTCGCGCGACGGCAGCGGCTTTCCGGTGTCCGCACTCCGGGCCACGGCCTCAATGGCTGCCACGACGGTCCCCGTTGCGGCATGGTGCGGCATATGGCCGACGCCCGGCAGCGTGACGAGCCGCGAGCCCGGAATGTCGCGCACCAGCCCGGCCGCATGGATGCTCGCCAGCACGACGCTGTCGCTGTCGCCGGTCACCACGACCGTCGGCGCCCGGATGTCGCGATAGCGCGGCGCCATGGCCGCGACATGCGGCTTGAGGCCCGCGACATCCTCGGCGTTGGCGATGAACTCGTCCGGCCGGAGCGCGAGCGGGATCGCGGCGCGCTCCAGATAGCCATCGGGTTCGGCATTGGGCGCGAACACCTCCTCCAATGCGCCGGCGACCAGTTGCTTGCCGATCGGCAGCGCCAGGGTCCGCGCGAAGACCGCCCCCAGAACCGGCGTCGTCGCGACCGAATAGTACCAGGTCACGCCGCCCGGCCAGGGTGCGTCGCCGGTGCGACGAACACGAGGCCCGCGACCTTGTCGGCGCGTTCGACCGCCATCGCCGCGGCGACCGACCCGCCCCAGGAATGACCGACCACGATCGCCCGCGCGATGCCGAGCCGGTCGAGCAGGCCGGCGAGCAGCGCCGCCTGCCGGGCCGGCGCCGCCGCATCGCCCCGCCCCCGCTCGCTGTAGCCGTGTCCCGGTCGATCGACGAAGATCATCCGGCGCTTGCCCTCGAGGGCGGCACGGAACGCCGCCATCGGGTCGTTCAGATTGCCGCTCGCGCCATGAATGAACAGGATGGGTAGCCCGTCGCGCGCCTGCGCCCCCGGTCCGGCCGGCACATCGACGAAATGCAGCCGCACGCCGTCGACGCTTTCGAACCGGCCGACCGGCGGAAACCGCGACTCGATCCGCGCCGCCTCGAAACGGCTGTAGAGCGCGAGCGAGACGAGCAAGGCGGCACAGACGCCGAGAAAGACCATCGCAAACCTGAATGAGAGCATGAGAAGCGGCCCGGCCCCCGTGACCCTCTCTGCTACGAGGGCGGGCGCACCGCGGTTTCGTGCCGACGATCACGAGCGCGGCATCGGCGGCCCCCATCAAGGCCGACCGCGCGACAATCCGGTGCGATCAGAGCTCGCGGCCCTCGACCTCGGTCGCCAGTTCCGCAGCCTCCTTGGCAGCGTTGGGAAGGCGCGGGTCGAGGTCCAGCGCGCGCCGATAGACCGCGAGCGCTTCCTTCTTGCGGTCGAGCTCCTTGAGCATGCCGGCGAGCCCGACCAGCGCACCGAAGTGCCTCGGCTCGAGCCGCAGCACGGTCTCGACTTCGGCGATCGAGCGGCCGAAGTCCTTGTTCATGAAGTAGACGGTGGCGCGCCGGTTATGCGCCTCGGCGAAATCCGGCTTCAGGATCAGGATCGCGTCGAGCAGGTCGAGCGCGAGGCTCTTGTTGTCGGCCTGCAGCGCCATCAGCGCGCGCGACATCAGGAGATCGACGGTGTCGCTGCCGGATTCGAGCCATTTGAGTTCGATCTTCTGCCGATTGAAGCTCGCGACATCGTCGCTCGGCGCCCGCTTCAGCCGGGCGAACAGCTCGTCGAGGCTCGCCGTCTCGCGCCCGCGTCCGAACGGGATCGGCGGATGCCCGCCCGGCAGGCGCGGCTTGGCGCCGGGGCCCGGCGGCTCGGGCAGCACGCGCGGTTCCGGCAACACACGGGGCGTCTCAGGACTGCGCGGCGCCGGCCCCGTCTCAGCCCCGCCAGTCTCAGGCTGGGCCGCTCGAACCGGCTGGATCGCTCCGCACCAGAGCACGGCAGCGATGGCGATCACACAGGATCGGGAGGCAAACGACAAAAACCGCATGACCCACTTTATGAGGAGGTCATGCGGCTCGTCAAAGCCAAATCCGATCACGCGATCGTGCCGACCGGCCTCGAAGGGCGCGATCGGCGCGAACGATCAGCCCTGGCGGGCCTTGAAGCGCGGGTTGGTCTTGTTGATGATGTAGACGCGGCCCTTGCGACGGACGAGACGGTTGTCGCGATGGCGACCGCGCAGGGACTTGAGCGAGTTCTTGATTTTCATGACCGGCTACCCGACGTTGACCTCATCGTCCTTCGGAGGACGCCGGCGGCCTGAAGGGCGCCGCGTCCGATCCTCGGACCAGACATTACGATAAGAAAACGAGCGCGGAGGACCGCGCTCGCTGTCTTCAATTCGGGCCGGACCATAGGGTTCGCAGTTCCCTCTGTCAATGCGCCGGATATCCATTTGCGCAAGGTTTCAACCACCCTGATCGTCGCCGTTCTGCTAGGCTTCACGAGCTTTCCGGCCCTCGCCATCGACGACGCCCCAAGGGTTTCGCAGGCACCGCCGGCGCCGTCGGCCTCGCGCCCCGATGCGAACGGCCGTGCGCCGATCTGGGTGCCTGTGCCGCGCAAGATCGACCGCGACAATCAGCCCCTGCAGCGCGCAGAACCCGCGGTCGAAGGTCCGCAAGGGGAGGTCCTGGAACCGCCGGTGACGGTGCTCGCCAATGGCGACCTCCGCTCCGGCACCACGATCCTGCGTCTCGACGGCATCGAGCCGATCGACCTCTCGCGCCTCTGCACCGACGACGCCGGACGCCGCTGGGCCTGCGCCCTGCGCGCCCGCGGCGCCCTCGTGCTGGCCATTCAGGGGCGGCAGCTCCGTTGTATATTGAGCGAGCGGACGGACACGCCACGTCCCGCAGCCTGCACCATCGCCGGTCGGCCGCTGGCGCTCGACCTGATCCGGCAGGGATGGCTCACGCCGACCGTCACCGCCCCGCAGGACTGGATCGATGCCGCGACGCGCGCGAGGGCAGCCCGCCTGGGCCTCTGGTCGGCAGCTGCGCCGTGAGGCTGGCGCGGCAGCACCGGAGCCAGAGGCCGTCGGATCGAGACATCGATCGGGATTCAGGCCCCACGAAGCGACGCCGAAGCCGCCCAAAATGCAAAGGGCGCCCGTGGGCGCCCTTTTCGACCGATCACAACCACCGAGCCCATGTTCAGCTGCGGTTGTAGATGTCCTCGTAGCGGACGATGTCGTCCTCGCCGGTGTAGGAACCGGACTGAACCTCGATCAGCTCGAGCGGGATTCGACCGGGGTTCTCCATCCGGTGCACCGCACCGAGCGGGATGTAGACCGACTGATTCTCGGTCAGAGTCTTGACCATGTCGTCGACGGTGACGCGGGCCGTGCCCGACACCACCACCCAGTGCTCGGCGCGGTGGAAATGGCTCTGCAGCGACAGCTTCGAGCCCGGGTTCACGGTGATACGCTTGACCTGATAGCGCGTGCCGATCGCGATGCGCTCGTAGGCACCCCACGGCCGATAGACGCGCAGATGCTCCGTCGCCTCGGGCCGCTTGCGCGCGGTCAGTTCGACAACGAGCTTCTTGACGTCCTCGGCCTTGTCGCGCGCCGCGACCAGCACGGCGTCGCGGCTGGTGACCACGACGACGTCGTCGAGCCCCACCACGGCCGTTAGGAGCCCGTGCGATTGCACGTAGCAGCCGGACGACTTCATGAACACGGCATCGCCATCGGCAGCGTTGCCGGCCTCGTCCTTGTCGGCCAGATCCCATACCGCCGACCAGGCGCCGACATCCGACCAGGCGAAATCCGACGGCACGACCGCGGCGAGCTTGGTCTTCTCCATCACGGCATAGTCGACCGACATCGACTTCGCCATCATGAAGGTTTCAGGGTCGAGACGCAGGAAGTCGAGATCATGCGCGGCCTTTTCGACGGCCTCCACGACCGGGGCGGCAATGGTCGGCTCGAGCCGGGCCAGCTCATCCAGGAACACGCTGGCGGCGAACAGGAAGTTGCCCGAGTTCCAGAGATAGCCCTCGGTGACGTACCGCTCGGCCGTTGCCGCGTCGGGCTTCTCGACGAAGGCCTCGATGGCATTGGCACCCGGCGTGGCGGTAAGCTCGGCACCAGGCTTGATATACCCATAGCCGGTCGCCGGTTGCGACGGGCGGATGCCGAAGGTGACGATACGCCCGGCCTCGGCCGCAGCGCGACCACGTCGAACATGGGCGATGAAACCGTCGCGATCCGGCATGGCATGATCGGCGGCGAGCACGATCACCAGGGCCTTGGGATCGCGACGCAAGGCGATCGCGGCAGCGGCGGCGATCGCCGCGGCACTGTCGCGCCGGCCGGGCTCGAGGACGATATCTGCCTCGATGCCGAGCGCGCGCAACTGCTCGGCGACCAGGAAGCGATAATCCGACCCCGTTACGACGATCGGACGAGCGTCGAAATCCGGACCGACAACGCGTTCCACCGTCTCCTGAAACAGGGTCTTCTCGCCAGAGAACGAAAGGAACTGCTTGGGATAGCTTTCACGAGACGCCGGCCAGAGGCGCGAACCGGAACCACCGCAGAGGATCACGGGAACAACAGTCATTGTCGCTTTCATACCCAAGTGTGAGAAGGGTAACCAATTGGCTCCGATGGCGCGACCTATATCGCAGCCACCCTTACGGCGTAAAGCGCTCCCTTGGGACGCAGCTTTGCCGAAGAGCACGCGTCGACCGACAATCGACAGCGAAAAATCAGCTTTCGGCAGCAGCGTAGAGAACCAAATCGCCTAAACAGATTTCTCGCACGAAATGACGGATATTCACGCCACCATTCGCTCTAGCAAGGGGAGCCGATTGCTCTCGGCCGGCCACCGCATCCGAAACCGCGAGGTCGGATCGGACGAGCCTGTTCCCGCTTCCGTCCGTCCGCGGATGTTCCACCGCGCCTCAGGCGCGATAAAGCTCAACGTCGTCGAAAATGAACAGACCCTCGATCGAGCCGTACTTCATCTCGATCCGGATCTCAATCGGTGTCGCGGGATCGGTCACCTCGAATTCCAGATCGAACGTGAATACCCCGCGCGCAGGCAGATTCTCGATCTCGCCGAACGACGCCACCGCGCCAGCAGTGAGCACATCAACGAATAGCTTGCAGCCGGACAGAGCGTTGTCGATCGCAAACCGGATATTCGCCTTCCACTGTCCACGCGGCAGATGCAGGTAGGGCCCGAACACCAGATGGCGCGCCCGTCCGGTCAGGTCCAGGCGCCAATCCGGCGTACCGAACGGAACGTCATGACTCGAAAAGACCTGTCGCGGCCAGCGCAATGTGGTGATGGGCCGCCGATCCATCAGCACCTTGTACCCGGAAAAGACACCGTCGAGCACGGCCCGCTCGACCTCGGAACGCGATCGATAGAAGGCCCCAGGCTCGCGGGCGTGAGCGTCGAATGCGCGCAACCCCGCTTCGCCGGTACAGTTCTTGTCGAGTGCAACCTGCCCAGCGATGCGAGACGCGATCCGATCGATCTGCGAGGCCTCGACCGCGATACCAAAGGTACCCGCCAGCGCCGAAATCACCTCCGCGAGCGGTACGTCGATCCGATCCCGAGACCAGATCGGGATGGTGGGGTCAATGAAGAAGTCGTGCAAATGGCACAACCCGCGCACGGCATGGCGCACTGCGCCATAGATGTCCGACTGGTGAGCGTCGACCTGGTAGCCCACGCTGTCACCGAAGTCTTCGACACAGAGCAGCGCCGGCAAGGAAAGCTTTTTCAGGACATTCACGATCGATGTCGAAGGCGTGTCCAAGATGACGATCACCGCGCGGCCGTCGCGTTCGGACCACAGGCGCTGGAAATCCTCGAGAGAAGAGGCCTCTATGGTGTGGTAGGAGCCGTAGCACTCCGACAGTAACTCACGGGCGACGAGGCAGATCCAATTCGTCAGGGCTGTTCGCGACCCGAGAATGCTGATCAACATCTGCGCCTCTTTTCGCACTCTATGTTCCAGGCAGCGGCCCCGTGTCCCAGGGCCGCGCCACGACGGTCAAGACATCCGATCAAGCGACGGGAGCGCCCGCGGTCTTGAGAATGGCCTTCACGCGCTCAAGCATCTGGGTCTGAGAGAACGTCTCCAGCACATGTTCATGGAGCAAGCGCGCCTTGCCCTGCGCGGCTTCGTCATCCGCGAGAACATCCAGAACGGCCTGGACGATTTCGAACGAATCCGCAGGGTCGAACAGGAACGCGTGGCCCGCCGTGATCTCACGGAACACCGGGATATTGGAACAGAGCACCGGCTTTTCGAAAACGCCGCCCTCGGCGATCGGAATGCCGAACCCTTCGGCGAAGCTCGGGAACACCAAGCCGTGGGCATGTCGGATCAGGGTATTCTTTTCGATATCGGAGACATAGCCCGTGAAGATGATGTTCTGATCAGCACCTTTGATGCTGCTGAGATAGCGATTGCCATCCACTTCACCAACGACGACGAGATTGGCCCGGCCCCTGAGCTGAGCGAAGGCCTTGACCAAGTTGCCGATGTTCTTACGCGGTTCGTCAGAGGTCGGGGTGACGAAGAACGGCAACGTCCAATCAAAGGCTTTCGGGCCGAGATCCGACTTCTCCGTGCTCGCACCGGTCGTCTCGGCCGCGATCGAAGTGGCCTTGATTCGGTCGATCGTCTTGGTCAGGGTCGCGGAGAGCAGTTCATCGAGCCGCACTTTCGGCGCCCCCGCCGTGCGGGCGGCAGCCTCCATGAGGTTGCTGCGGATCAGCGGATAGACGACGAAGTTCGGCATCGACCGGCGATGCGCAAAGTAAGTGTAGAACGCCTCACGGGTCGTCTCCGAAACGAATACCGCGATGGCATTGTTGGCGAGCGTCGCCTCGAGTTTCTTGACGAACAGCAAGCGCCAGTCCGCCGACATGGTCGGGTCCTGCAAGGGGATCAGATCATGGATGACCGTGACGATCGAAGATGAGGGAACACCCTTGATCTTCACATAGTGCGGTGTGTCGATGACGACCGCGTCGTATCCGGTGGCATCGACCTCGACCGGCATGAAGCTGTTGGCGCCGGCATACATGGTCGAGGAATAGAAGCGCTGCCCCACCGCGAAGGCGTCGGGCAGGGCGAGATGGGCGACCTTGCTCGGCACGAAGTCGATCAATTCGCGGTGGTTGCGAAATTTGACCGGCTTCTTCGGAGCGAGCTTCTGGCCGAGGAACTGCCGCAGCCCGAGCACGCGACGCAACAGCCCGGCAAGGGTCGAGCCGAACAGCGGCGCCGATCCGAACTTCTGATCGAGATTGAGCCAACGGACGAACCGGCCGTCATGGAAATAGCGCATCAGTTCGGCGAGACGCACCACGTCGACGACGGTCTTTGATTCCTTCGCGATCTTGCGGGCCCGCGTCGTCGGAAAGCCGTAGCCCGGCGCGCCTTCGACCAGCAGGGTGACGTCGGCACCGGCGCGCTGCAGAACTTCGATCAATGAAACGCTATAATTGAAAATGCCGCGGGGGTGAATCGGAGTACCGAGGCTGTCGCTGATATACAAAATGCGAGGTACTTCGGTCATCGCGTGCTCCTAGAAAGAAAAGCAAGAATCTCGTTTGCGGACGGCCGGGAACCGACGGCGTGTCGATAGTCACTCTGCCCGGATTTGGCGCGCTTATAGCGGGTTCTCCCAACAATTCCAACGCACCGTCGGATCCGGTACACGGGCATCCGGCCTGGCCTGCAGCCCTTGCGGCTCTCCCTTCGAAGCACGCCCCGCCGCACCGGCTCACCAACAGCGCCCACGGCACGCGTTCGAAAGAGAGCGCCGGCACGCGGATCAGGACATCGGAAGTCGGTCGCTGTTTGAGGACGCCCCCCTGTAGACCGGCGAGGCCAACACATTCATCAGCCGGTGCACGACCCGATCGACGTAGTCCGGCCAGGCGCTGGGCACGAAACCGCTTACGCTGGATTTCGCCGACTTGTTCGTCAACTCGATGACGGCCTCGCGCCAAGCGACGACATCGCCCGCCGGCAGATAGATTCCGAGCCCTTGAGAGGTCTCACGCAGCACCGGAATGTCGGAGCAGACAGGCACGGTACCGACGCTGAGCGCCTCGACCGGCGGCAGGCCGAATCCTTCGGCCAACGACGGCATTAGCAGAGCGGTCGCTTGCTGCACCAGGCCGCGCATCCCGGTCGAGGAGAGCCCCTCGGCGGGGAGCACCACGGGTCGGAGTTCGTGGTCCGCGACGATCTCGGCCACGACCGGCTCACCGCCAGCCCCGCAATGGCCGGCGAGCACCAGCGGCGGTGTGGTGCCGCCGAGCCTCGGGACCAGCGAACGCCAGACGTCGAGGAGAAAGAGCTGGTTTTTGCGGGGCTCGACCGTGCCGCAGCAGACGAAGAACGGCCCGTCGAACCGCGACTTCGGTACCGGGACGGCCGACAGGAAAGTGTCATCCATCGGCAAGTGTTCCGAGAACACCGGGATCTGTTCGCCGCCGATCCCGGCAAGTCGCGAACGGACCGAGGTCGCCGCTGTCTCGCTCGGGGTCAGAACCAGGTCCGCATAGCGCACGAGCATGTGCAGGATATTCCAGAACGGCGCGACGTTCTGGGGCGGCACCAGTTCGGGATTGTCCAGCGGTATCACATCGTGGATGAGTGCGACGACCCGCATGTCCGGCTGCCGATCCAGCCACGCGGCGAGGTCGGGGCGCGCCAGCGTCGACTGACCGACATTGAGATAGAGCGCCTTGCCGGCAATCTCCCCCGCCGGCCGACCATACTGGAACGGCTCCCGCTTCAGAACCATGGCCAATCGACCGATCATACCCAGATCGCGACCGCGCCGGATCAGGCCGGGCCGCGGTCTGCGGTCAACAAGCCAATCCTGGCAGGCCCAGAACACCGGATCCTCGGCGATCTCGGCAGTCTCGCGCCAGACCGTATCGAGCACATCGAGATGGCGCGCCGTTTCCTCGCGGGTGAACAAACGCAACCCCCACGGCGTCGACGACAGCGACCAGATCGGACCTGGCCAGCGGCGCACTAGGCCGCGATGGAAACCGAGATCGACCTTGTCGATGCCGCGCGGCGATCGCGAGAACGGCCCCCAGAACAAGCGCGTTCCGTCTATCACAAGGGTCGGGTGACTCTGGTCGGTATGCCGTTGCATGGTGGACTGGGCGCCTCAGAAACCGGGTGCAATCCCTACCCCGTCCGTCTCGCGGGTTTCAAGCGCGGGCGCCCACGCGTCGGTTGATCGCTGCCGTGGAACCCGGCCGAGCGGCCTTTGCAGCCTGTCCGCCGCGCTCGAACGGCGCCGCGATCCGCTGATCCAGCCGCGCGGGCGCGCGCCTTTACCACTATAACGCGATACGCCGAAACATTTGAACCTACAATCGAACGTCAAATTTCCAACATTTTCCCGACGATATGGTATGGATCGCCACGCCTCTGGAGAGCCGACTCTTGACGAAGAATACCAAGCTCATCGAAATACCAGCGCGCGGGATGCTGGCGCCCCCAAGCAGGCAATTGGCGGCGATCAAATCGATCAATCTGTCGCTGGGATCGATTCTGTTTGTATTCTGCGTCGTTATTCCCACGACGGTCAGCGCGATTTACTTCGGTTTTATCGCGTCCAATCGGTATGTGTCTGAGTCACAATTCATCGTCCGCAGTCTCTCCGCCAAGCACATCACCGGGCTTGACGCGATCCTGAAGACATTCGGCCTGGCCACTGCGCAGGACGACGCCTACGCGATCGCAAACTACGTAAGCTCGCGCGATATCGTGAAGCGCCTCGATGAGAGGGTCAACCTGCGACAGATCTATTCCAGACCGGGAGCGGATTTCGTCGCACGGTTTCCTGCTCCTTGGTCGAGCGACAGCTTCGAGTCCCTCTACAATTATTTCACGAGCCGGGTATCCGCCGTTCGAGACAGCAATACCGGCATCACGACACTGAAGGTGATCACCTTCCGCCCCGAAGACTCGGTAACCCTGTCCAAGGCTGTTCTGACGCTCAGCGAGCAGCTCGCCAACTCCATGAACGAGCGAGCCCAACGAGACGCCGTCCAGCGCGCAGAAGCCGACGTCGAGCGGGCGCAGACCGAGATGCTGACCGCGCAGTCCAAGATCACGGCCTACCGCAACACGACGCTCCTGCTGGATCCGAACCAGTCGTCCCAGAACGTGGTGCGGCTCATCGGCGAACTCTCGGCAGAGCTGGCGCGAAATCTCGCCGAGATTTCCGAGGCCAACATCAATTCGCCGTCCAATCCGGCGCTCGCGGCGATGAAAGCCCGTTCGACCGCCATTCAGGAGCAGATCGCGAGCGAGCGGCAGAAGCTAGCAGGATCGGACCAGGGCCTGGCGACAAAGATTTCGGAATATGAAAACCTGATCATGCAACGCGAATTCAGCGAGCGCCGACTGACCTCGGCGATCAATTCGCTCGAAGCTTCACGTCAGGATGCCCGCCGGCAGCAGGTTTACCTGGAGCTGCTCGTGCAGCCGAACGTCGCCGACGAATCGACCGATCCGCGTCGATTCCGCAACGTGCTGACCACGGGCTTCTTTTCGCTCGTTTTGTTTGCGATGGCATGGGCCTTGTTCGCCGGCATCAAGGAGCACGCGAATGGATAGCCGAGCTAGTCGCGTCCCTGGCGCGTTTCGACCCGACACCAACGTACTGCCAGGGTTCCTGGGTGCCGTGCAGCTTCAGTGCCGTGTCGTAGGCGCCCTGATGCTGCGCGAGGCCATGGCGCGGTACGGCCGAGACAACCTCGGCTTCTTCTGGCTGATCGGCGAACCTTTGATCCTGAGTTGCGGCGTTTTGATCATCTGGACCGCGATCGGTGGGCATGGGCACGCCGAGGTCGGGATGGTGCCGTTGATGCTATCCGGCTACGCGACACTGACGTTGCAGCGCCACATCATCAACCGCGCCACCCATAAGCTGCGTAACAGCACGGCCCTGCTCTATCACCGCAAGATCCATCTGCTCGACGGACTGATCTCGACGACCCTCCTCGAGTCGATCAGCGTCCTCGGCGCATTCCTCGTCGCCTATGCCGGCCTCTACCTGTTCGACCTGGTACCGGCTATTCGCGATCCTATTGCGCTGTTCGGTTCCTGGCTGCTGTGGGTCTGGTACTTGTTCGCGTCGGCGCTGATCATCGCGAGCCTGACCGAACTCGTGGAGTGGGTGGAACACCTCATTCCGCCGCTGATGTATTTCGGCATCCCGATCTCGGGTACATTCTATATTTCCGACTGGATCCCCTATGATTTCCGCAAAATCCTGCTCTTGAACCCGCAAGTTCATGTCAATGAACTGTTTCGCTCCGCGTTTTTCCCGCCGGAGGTTCACCTCTATGGCGATCCTTGGTATGTTTTCTGGTGGTCGGCGATCATGATGGCGATCGGCCTTTTCATGGTCGACTACGCCAAGCTGGCAATCCGGTATGACTGATAGGCGATAGTTCGAAATGATCAACACACGTCGCAAACCGGATGTCCCGATCATCGAGTTGAAGCCTGTCGAAAGCATGGGCCCCCTCGTGCTTCCCAGCATCGACGACGACTATGCAAACGAGCATCGGCCGAGCTTTCTCAGCCGTCACCTGATGTTTATCGTCATGGTGGTTCTGCCGATCATGGCCGGGGCCGTCTATTACGGCTTCATTGCCTCGAGCCTGTATGCGGCCGAGACGACCTACGTCGTGCGCTCGATCCAGAGCGGCGGCGAGTCGCCGATCGCACTGTTCAGCGGTGGACAGTCGGTCGCCCGGTCGGAGGATGATACCCACGCCGTCAACAACTACCTGCAGTCCCGCGCCGCGCTGGAGAAGGTCGAACCTTTGGTTCGCAAGATCCTAGGCGGGACCGGCGTCGACGTGTTTCATCGGTTTCCGAGCCTGTTCGGCTCGAACAGCTCCGAGGCCTTGTTCTCGCGTTATCGTGATCTGATCAACGTGAGCATGGACGGCACCGGGATAACCACCCTCGAGGTGCGTGCCTACGACCCGCGGTCGGCGACGGAGCTTGCCGAGCAGCTGTTGAAGCTCGGCGAGTCCATCGTGAACCAGATGAATGAGCGAGCCATCGCCGATACGATCCGGCAGGCCAAGCGCGACGTCGAAGAGAGCGAGACGGCGTTCCAAAAGGCCCAGGCGGCGCTGGTGGAATTCCGGAACCGCGAGCTCATTGTGGATCCGAAGGCGCAGTCGAGCGCCGTCTTCGAGATTATTTCGCAGCTGATGAACCGCGTCTCGCAGGAAGAGGCGGCATTGGCACAAACCGTGGCGCTGTCGCCGAAGAACCCGCAGATCCCGGCGCTGAAGGCCCGCATCAAGGCTCTGCGGGCTCAGATCGATGAGCAGCGCGGACTGATCGTCGGCGGGGAGAATTCACTGGTCTCGAAGCTCTCAGAGTTCGAGCAGGTCACGCTGCGGCGGGAACTCGCGTCTCGTAAGCTCGCCTCGGCGATCGGCTCTTTGGAGCGCGCTCGCCAGGAAGCACGTCGGCAGCAGTTCTATCTCGAGACGATCGTTCGCCCGGTCCTGCCGGATCAGGCCCGGTATCCGCGGCGCATCCTGGAATTCATGCTCGTCATCGGCGCTTCGCTGTTGTTCTACTGGATCGCGCGCAAGTCCTCGATCGTGATCGCGGAGCACAAACGATGATCGCCGGTGCCCTGCAGCGCATCTTCAAGCCTCGCACTGCGCCAGTGCTCGAGCAGGGGAACGAAGTCGCGGTCGCCGAACGTTCCGCGATCGTCGGCACTCCGACGCGGGAGTCCATACGGGTCCACAATATCGTAAAGGAATACCATACGCACGTCGGCTTGCGTCGGGTGCTGGACGGCATCAGCTTCGACATCAACCCGGGCGAGAAGATCGCCGTGCTCGGCCGCAACGGCGCTGGCAAATCGACCCTGGTCAAGATCATCGGCGGCGTCGAGCCACCGACCACCGGCTACATCGCGCGCGATATGAACATGTCCTGGCCGATCGGCTTTGCGGGCGCGTTCGAATCGTCGATGTCCGGCATGGACAATATCCGCTTCATTGCCCGCGTTTATGACGTGCCTCTCAAGGAGACGATCGAGTTTGTCGATGACTTCGCCGAACTAGGGCGTCAGCTCTACTTGCCGGTGCGAACCTATTCATCCGGCATGCGGGCCCGCTTGGCCTTCGCGTTGTCGCTGGTGATCGACTTTGACTGCTTCCTGATCGACGAGGTCATGTCCGTCGGTGACCAGCGCTTCCATCGCAAATGCCACGAGGCGCTGTTTGTTCAGCGGCGGCACTGCGCGATGATTCTGATCAGCCATGACATCGGTATCATTCGCGAATACTGCAACAAGGCGCTGGTGCTGAAGGCCGGTCGCGGCCGCGTTTTCGAAGACCTCGAACTCGCGATCGATATTTATAGCTCGCTCTGAACTTGAGTCACCGCTTGTCTGCACGATTTCTGCGGTATGGGACCGGTTCCCACGAGGCGCCTTCCCGTGTGACGCCGCAGACCAAAGGCTGCTGTCCCGGTCACGCCTCATCATCGATATTGGAGTGACGACGTTGAACCCGTTCTATTCGGATGCCGAACTGCGCAACCTCGGATTTCACACCGTCGGGCGCAACACCCGGGTCAGTCGCAAGGCTTCGTTCTACGGCGTCAGCGGATCAATCGGCGACGGTTCGCGGATCGACGACTTCTGCATAGTCAAAGGACGAGTCGAAATCGGCCGCAATGTTCATGTAGCGGCATTCGCCAATGTCGGTGGCTCGGCAAGTCATCGGGTCGTGTTCGAAGATTGTGCGACGCTGTCGACGCATATCTCGATCTTCACCTGCTCGGCTGACTACAGAGCTGATGCATTGGCATCGCCGCTTGTCGCGCTCGAGTTGCAGCACAACATTTATGGAGACGTCGTCCTCGGACGCGGCATCGTGATCGGCGCTCATACTTGCCTGTTGCCCGGCGCCTCGATCGGCGACGGTGCCAGCGTCGGCGCCAATCTCGTCGTTCACGGCAAGATCGAACAGGGCCAGGTTGTCGCCTCCCGAAACGGCGTAGCGACGGTGGTCGGTACGCGCGACGCCCAGGCGATCTGCGCTTTGGTCGAACGCGCCTGCGCGTCCTGACAGCCACCGTCCGCAGCCGCAAAATCGTGCAGGCCGTGCAACGTCCGGGCACCCTTGGTCGTTCGCCCGTGCAGGGGGTCAAGCGCCCCCGGCGCATGTCTCACCCCTTCGAAGCCACCGACTCAAACCACGGGCGCGGGCATCGTGGCTGGCAGAGCTGTCCCGTGACCATCCCAAGTGAATGTCACATTGCCAGCCTTACGCATATTCTCGCGAACAAACGGCTGGGTTGGTGCACCTGTCCTGTCGTCGAGATAGTAGGCGTCGATGCCGTTGTGCTCCAGAAGCTCGAAGAACGCCTCAGGCGCGATCGCGGCGCGCAGGCAATGCTCATAGGCATATTCGAAAGCCACGACGACCTTCCGCCCGGCCAGCGACCCTTGCGTGGCGAGCAGAGCTTGAAGGATCTCGAGTTCCTCGCCCTCGGCGTCGATCTTGATGACCAGATCCTCCTCGCCGACGGGAATAACGGCCGAGACGGGGCGCACCGGCACACGGATCCTCCGGGCGTTGTCGACGCCCTCGGCGGTGCCGTAGCCGTGCATGGTCGAGATGCGACTGTCGTACTCGAAGACCTCGAATTCCACCGTGCCGTCCGCCGACTCGCCGCCGATGCAGCACGTGTGATGCTCGACCCGCACCATGCCGCCGTTCAAGAGAATGTTGCGTCGGATATTCTGCTCGAACTCGGGAATCGGCTCGACGGTCACGATCCGCCCGGTGGCCCCGATCCGGCGCGCAGCGACGGCGCTCATGGTTCCGACATTCGCGCCGATGTCGATGAAACAGGCTCCAGGCGAGACATTCATCTCGACAAAGCGGCGCATCCCGAGATCGAACTCAGGATGGAGATAGGACACTGCGTGGTTCAATTGCGTCGACGGGAAGAGGAAGAAACAGTCGCCATTTCGTATAAGTACTTCCCGATCGTTCGACAGGATCACCTCCACGGCCTTCGGCCGCGCTATGCTGGCGCCGACACCATCGATGCGGGCGCGGAGGTCGAACCTCATCTTCGCGGCCTCGACTTCGCCGGCGAGCAAAGCGGCTCCGGTCTCATCGACCGCACCGCGGACGGAGGCGACCTGCTGACCAACCGTCGCGTTCAGTTCAGATGCCCGAGAGTCGATCGCTCCCCGAAGCGTCCGGAATTGCTCCTCAACCTGGTGCACCAGACCATCGACCCGGTGCTTCACCGCATTGAGGTGCGCATGGAGAAGGTCGAACTCCGCTGCTCGCGCATCATGTGCGGCGAGAAGCACCGCCGTGTGCTGATCAAGTGCAGTCGATTGGCGAGCAACCCGCTCCGCCGTCACCTCGGCGGTCGCGTCCAGTCGAAGGAGAGCCTCGTCCACGGCGCCGGGCCATCCGCGGCGGCGTTTTACAGCCCGATCGGCACGCCTGGCCCCGTCGATCTTCGCAGCCAGTCCGAGCCTCGCGGAAACGTCCCTCAAGAATGACAGACCCGACGCGAGTTGACGGAACATGGGTCACTTTCGAATTTATGATGTCTATCAAAGTCGTATCATGGGCACGTGACCGCCCGCAATCCACCTCGACTGACGTGTGGCGTGACGAAAGTGCGCCCGACAGTGGAGTGGCCCCCTGGGCCCGGACAGGCAGGCTTTCGGAATTGACACCTCGCCGGGCTTTCGAAGGATGAAAGCCCATGGCCAAGCACCGCACGCACAGCATTGAGTTCAAACGGCAGGTCGCCCAGGAGTTTCTGGGCGGCGAGACGCTCTACGGCCTCTCCCAGAGGCACGACATCTGCTGGAACCTGATCCGCGTCTGGGTCAGGAAATTCGAAGCCGGCGAATTTGATGAAGACGTCGCCGCAGCCGGTCTTCTGCAGCAATATGAAGCTCGGATCGCTGCTCTGGAGCGCCTGGTCGGCAAACAGGCTCTGGAGCTGGAATTTCAAAAGGGGGCTCTGTAAAACGCACCCCGGCCGAGAAGCGCGACGACATCCGTCATCACCGGCCTCGCGGCATCTCCATCGCTGAAGGGTGCCGACTGATGGGGATCGCACGGGCGACCTATTGCGACGCCGCGCCGGCGGGGACGGACGACACCGCCGTCATCGAGGCCATGTTCGCCATTTGCGACGAATTCGAATGCTACGGCTGACGGCGGCGACAACGCGCTCGTCGTCGCATCCGCCCATAACGCCCGACAACGTCCGTTCGCCGCCCCGGGGTGCACCGAGACACGCGACGGATCGGATCGAGGGACTCTGGTACCGACCGGGTAGGCGGTCGAGGCCATGCAACGCGGCCTCGACGCCGATCAGCCCGCACGAACCAAGTCGACAGCTGCAATCTGCAGCTCGAGACCTTCGCGCTTTTCCAGCCTGATTTCGATCCGTGACGGCAACGCCTCGAGCGAGGCTGCCGGAGCAATCGTAAACGGCAGTTCCAGCGCGAATGCGCCCGCTTCGATCGCGAACGACTGGTTGGCCAGTTCGCCTGCCGTGCAATGGACGTCGACGACCACCGCATCGGTGCCCGAGGACGACGTCGCACGGCCGCGAATGACCGCATTGTAACGGCCGGCCGGCACCTTGGTGTAAGGACCGTAGATCACGTGTCCGGAGCTGTCCGACCGGGCCAACAGGTCCCGCCCATTGTGCACGCCGCGCTTGCCTTGCGACCACATGATGTCGAAGAACTCCAGCGGGCCCGAAGCCTCCTCGCGGACGTTACCAATCCGGCGGCACGACAGCCGGCTGACGCGGAAGCTGAGCAGACCCGAAGAGAACATGCGGAACTCGAACCCTTGACCGGGGGCGAGGTCGGCCTGCTCCTTGGTGATGACGAAGTAGAGATCCTGCTGCGGATCGCGCTTCATGCGGAAAAGCTTGCGGGCGAACACGACATCGCCGTAGCAGACCTCGACGCCGAGCCCCAGATGATTGTCGACCGCGACCGTCTCCACCGGCTCTACATCGAGTGAAAGACGGTAGAGCCCTTCTTTGAGGGTCGCATAGGGTCCGTAAAACACGGCGTCATTGGCTTGGGCCGGCACTTCGAAATGGGCAGGAACCCGTTGGGTCCCGCCGTTCACGACCAGCGCTTCGGCGAGGTCCAGCGCCTCAATCGACTGCGCATGCGCGCCTTCCTCTTCGTCGCGCTGACGGAGCAGCGCCACCTGACGCTTCAGCGCTTCGATCTCCAGCGCCATGGAGCGAATCCGCGCCGACTGGTCGTCAACCTTTGCGAAGGCCGGGGTAGCAAGCGTCTCGATCATATCCTACCGTCTCCCGGTGGGCCAAAGTCCAGTGTCAGCATCGACGCAGCCGAACGCCGACGCTCCCGAGTTCCAATCTCGCCGGCATGCACGTCGGCCGAGCACCGCAGGCCGGGCCGATGACCTCGATCAGGCGGCATTCCCGTTGAACCTGTCCGGCTCGAGCGCAGCACCGTCAGCCTTCTGCCGTGCCATCTCCTCAGCGAACGAATAGGCGCCGAAAATACCCGCGGTCGGGCCGGCGAAGAACGGCCCCGCCGCGGTCTCGCCGAACAACGCCCGCCCCCAGGCATTCACGACATGCGTCCAGTCGTAAACCGAACTGTGTCGCTGATAGGCCTCACTCTGGATCTGCAGCGCCTCTTCGCGATGATCCAACACCAGCTCGATCGCGCGGATGACATCGTTGGTGTCATAGGGGTCGAAGCAGTACGGACGAATGGTCGGCATGTAGTCGAGCAATTCGTCGACATGCGGCCCGAACGCCTGCGCCCCGGGCACGCCGACGCTGTTCGACTCGAAGAAGGGAAAGCCGCCCGTGCCGCCCTCGAAGAAGGACGAATGGATCGACATCACCGACCCATGATAGAGCGCGGCATGAACGTCTCGAGGAAGATCGGGCGTCGAAATGAAATCGAGATGATAACGCTCGCCCGAAATGAAGTCCGGCAGCCGCGTCCATTCACCATGCTCGATATGAGCCGTCGTGATGATCTTGAGGTTCCGGTTCTTCTTCCGATTGAGCGTGGCCACTGCCTCGACGATCTTGACGATGTTCTTCTGCGGTCGATCGCGGGTGGAAATGACCAAATAGTCGTGTTCCTCGAACGGGAAATCGGCCAAATAGGCCGGACCATGCTGATGGAAATACTCCCGCACGATGGCATGGGCCCGTAGCCGAGTCTCCGTCGTGCGCCTACGCTCCTTGAGCCACGGCAGGCTCTCGATGATATCGACCGCCGCATTCGGAAGAATGATCAGACGCTCTGGCGGGCAGTTCAGAAGCTCGATCAGCGCCTTCAGCGCATTGTGCATCGAATGGGTGACGACGACGTCGGAGGTTGCGAGCGCCGCGCTGACGTTGCGCTGCCAGCGGGTCCAATGCCCATTGTCGCCAAAGTAGTGCGTGCCCCGCCAAGCGACCGAGAAATCGAACGGGATGGCGTCGGCGACGAGCGTCGCCCGGGGCTTATCCAGCAGTACGGCCGTGGTGAAATGCGGATGTGGAATGATCCAGGCGTCCACCGGCACCGACTGGTTCGCGTAGAGAGCCTGCTGCACCAGGCCATCGACGAGCCCGAACTTGGAAATCAGGTCTCGCTGCTCGGTAGTCGTTTGCAGCGCCACACGATCCGGCGTCTCGAACACCTCCCAATCGATGTATTCGACAGCCGCGAGCGCACTAAAGTCGTCGCGGACGACGCGTCCAAGCCCGTTGGACACACACACGCAAAACTTATACTTGTGCGTCTTGGCTGCGCCCTCGATCAGGAAGCCGAGCATCCGGCTGATGCCTTCGTTGGCCCACCGGCCGCCTGCCGGGATTTCCGACCAGAGGCCGATCGAAAACCGCCTGCCGTCGGAGTCCTTCGTTCGCTCAGACATGGATGTCCCGGTCCAGGTTTTCGAATTCAACGATTCGACCCAACAACGCTTGCATGCCGCCGCGCCGCTCTTCGGAGCGGTAAACGGCCCGCGCGGCAGCGCTGCCGTGCGATCGGCCGTGCGCGAGCGCGTCGGCAATGGCCGACACCAAGCTGCTGCAGTGTCCGTACTGATAGGTTGACACCCGCGCACCGAAACCTGTCGCCACCGCGTGTCGATGCGGCAGATCCGGCACGACCGAAACCCGCCCGACTGCCGCGGCAAGCAAGAGCGCCTCGTCTTCGCCGGGCGTCGCATCGAACGACACGATCGCCTCGCTCTCGGCCACAAAGCGGCGCAGATCCGAGACGGAATGAAGGCCGACGATCAGATCATCGGAAGGGGGTACGATACCGAGCGGCCGCATCCAGTCGACAAAGGTCGCCAGATGCGGCGCCGACGCGGCAATCACCGATCTGTCGACGGCAAAACGCCAATCAATCGGCACGCCGCGTTCGGAAAGCGCGCCGATCGCTTCGGCAAGCACGGCAAGATCCTGGCGGTCCAGCGTATGCAGGAGCACCGACACCCGCGCCCTCGCCTCGGCATCGAGGGCACGCTGCGGCAGCGAAGCGACGCCCACCCCAGCCTCCGGCAACAGCGGATCGATCAGCACCGTCTTGTGGTGCCAAATTCCGAGCAAGCTGCAGATGTCATCCGAGAGGATCGTCTCACTGGCGATCACACCGGCGGCGCGCCGCACGTTGACGGCGTAGGCGAGATCGGACGCGGGATCGTTCGACACGCCCCGCAACGTCAGCAACGACGGTTTGTGGCGCTGCGAACTCTCGGCGAAATAGACGAAACTCGGTTTGAACTGCGCGATCGGCCCGACGGTCGGATCGTTACAAACGATCCAGGCATCGCAGTCCTCGAAGTTCCAGCCCCAGTCGGCCGCGACGTTGATGGACTGATAAGGGCCGAAGTCGAACCGCGTGTACGGAAACATCCGCTTGGCTTCACGTGCATCGAGCCGGACCCAGCGGAAGGGGCGCAGTTGCGGGACCGGAAGGCCGTCCCGTTCGAACGACTCTGCGAGCGCCACGCTCGACAAGGTCCGGCTGGCACCGACCTCGCCCGCTTCATCGCGGGCAGCCGCGATCACGATCGAAGCCTCACGTCCCGAAGCAAGGGCATCGCGCAAGAGCGCCTTGGCCAAGGCTTCGATGCGCCACCCAATCGATATCGTCATCCGACGCGGCGGGATGATCGCTATTTTGAGAGCTGCGGACAAAATTAAGACCACCAGTCAACTGAGCGGAAGAAGACCGCTAACCGCACCAACGATGGAAACAAAATTGCACGAATTTTGATCGACGGTCAACACAAGAAATCCGCCAATTAGGCATAATTGCCGACGATCAAACACATTACAACGTAATTATACTTCGACCCCGAATACGAAACGGGGTCGAAGTGCCTCAGTGAACGACGTCAGACGTTCGCGTAACGCGAATTCCTGAGCATCTTGTACCCCTTGATCAGCTCGGCGATGCCACGCTCGAGCGAGAACTCGGGCTTGAAGCCGGTTGACTCGATACGCGCGTTCGAGACGATGTAGTCGCGCTTGTCCGGATCCTCACCGATCGGCGCCTCGAGATAGACAAAGTTCGGAACCTGCTTCTTGATCTCGGCGCAGAGCTCGAGCTTCGACAGGTTGGCGTCGGAAAGGCCGACATTGTAGGGCCGCCCCTTCATCGCCTCGAAATTATCGATGCCGTGATGGAAGACCTTGGCGATGTCGCGCACATGGATGTAGTTGCGCTTGAAGTGGCCTTCGAAGATGACCACGGCGCGATCGGTCACAGCGCGCCAGGTGAAGTCGTTGACCAGCAGGTCGATGCGCATGCGCGGCGCCATGCCGAACACCGTAGCGAGACGGAAGGTCAAACCCTTGCCCGAATCGAGCACGGCCTTCTCGGCATCGGTCTTGGTCGTACCGTAGAGCGAGATCGGCCGCAGCGGAGTGTCTTCCGTGCACTCGACACCCTTCTCGCCGATGCCATAGCCCGAGTTGGTCGTCGGATAGAGCAGCTTCTGGTCACCCGAGACGAGTTTGACCAGCATCCGGATCGCGTCGAGATTGGTGCTGGTGGCACCGATCGGATCCTGCTTGCACAGCGGCGCGCCGACCAGCGCGGCAAGGGGGATGATCACGTCGGCCTTGGCAACCAGAGGCGCCATGAACTCCTCGTTACGCGCGTCACCCTTGTACGGCGTGAAGTTCGGGTTCGCGCAATGGGTCGCGAGCACCGTGTCGCCGTTGGGGAACGTGTCGACTACGTCGACCTGATGGCCCGCATCGAGCAGGCGCGGCACCAGCATGCCGCCGAGATAACCCGCACCACCGGTAATCAAAACACGATAAGTCATCAGTTCCAGTCTCCGTTATTCCGGCGCATGCGCACCGACGTCGTCAGGCAGCAAGCGTCTCGCGGAAGACGCCGGCGATACGCGCCACGGTCATTTCATCGATCAGATGCGAAGTGGGCAGGTTGACGCCCTCGAGCGACAGACGCTCGCTCACAGGACACGGGCGCGCCCAACGGGCATAGGCCGGCATCATCGAAAGGCCGTGAAAATAGGGGCGCAGATCGACGTTCGCCTTCCGGCAGGCGTCGATCAGCTTGGCCCGCTTGTCGGCCGGTACCGCCGCGCAGGCGAACCAGGTCACCGGCATGTAACGGTTCGGCAGCTTGGTCAGGAACCGCACGCCGGGAATATCGCTCATCGCCGCGACATAGAGATCCTGCACCCGCTGACGCGTCGCGAGAATCTGGTCGATCCGATCGAGCTGCGCGCAGACCACTGCGGCCTGCAGGTTGGTCATGCGGTAGTTGTAGCCGACTTCCTCGTGCCAGTAGCGACGCTCCGGACGCATGCCGTGATCGCGCAGCACGCGCATGCGGTCCGCCAGGAACGGCGAGTTGGTCACGCAAATGCCACCCTCGCCGCTCGTGATCACCTTGTTGGCAAAGAAGGAAAACGTCGAGATGTCGCCGAACGAGCCGACCGGACGGCCGTCGTAGCGCGCACCGTGCGCTTCGGCGCAGTCCTCGATCACATAGAGGCGATGCTCGCGCGCGAGCTCGCAGATCTCAGTCATCGGCGCCGGGCGCCCGAACACGTGAACCGGGATCACGGCGCGGGTCGCGGCGGTAATAGCCGGACGGATCGTCTCGGCCGACATGCAGCCGGTGTCGGGATCCACATCGACGATCACCGGCTTGGCGCCGGTCATGATCACCGTGTTGATCGTCGCCGCGAAGGTGAGATCCGGCACGATCACCTCGTCGCCCGGCCCGATGCCGAGCGCCATCAGCGCCAGATGGATCGCGACCGTGCCGTTCGAAACCGCCACCCCGTGGCCGGTCTGGCAGTAGTCGGCGAACCGGCGTTCGAAGGTGCGGATGTACTCGCCCTGGCTGGAAATCCAGCCGGACAGGAACGCGTCGAGCACATTGCGATATTCGGCCGTTCCGAGCCAAGGCTCGGCAACCGGCACGAAGGCACCGGTCGGAGCGACACGGACGCCGGTGACCGTCCCGGATCCGTCGACCTCGGCCTCCAAACGGCCGACCAGCGTCGACGACGCGACATCGGCAGCGGTCGCCGTGGTATAGCGGCCGTCTCTGACCGACGCGCGGAGGTTCTCGACATTGGCACGGCCGACAAGCTTCCCCGCGAGGTCGACGATCAGAACCTCGCCCAGGCCGTTGCCCAGCGCCGTTTCGAGCACCGCCGAAAACGGCGCATCCGTCGCAACGAGGTAGGACGAAAGCGGAACGGCAGCCGGCTGGCTCGACAGACCCATGACCATGTTCAAAACCTCAAAATCTAACGGCGTCCCACTTATCCGATCGAATTGGGGCGCGCAACCATAACCGGAACGGCGAATTCGGGGCCGAACCCCAGGCCAATCGGCCGGATTCGGCGGCGTCCGAGCCCGGCCGAACGCCTTTGCCCGCACCATGCCTGCGGCTAGCTCAGCGCGCCCGTCCGAGCCCCGGAAACAGCGACAGCAGCTCCACATAGGAGCAGGTGATATGATAGAGCGAGCTACCCGGCGCGTTCTCAGGTTCGAACCCACCGTCCGGCCGCAGCTTGTCGAACCAGATGCCGCGATCGCTCGGATCGAAATAGCGCGCCAACCCACTGAACGCCGCGCAAGCCTCGCGGAGTTCGACCTCCTCGCCGGTGCGCCGGTAGCGGGCGACCGCCGCCTTCAGCCGCTCCGTCTGCGGCCAGAGCCGCGCGCTCGCCCAGCGGATGTTGCCGTCGGTATAGACCTCGTTGATCGCGACGCCGCGCGCGGAATCGATACCCTTCGCCCGTGCGAAGGCGACCAGCCCGTCCGACGTCGCCGCACCGCCGAGGCCGCGAGCCTCGAGCCGCTCGAACAGCCAAGCCCATTCGAAGCAATGCCCCGGCTCGACGATCATGCCTTCACGACTGTCCAACCGGTCGAGGGTCTCGGTGAAATATTCGAGCAGAGCCCCGGTTTCCGGATCAATGAAGCGCCGCGCGCAAAGATCGGCCATTTCGGTCGCGAGACCGTTCCAGCGATCGTCTCTCGTGGCGTCGTAAAGAGCCTGCGCCGCCTCGAACAGATGCATGTGAGGGTTCTGTCGGCGCGGCGGGCACTCGGCGATCTCGCCTTCGCGAAAGCCGCCGCGCGGATCGCGCCAATCGCGCTCCATGGCCGCGAACAGCGCACGCGCATGGTCGAACAGCTCGGGGCGCTCCAATGTTCGCCCCGCATGGGCGAACATGAACAGAGTGAAAGCCTGATCATAAAAGTCGGCGCGCGCATCGGCGACCGCGCCTTCGCACGAGAACTTATGGATATAAAAGCCATCCGGACGTCGCCCGACGGCAATCAGATGGTCGACCGCCGCATTGCAGCGCTCGCGCCACGGGCCGTCCCAACCGAGTTCTCCGAACGCGCAGAACGAGTAGATGTGGCGAGCCTGAACGAACAGGCGGTGATCGCACCGATCCGCAATGCCGTCGCGCGTGTAGCGCTCCGGAAACATCGCCGCCCCCTGGAGCACCGGCGCCGACCACCGCGGCGCCGCGGTCTCGAACATCCACCGGCGCGCGCGGTCCGCGTGGGCCTCGAGTTCGACCGAGTAAGGCGAAGTCACGTCGTCTCTCCTTGATCGCGCCCGCTCTGGGCGAAGTCGCCGGCTCCGGACACGGTGGTCGACGCAGGTGCTACCGACGCGCCGCGCAGCCGCCGCAAGTTCCCGGCCGCCCCCTGCGCGGGGCGTCCGGGCATCGGAATATCAGGTCAGGCGAAATCGCGCACGATCGCCGCGCCACTGTCCTCGGTCGCGATCTTGACGAAGTGCTTCTGACCGAATGTCTCGAGCATCTTCTGCTGCGCATGCTTCGGAGCGAGGAACAGCATGAAGCCGCCGCCTCCGGCCCCGCACAATTTACCGCCGAAGGCTCCGAGCGACTTGGCCGTGTCGTAGATCTCGTCGATGCGCGGCGTCGAGATCGCCGACGACAGGCTGCGCTTGGTCTGCCAGCCGTCGTCGAGCAGGCGCCCGAGTTCGGTCAGCATACGATCGGGATCATTGCCTTCGAGCACTTGAACGCCGTGTTCGCAGAGGTCGTAGAGATGCGTCAGCTCTTTGTGGACCTTCTTCTCGCGGGTCTTCTTGACCTGCTCCTCGACAGTCGCCGAGGCCGAACGCTCGATCCCCGTGTAGACGAGGCATAGCGACGCGTTCAGGGCATCGCGGCTATCAGTCGTCATGCGGATCGGCTGAATCGAAAAATCGTTGCCCTGGAATCGGTAGAGATTGAGACCGCCGAACGCCGAATGGGTCTGATCCTGAATGCCGACGTTCTCCTGCAGGACGTCGGCTTCGATATGAACGGCGGCGCGCATCAGATCGAGCTTGGTGATGGAGCGCCCTTGCAGATGCGAGATCAGCTTGATGAATCCGACTGTGAACGACGAAGACGACCCGAGGCCGGAATTGCCAGGAAGATCCGAAATGATCGCGATGTTCATCGGATCATTGTACTTATACTCGGTCAGGACCGATCGAATGACGTTATGTTGAATATCGGAAATCCGATCCACCTCCTCGACCTTGCGGTAGGTGATCCGGTAATTCGTCTGCGACGCCCCCGACATCGGCAGCATGATCGTATAGATGAATTTATCGATCGCCGTTCCGAGAACAGCACCCGGAAATTGTTTGAAATAATCGGGATAATCCGTGCCACCGCCAAAAAAACTGACGCGAAGCGGAGATTTCGATACCGTCAACATTAAGAATAACCTCAACCACGTTGCAGCAAGATCTGACTTTCGGCCACAGCCTTCAGATCGCAGATATCAGACGTCACCAGTACACCCGGCAGGCCAGCCCCCGCCGCTGCTTCCAGATCGCTCGATCTGTCGCCGATCAGGAAGCTACCCTCAGTCCGGATGGGCCAATCCGCCAGGGCTCGCAGAATCATGCCCGGACGCGGTTTGCGGTCGGCGTGATCCTCCCGGAACACCTCGACCGTGCCTTCGGGATGATAGGGGCAGTGATAGAACGCATCGATGTGAGCGTCTTGTGACATCAACCGCCGCTGGATCTCGGCATGGAAATCGTGCATGTCGGCTTCGGTATAATGCCCTTTGGCGATGCCGGCCTGATTGGTGACGACGATCACATAGAAGCCGGCCTTGTTGAGCTGCCGGATTCCCTCGACCGCGGTCGGCGTGAACGCGAGGCGTTCCGGGCGGTGCGAATAGCCATCGGCATCGACGTTGATGACGCCATCACGGTCCAGGAACGCGGCCGGCGCTGTCACCACCGAGAGCAACTCGCGCCCGGCCTGCTCGAAGGTCTCCGGCAGGCCGATATCGATGAAATAGCCTTGCGCCTGCACGGCCTCCAAGCGCCGGTCCGCGACCCATGTCGGAAACACGTCCCGTTCGATCGATGTCGGCTCGTTCCGGATGGTCGCCGCGACCGCGTCTCGCCGCAGAACATAGACACCGGCGTTTATTAGTTGCCGACCGCTGCCTTCCCGCTTCTCGTCGAAGGCAACCACGAGACCGTCCGGACCGACGCTCACAGCGCCGTATCGCGAGCCGTCCTCGATCTCCCGCAAAAGAACCCTACCGGCCGAACAGTCGGCGAGAGGCTTGGTCAGAAACCCGACCAAGTCCGCATCGAACAGCGAGTCGCCGTTCGAGACGAGAAAGACGTCGTCCAGGCCATCGACCACCGTCAGCGCGCCACCCGTGCCCATCGGCACGGCTTCGATCGCGACCCGCAGCTTTGCTCCGAACAGTGTGCGACCGTCATAGCGGTCTCGAACCATATCGCCCTTGTAACCGGCGACCAGCACGATCTCGCTGACGCCGAACCGTGCGAGATGACGAATGACATGTTCGACAAACGGACGGCCAGCGATTTCGGCCAGCGGCTTCGGGCAATCGAGCCCGAGCGCGCGCAGCCTCGTGCCGAAGCCGCCCACCAAAATGACCGCCTGTCTGATCATGGACATCCCCAGAAGCCCGGAACGGAAAATGGCAAACGGCACCGGCGAGCCGAACGCCGCTGCCGGCGAGAGCTCCGCCCCGAGAAACCCATCAAACAACCACGCCCAGCAAACGCCGGAAGTGACCAAATTTTCCGCAAGCCACACTGCACACGAGCACTGGAACCCAAGGACCACGCCTGGACTGTGACCTCACGCCCGCGTTCGCGGCGAACAAATAGGCAAAAAGGCAACGGATTGACAACAGCAATCTGGCGCAATCCGTTGCCCGGCGTCCCTCACCGCTCCGGCGACTTTCCGAGGCCGGCGGAGCGGCCGCAAGTCCGATTCATCTGTCCTGTGGAGTAGCCAGACCACCAAATGACGAAGACGCTCTGTTCCGAACCCGTCCGACGCACATCTCTAGGATATCGAAACCCGGGCGGCCGTCCCCGCCAACGCGGCGGCGAAGACTGTCACGCCGGATCACTCGATTCGAACGATCCGGCGCTAGACATGCGCCTCGCTCAGCAACCCTTCACGTTGGAGCAGAAGCCCGCGACCGTGGCTGCCGGCTGGAAGGCCGCTCCGACGACCGACAGCGCCTTCTGCAGTTCGTTGATCGGCGAGGCCGCGACGTAGACGATGTCCTTGTTGCGCAGCGCGAAGCGGCGGGCGAGGAAGTAGGTCTTCGTGTCCTTCATGTTGGCGCGATAGACTACGTTGACGATCTGCTGTCCCGGCTCGATCGGGTAGCTCGGATCGAGATCGCGCGCGATCGAGGCCGGCTCGGCGCGCAGCACGAACACGCCCTGGGCATCGGCCTGGCTGTCGATCAGACCGCCGACCTTGGCGACGGCCTCCTCGAGCGAAATGCCGATCGCGTCGAACGGCACGACCGAGTTTCGACCGGTCGAACCGAACGCCGAGAAGGTCTGCGGCTCGCGCACGAGCGTCAGCATGTCACCGGGTCGCGCAAAGATGTTCTCCTGCGGCCGGGCGAGCAGCGCCTGATACGGCACGGTCGCAGTCTGGTTGTCGCGGGTCAGCGAGATGAAGGTCTCGTGCACCGGCGCCTTGATGCCGCCGGCGGTCGCGACGACGTCGAGCAGGCGATCGCCGCGCGGCGTCAACGAGATGCGCGCGCCGTTGGTCACTTCGCCCGAGACGGTGACGGTGTTCGAGATGTTGCGCGACACGGTCACGAGCGCCTGCGGCTCGATCGCCTTACCGGACAGGTTCTTGACGATCGCTTCTTCGACCTGCGGCGGCGTCAGGCCGGACACCCGGATGCGTCCGGCGTAGGGCACCGTGATCGAACCGTCGCGGGCGACGATCTGATCGGGGATCACCGCCGAGTGCGAGCCGGTCGTGATGCCGTTGATCGCCTGCGAGGAGAACAGCCCGCCGGAAGCGGCTTCCCAGATCGTCACGTTGACGGCGTCGCCGACGCCGATGACCTGATTGGGCGCCGGGCGGTAGTCGCCGAAGCGGCTGCGGAAGCTCGGCGGAGCACGACGTTCCAGGACCGCCACGGTCCGGTCGTCGAGATCGGTGATCAGGTACTTGCGTTCACCGGCCTGGGAGGTCGCATCGCTTTCGACCTTGGCGGCCGAGGGGCCCTGGGACGGCAGGGAGGAACACCCATTCAGCCAAAGAGCACCGACGAGAACAGCCAACACACTCGTCGTCTTCAAATTCGACATAGGGGACCCCGATCTCCGAATTTCGCATCCCGCATACCGCACCATTGGTCCGAGACCAAGGCTCCGACCGGACTGGCGTCCGCCACACGGGCATTAGTACCTCGGTGTGACCACCGGACCACAGACCCGCCCGAGGTTACCCACAGGTGGACCGGCGAACCGAGTCGCATCACCCGGGCACCTTCTCCTGTGTACGATAATTGGAAAGTTTGAATCAAATCCGGCAGGCTTCGCATCCGCGCCGCTGTGCACTGCGGCGTCGCTGCTGGACGAACGAGTCCGGTTCCTCTAGATTGCCGCCCCTGGGGGCTAGGATTGATGCGTTCCCGAAATTGAGCTGACAAGCCGGGGTATGCCGTGGCGTTCGCGCCATGGGATACGGCTTGACTATTGTCCCGGCAGGGATTTGGCCCGTTGCGAGTTCCGGACGTAATGGCTTCTTCATTCAGCAGAACCCCGAAAGATCAACACGCGGTCGCCATCCTCGGCGCAGCCTGCCGCCTCCCGGGCGCCGCCGATCAGAATGAATTCTGGCGCCTTCTCAGCGAAGGCCGTTGCGCGGTCGGTCCGCTGCCCGAAGGCCGCTGGCGGCCCGAGCGGTTCCAGCACCCGCGCCTGCAGGAACCCGGCTTCAGCTACACGTTCCGCGGCGGTTATCTCGCCGAACCCCTCTCCTTTGATCCGAGCGTGTTCGGCATCTCGCCACGCGAGGCCGCGCAGATCGATCCGCAGCAGCGCCTGCTGCTCGAGGTCGTCTGGGAAGCGCTCGAGAACGCCGGCATCGCGCCGTCGAGCCTCGCCGGCGAACAGGTCGGCGTCTATGTCGGCGCATCGAGCCTCGACTACGGCAATCTCCACGCCACCGATCCGGCGTCTCTCGAGTCACACTTCATGACCGGGAACACGCTGTCGATCGTCTCCAACCGCATCTCCTACGTCTACGACTGGCACGGTCCGAGCTTCACGGTCGACACCGCCTGCTCGTCGTCGCTGGTCGCCTTTGCCGAGGCCATGGCCGCGGTCGAGAGCGGCCGCGTCGACTTCGCCGTCGTCGCGGGCGTGAACCTGCTCCTGTCGCCGGCGTCGTTCATCGGCTTCTCGCGCGCCTCGATGCTGTCGCCGACCGGCCTCTGCCGGTCGTTCTCGGCCGAGGGCGACGGCTACGTGCGCGCCGAGGGCGCTGTCGCGATGCTGATCGGTCGCGCCGATTCCGCCAAGTCGCGGGGCTGGCTGCCGCGAGCCATGGTGCTCGCCTCCGGGCTCAATTCGGACGGCCGCACCTCGGGCATCTCGCTGCCTTCGGCCGAGGGCCAGCGCCGCCTGCTCGACACCGTCTACGGCCGCGCCGGCATCGACCCGGAGAAGCTCTCCTTCGTCGAGGCCCACGGCACCGGCACCCGCGTCGGCGACCCGGCCGAGGCGACCGCCATCGGCGAGGCGCTCGGCCAGCGCCGCTCCAAGCCGCTGCCGATCGGCTCGGTGAAGTCGAACATCGGTCACCTGGAGCCGGCCTCCGGCCTCGCCGGCATGCTGAAGTCGCTGCTCGCGATGGAGCATCGCGAACTGCCGCGCTCGCTCCACGTCGAGAAGCCGAACCCGCTGATCGACTTCGACAAGCTGAACCTGCAGCTCGCCACCGAGCCGGTCACGCTCGGCGCCGAATTGCTGCACTGCGGCATCTCCTCCTTCGGCTTCGGCGGCACCAACGCCCACGTGGTGATGCGCGAGCCGACGCAGGAGGAGCGCGGTCACGGCGCCAAGCTCGCCGGCAAGCCGGGCGAGTTCCTGATCCTGTCGGCGCAGACCCGCGATGCGCTCGCCGAGACCGCGCGCCGCTACGCCGATCTCGTCGCCGAGGACAAGCTCGGCGTCGCCGAGATCGCCTCGGCCGCCGCTCATACGCGCGATCGCCTCTCGCATCGCCTCGCGATCCCGGTCGCCTCGTCCGAACGCACGATCGAGCGCCTGCGCGGCTTCGCCGAGAACGGCGACGGCCCCGGCATCACCTACGGCACCGCGCCGTCGACCCCGCCGGAGATCGGCTTCGTCTTCACCGGCAACGGCTGCCAGTGGCCGGGCATGGGCCGCGCCGCCTACGCCCGCAACCCCGTGTTCCGCGAGCGCTGCCAGCAGATCGACGCGCTGTTCAAGCCGCTCGCCGGCTGGTCGCTGATCGAGGCGATGCACGATCCGAATCTGGCCGCGCGCCTGAAGCTGACCGCCGTCGCCCAGCCGATGCTGTTCGTCGTGCAGTCGGCCGCCGCCGCGGCCTTCGCCGACTACGGCCTGAAGCCCTCCGTCACGCTCGGCCACTCGGTCGGCGAGGTCGCCGCGGCCGAATGCGCCGGCGCGCTGTCGCTGGCTGAAGCCGTGCGCCTGATCTATCGCCGTTCGGAACAGCAGGAGGCCGTGCGCGGCCTCGGCAAGATGGCGGTCGCCAATGTCGGCGAGGCCGACGCGCTCGCCGCCATCGCCGAATTCGGCATCCCGGATGTCGAGGTCGCCGCGGTCAACAGCCCGAACGCGGTCACGCTTTCCGGCACGGTCGCCGGCATCGAGGCCTTCTCGAAGGCCTCGAAGTCGAAGCGCATCGCCGTGCGCGTGCTCGATCTCGACTATCCGTTCCACTCCTCGATCCTCGCCGGCATCGAAGGCTCGATGCACAAGGCGCTGGAGACGCTGGCGCCGCACGATTCGGACATCGCCTTCGTGTCGACCGTCGAGGGCAAGGTCCTCGACGGCCACGAGCTCGACGGCCGCTACTGGTGGCGCAACATCCGCGAACAGGTCCGCTTCAAGGCCGGCATCGAGGCCGCGGCCGAACGCGGCATCGGCCTGTTCGTCGAGGTCGGCGCCCGGCCGATCCTGCTCGGCAACATCCGCGACACGCTGCGCACCATCGGCTCGAACGCCGATTGCGTGCCGAGCTTCGTCGAGAAGGAAGAGCAGGACGCGATCGATCCGGTGCGCGCGACCATCGCCCGCGCGCTCGTCCGCGGCGCCCGGCTCGACGACGATCGCCTGTTCGGCCCGCGCCCGACCCGGCGCGTGTCGCTGCCGACCTACCAGTGGCAGCGCAAATCCTTCGTCATGCATACGACGTCGGAGGCGCTCGACATCTACGGCGCCTCGCCGCGCCATCCGCTGCTCGGCGCCCGCCTCGTCCAGGGTACGCCGGAGTGGCGCAACCTCGTCGACCCGGCGACCGTGCCCTACCTCGCCGACCACAAGGTCGACGGCGAGATCCTGATGCCGGGTGCCGGCCTCGCCGAGATGGTGCTGGCCGCCGCGCGCGAAATCTTCCCCGACGGCGCGCTGACGCTCGAAGACTTCGACATCATGCAGGCGATGGTCCTGCAGACCGACTCGATGCGCGAGGTCTCCGTCCGCCACAACGACGATACCGACGTCGTCGAGGTCTGGAGCCGCCCGCGCTTCGCCGGCGACGAGTGGACGCTGCACGCCCGCGGCCGCATCGGCGTGACGCCGAGCGGCCCGCGCGGTCCGGAGTTCTCGTCGAAGCCGATGCGCATGAAGGCGAACGAGGCCGAGATCTACGACCTCGCCCTGCAGGCCGGTCTCGATTACGGCCCGCATTTCCGGCTCGCGCGCGGCATGAAGCGCAACGCGACCGAG
This sequence comes from Ancalomicrobiaceae bacterium S20, assembly GCA_040269895.1. Classification (NCBI taxonomy): domain Bacteria; kingdom Pseudomonadati; phylum Pseudomonadota; class Alphaproteobacteria; order Hyphomicrobiales; family Ancalomicrobiaceae; genus Methyloraptor; species Methyloraptor flagellatus. Next base: position 4,963,793 of record CP158568.1, on the reverse strand, counting down.
ATGGACATCGCGCTCGCCCCGGCCTCCGGCGGCACCGGTCTCTACGAGCGGACGCATGTGCTGCATCCGGCCTCGCTCGATGCGGCCTTCCATCCGCTGTTCCACACCATGACGGTGATCGAGGGCGTCAAGCGCTCGTACCTGCCGGTGCGCTTCGCCCGCCTGACCGTGTTCCGCGACGGCGCCGAGATCCACCACGCCAAGCTGCTGCTCGAGCGCGAGACCGGTCATTCGATGACCGTGTCGATCTGGCTGATGGACGAAGCCGATCGCATCGTCGCGGTGCTCAACGGCGGCCTGTTCCGCGAGGTGGTGCTGTCGCGCGCCAACGGCGACGACTTCTACTTCAACCTCGAGCCGACGCTGGTGCGTCGCGCCGAGGGCGGCGCCGCGCTCGCGGCCGCCGTCGATGCCTCGGTCGCGGCTGCGACCGGCCAGGACCGCCCCGACAGCTGGCTGCTGCTCGGCGCCTTCGCCCGTTCGCTCGCCCATCGCATCGTACTCGATCTGATGGGTGTCGGCCCCTTCGCCTTCTCCGAACTCGCCACCAAGGACCGCGTCTCGGCCGCCATGCTGCCGCTCGCGGCGGCGCTCCTGAAGGTGCTCGCCGACGCCGGGCTCGCGCACGAGAACGACGGCATCTGGACGATCGAGCGGGATTCGGGCCTGCCGGATCCGGAGACGATCCTGTCGACCTTCACGGTCGAGACCCCGAGCGCCAGCGCCGAGATCGTGCTCGCCTCGCAGGCGCTCGCCACGCTGGAGACGGCGCTCGCCCGCGGCGAGCCGATCCAGCCGCGCGCGCCGCTGATCGAGCAGTTCGAGATCGACTCGCTCCTGTTCGCCCCGGCCTTCGAGGCTGGCCGCAAGCTCGCGGTCTCGCTCGCCGAGACCGCCGGCGAACCGGTCCGTGTGCTGATCGCCGAGCCGAACTGCATCGGCCTCGTCTTCGCGCTGCTCGCCGAGGTCCGCGCCGGTCGCATCGCGCTGACCGTCGCCGGCACCACCCGCAAGGGGCTCGACCACGTCGAGGCCCGCGTCGGCGCGCTCGCCGGCATCGACTATCTCGAGGTCGGCGCGGACGGAAAGCCGGACGATCGCCGCTTCGATATCGGTCTCGCCTTCGCGGTTGATCCGCTGTTCGGCGAGGACGAGGCGCTCGGCCGCGCCATCGCGGCGCGTCTGGAGCCCGGCGCCCGTCTCGCCGTGCTGCATCCGCCGGCGAACGACATCCTCAACGTGCTGTTCGGCGCCACGCCCGGCTGGTTCGCGCGCACGATCGATCCGGAACTGCCGGTCGACCGCGTGCCGCTGCCGGGCGAGAGCGAGCAGCGCCTGCTGCATGCCGGCTTCGGCGCCATCGCCCATCACCCGATCGGCGACGGCACCGGCACCGTGACGCTGGCCTCCGCGCCGGCCGAAGTCGCCGGTTCCGCACCTGCGACCGGCACTGCGCTGATCGGCGCGGCTCATGGCGATGTGGCCGAGGCGATCGACCTCACGCTCCGCGCCGCCCGCTCGGTCCCGGCCGACGCGAGCCGCGCCGGTGCCGACAAGGCGGCCTGGGCCACGGCCCTCGCCGCCGTCCCGGCCGGCGCCACGCTCGACATCGTCGACTTCTCCGCGCTCGATACCACCGGCTCGGAGCGCGCCCGCGTCGAACGGGCCGTCGGCACCGTCGCCGCGATCCTCGAGGCCGCGGCTGCCGCCGGCGTCTCGCCGCGGCTCTGGGTGATCACCTCCGGCGCGGTCTCGCGTCCCGGCGCCTCGATCGATCCGGTCGCCGAGGCGGTCTGGTGCTTCGCCCGTGTCGCGCTCAACGAGTACCCGGCCGTCGATCTGAGGTTGGTCGACCTCGCGGCCGAGCTGTCGTCCGCCGAGGCGGCCTCGCGCCTGACCGCGCTGATGGACGCCCCCGGCGCCGAGAGCGAAGTGCTCCTCGACGCCCGTGGCCTGTCGGCGCTGCGCGCCGGTCGCGGCCTCTCGACCGAAGGCACCGTCGAGACCGCGCCGGCCGCGCGGCTCGAGCTGCCGCAGAAGGGCGCTCTCTCGCAGTTCGTCTGGTCCGGCACCACCCGCCGCGCGCCGAAGGGCAACGAGATCGAGGTCGAGGTCGACGCGACCGGCCTCAATTTCCGTGACGTGATGCTGGCGATGGGCCTGCTCGACGACGACGTGCTCGACGAGGGCCTCGCCGGCGCCGTGTTCGGCTTCGAATGCGCCGGCCGGGTGGTCTCGGTCGGCAACCGCGTCAAGGCCTTCAAGCCGGGCGACCGGGTGATGGGCTTCGCGGCCGAAGCTTTCGCGACCCATGTGACCGCCGACCAGACGGTGTTCGTGCCGGTGCCGGAGGGCGTCGACACGGTCGCCGCGGCGACGATCCCGGTGGCGTTCCTGACCGCCTGGTACGCGCTGATCGAGCTCGCCAAGCTCAAGAAGGGCGAGTGGGTGCTGATCCACGGCGCGGCCGGCGGCGTCGGCCTCGCGGCGATCCAGATCGCCCGCATGCGCGGTGCCCGCGTCGCCGCGACCGTCGGCTCGGCCGATAAGCGGGCCTTGGTGAAGCTGCTCGGCGCCGAGAAGATCTACAACTCGCGCAATCTCTCCTTCGCGGACGAGATCCGTGCCGACATCGGCGGCGTCGATGTGGTGCTGAACTCGCTGTTCGGCGACGCGATGCTGGCGAGCATCAAGCTCGTCAATCCGTTCGGCCGCTTCATCGAGCTCGGCAAGCGCGACTACGTCGCCAACACCGCGATGGGCCTGCGGCCCTTCCGGCGCAACATCACCTACTACGGCGTCGACGTCGACCAGCTCCTGGCCGGCTCGAAGTCGATCGCCAACCGCACGATGCGCGACCTCGGCCGTGCCTTCGCGCGCGGCGACCTCGCGCCGCTCCCCTATCGCGCCTTCGACGCGAGCGAGATCGGCGCGGCGTTCCGGACCATGCAGTCGGCCGCCCATGTCGGCAAGATCGTGGTGCGTCCGCCGGCCGAGCCGGTCCCGGCGGTCGATCCCGACCGCCGCTTCCGCGCCAAGGCCGAGGGCGTACACCTCGTGGTCGGCGGCACCGGCGGCTTCGGCTTCGAAACCGCCGCCTGGCTCGCCGATCAGGGCGCAAAGACCATCGTCGTGGCGTCGCGCCGCGGCGAACTCGCCGATGCCGCGCTCGAAAAGCGCGTCACCGCGCTCGGCCGCAAGGGCGTGACGCTCGCGGTCGAGAAGGTCGACGCGACCAACGCCGCCGATGTGGAAGCGCTGATCGCCCGCGTGACCGCCCAGCATGGCCCGCTCGCCGGCGTCATGCACACCGCCATGGTGCTCGACGACGGTTTCATCGCCAATCTCGACGCCGACCGGCTCACCGCCGTGCTGGCGCCGAAGATCGACGGCATCGGCCACCTCGACCGCGCGACCCGCGGCCACGACCTGCAGTATTTCGTCGGCTTCTCGTCGGCGACGACGCTGATCGGTAACCCGGGTCAGGCGGCCTATGTGGCGGCCAACGCCTACATCCAGGGCGTCATGCGCGCCCGCCGCGCCGAGGGGCTTCCCGGCCTCGCGGTCGCCTGGGGCGCCATCGCCGACGCCGGCGTGCTCGCCCGCGACGTCGAGACCGCCAAGAAGCTCGAACGCGTCACCGGCGTGGTCGGCCTGCCGGTCAAGGACGCGCTGCGTCACCTCGGCCAGATCCTGGCCGGGCCACACGCCCCGACCGTCTACTGCGCCGACATCCGCGCCGGCGCCGCGACCCGCGACCTCAAGCTCCTGCAGACCCCGACGTTCCGCGACCTGTTCCAGGGTGGCGATGCGGCCGAGGCCGGCGGCGGCATCGATCTCGCGGCGATCGTGCACGAGAACAACGAGGCGGATGCCCGCCGCATCGTCGGCGAGCTGATCGCCGCGGAGGTCGCGCGCATCCTGCGTCTGGCCGCCGAGGAGATCGACCTGTTCCGGCCGCTCGGCGAGCTCGGCATGGACTCGCTGATGGCGCTCGAGCTTCGGATGAACGTCGAGAAGAAGTTCGGCGTCGAACTGCCGCTCGTCGCCATCACCTCGGTGCGCAATCTCTCCGACCTCGCCGCCAAGCTGATCGCCAACATCAAGGCCGACGACAAGGCCGAGGGTGACGGCGCTTCGGTCGAGGCGACGCAGAAGGGCCTGCTCGCCACCCACACCGAGGACGACAGCGTCGAGCTGCAGCATCTGGCGCCGGTGGCCGAGGCCATCGAGGCACGCCGGCAGGTGACCAAAGGACTGCTATGAGTCGCGATGCGGGAATGAACCGTCTGTCGAGCGCGGAGCGTGGCGCCCTGCTCGACAAGATGCGCAAGGGCACGCCCAAGGCCGAGACCGCCCCGGCGGCCCCGGTGGCCCAGGCGAAGCGCTGGAACACCGGCTTCGACACGCTGCCGGGCTATGCCCAGCTGAAGACCCAGCGCGCCGCCGCCGACGTGCTCGGCCTGTCGAACCCGTTCTACCGCGAGCACGCGGCCCGGGCCGGCGCGACCAGCGTCATCGGCAACCGCCCGGTCGTGAACTTCGCGTCCTACGACTATCTCGGCCTCAACGGTCATCCCGAGATCACCGAAGCCGTCGCCAGGGCCGCGGCCGAATGGGGCACCAGCGTCTCGGCGAGCCGCATCACCGCCGGCGAGCGGCATTTCCATCGCGAGCTCGAAGGCGCGCTCGCCGCCTGCTACGAGACCGAGGACGCGATCGCCTTCGTCAGCGGCCACGCGACGGCCGTCTCCACGATTGCGGCGCTGGTCGGCCCGAAGGATCTGATCGTCCACGACGTGCTCATGCACAATTGCGTGGTCGTCGGCGCCCAGCTCTCCGGCGCGGCGCGGCGCATCTTCCAGCACAACGATCTCGACCAGCTCGAGGCGATCCTCGCCTCGACACGCGCGTCCTACGAGCGCGTGCTGATCGTCGTCGAGGGCCTCTATTCGATGGACGGCGACGGGCCGGATCTCGCCCGCATCGTCGACATCAAGGAGCGCTGGGGCGCCTGGCTGATGGTCGACGAGGCCCACTCGATCGGCGTGCTCGGCAAGACCGGTCGCGGCATCTTCGAGGAAGCCGGCGTCGATCCGAAGCGGGTCGACATCTGGCTCGGCACGCTGTCGAAGTCGCTGGTCTCCTGCGGCGGCTACATCGCCGGCTCCAAGGCGCTGGTCGAATATCTGAAGTTCATGGCGCCGGGCATGGTCTATTCGGTCGGCATGCCGGCCGCCAACGCCGTCGCCTCGACCAAGGCGCTGGAACTGATGGCCCGCGAGCCGGAGCGCGTCGCGCGCCTGCAGGCGAACGGCCGCGCCTTCATCGAGCGCGCCCGGGCGAAGGACCTCGACGTCGGCTCGAGCTGGGGCTTCGCGGTGACGCCCGTCGTCGTCGGTGACAGCCTGAAGACGGTCGTGCTGGCCGAGAAGCTGCTCGAGCGCGGCATCAACGCCTTCCCGATCATCCCGCCGGGCGTGCCGGAGAAGTCGGCGCGCCTGCGCTTCTTCATCTCCGCCGCGCACACGCCGGAGCAGATCGCCGAGGCCGTCGACGCGACGGCCGAGGAGCTCGACAAGCTCAACCGCGACGGCGTCTCGATCGCCACCGCCGCCAAGCTGATGAACGGCTGATCGCAGGTCCGGACCTGCACTCTGTTGCGATGACACCGCGCCTCGGGTATCCCCGAGGCGCTTTCCTTTTGGGGGGACGACCGGCCTGATCCCGCGCGGACGAGGCGCCTTCGTCCACGACCGCCGAAATCGGGACCAGTCCGCGCCATGCATCGCCCCGTCGCCCTCGATCTCGTCCGCAGCATCATGTCGTCCATGCAGACGACCCCGCGCGGCATCGACAGGATCGAGCTCGGTTACTTCGAGAGCCTGCTTGCCGACTGGCCGGCCGATGTCTTCGGCCTCATCCCGACCCCCTGGGGCATGCGCTGGTATCCGCGCGAGCGGATCGTCGAGGGCGTCGCCTTCTTCAAGCGAATCTGGCGCGAGACCGGATCGGCCGAGGGCGATCCGGTGCTCGCCCGGCTCCGCCGCGAGATCCCGGGCACCGAGCCCGTCCTGGTGCCGCCGGCCAAGCGCAAGACCCGCCGGCGCGACCTGCTCTCGGCATACGGCCAGACCGCGCGCATGCTGATCGGCGACAAGTGGTCGTTCGGGCGTCCGCTCTCGACCATGCCGCAGGGTGCGATCTATCTGAACATCGGCCACTTCGGCCTCGGCTATCCGATCTTCCTGCGCTGGCTCGATCGCCGCCCCGACGTGAAGTCGGTGTTCATGATCCACGACACGATCCCGCTCGACCGGCCGGATCTCTGCCAGCCGAGCACCACACAGGCACATCACCGGCTCATGGAGGCGACCGCCCGCCATGCCGACCAGTTGATCGTGCCGACGCCCGCCGCCGGCGAGACCCTGCGCGCCGAGCTCGCCCGCCGCGGCGCGCGCGACATCCCGATCGCCGCCGTGCCGCTGCCGATCGACGACATCTTCCGCCGCCCGGTCGCGCCCGACCCGGTCCTGTCCGCGCACCCCTATTTCGTGATCTGCGGCGCGGTGGAATCGCGCAAGAACCACCTGCTCCTGCTCAACATCTGGCCGGATCTGGTCCGCCGCCATCCCGGCCGCGAGCCGAAGCTGGTCATCGCCGGCTCGCGCGGCTTCATGTCGGACCAGGTCTTCTACATGATCGAGAAATCGGACGTGCTGCGCCGGCACGTCCATTTCGCCACGGGCATGTCGAGCCCGGCGCTCGCCGCGCTGATGGCCAATGCGCGGGCGGTGGTGATGCCGTCGTTCACCGAAGGGTTCGGCCTGCCGCCGGTCGAGGGCATGGTGCTCGGCACGCCGGCGGTGCTGTCGGATATCGGCGCGCATCGCGATGCGGCAGGCGCACACGGCGTGTTCATCGACCCGACCGACGGACCGGGTTGGCTCGAAGCGCTGTCGGGGCTGGTCGATGATACCGGCTTCGCGGCCGCGAAAGCCCGCGTTGCGAGCTTCCGCGCCCACGACTGGCCGTCTTACATGCGCGAGATCGGCACGACACTCGCCGGCGTCTGAACCGCCGGCCGCGCCGGCTCCGGCTTGGCGCAGGGCACGCCCATCGCGCGGGCGCGCGCAAGGCGCGGCGGCGGATCGACATAGCAGCCCGGCATGTTGATGCGATTGCGCTCCATCCGGTCGATGATTTCCGCGATCGCGGCCTTGCGGCCCTCCGGCTCGTAGAACGACCCCTTGACCTGGATCGACGCGGCCATGGCACGCAGGAAACTGTCGAGCAGGTCCTGGTCGACCGGCTCCGGCGCGTTCCAGAACGAGTCGAGATCGCCCTGATGCGTCAGGCCGGGGATGTCGAACACCGCGATGCCGAGCACCTTGGTCGGGCAGTGCTTCCGCAGCGCGTGCAGGCCGGCGGTCGAATTGACCAGGATGCAGCCCTTGGCCTTGCCGAGCATGGCATTGAGGTCGCCGCCGTCGATCAACGTCACGCGATCATCGACGCCGAACCGCCGCGCGACCCGGCGAACCACCTTCGGCCAGTTCTCATAGCCGTTGTCGTGCGGATGCAGCTTGAAGATCAGCTTGCTGTCCTGCGGCGCCTTGGCGACGAACGAGCCGACGACCTGCTCGATCATCTGGCTCATGTGCACGAAGGTCGAGTTGGCGCGGATCTGGTAGTCCGACTGCAGCTGCAGCGGGAACACGTAGAACGGCGCATCCCCGGCGAGCAGGCCGTCGACGATCGAGGACGCGCGCCGCTCCTCCTTGCCCGAGCGGATCAGCCGGAACAGGAAACTGACGTAATCGACCAGCGGGTTATAGTATTTGTCCGAGTGATAGCGCGGGAACGCCCAGCGCACGAAGTACGAGGACAGATTGTAGGTGACCTCGTGGACGGCCTCGACCGAGAACTTGTGGCTGTGACGAACATCGAAGTCGGGCTCGGGCAGCGTCGCCGCGATCCGGCGGATCGCCTCCGGATCGTTCGGAAAGTGCGAATGAGCAGCCATGCCGCCCAGTTCGAGCGTCAGCCAGTCGGGTCGCAGATAGCCGTTCTCGATCGCCACGGTACGGATGCCGCGCACCTTGCCGACTCGGGCCGCCACCACGTGATACGGCACGCGATCGGCGTAGTAGAGGATATCGGTGATGCCATGCATCTCGACGTAGTTGTCGAGATACTCTTCCCATTCATCGATCGAACCAAAATACGCAGACGCATTGAAGCTGCGCCAGTACAGCCAGTCACCGACGTGGAAGTTGATCTTGTGCACATCGTGGCCATTGGCCTTCAGAGCTTGACCCAACTCGCGCCAGAACGTCGACGTCGGCCCCTGAAGAAACAATACTTTGCGCTTGATTTTCATTCCAGCCCTCGTCCGGGATTGCCCGACCGGTGTGTTGCCGGTAAGAGCTTACGGGTATCGATGGAGAGCCCCAACAAGCCTGACGCTCCTATACCACGCATGGGCGGTAGGGCGAGATATGCATCCACGAATTTTTCACCCGTGCGACCGACTTGCATCATCTGAAGCCGTGCCGTGCCGAGGAACGCGATGACTAACATTGTCCTGACCGGAGCTTCCAGCGGCATCGGCGCTGCACTCGCTGCCGCATGGGCGGCGCCCGGCGTCACCTTCGCGCTCGCCGGCCGCAACGCCGAGCGGCTGGAGGCGACGGCCGAGGCGGTCCGTGCCAAGGGCGCGACCGCGATCACGCGCGCCTTCGACATCCGCGACCGCGCGGCGCTGGCCGACTTCGTCGCTGAGGCCGAGCGTGTCGGGCCGATCGATCTCACCGTCGCCAATGCCGGCATTCTCGACGGCCGCCGCGGCGATGCAGGCGTCGAGGACGGCGACACCGCCCGCGCCGTGATCGAGACCAATCTGATCGCCGCGGTCGACACGATCCACGCCGTGCTGCCGGGCATGCGCGCGGCGAAGCGCGGCAAGATCCTGCTGATCAGCTCGCTGTCGGCCTTCTCGCCGCTGCCCGACGCCCCCGCCTACAGTGCCTCGAAGGCCGGGCTCCTGTCCTATGGTCTGGCGCTGCGCGAGGCCGTGCGCGCCGACGGCATCACCGTGTCGGTCGCCTGCCCCGGCTATGTCACGACGCGGATGACCGAGACCCATCTCGGCTACAAGCCGTTCGAGATCGACGCCGAGACGGCCGCGCGCAAGATCATGCGCGGCGTCGCCCGCGGCAAGGCGGTGATCGGCTTCCCCGAGCCGATCCACACCGTTTCGCGCCTGTCGGCCTTCGTGCCGGAATGGCTGCGCCGGCTCGGCATGGGCGAGCTGCGCTTCAGGGTCGGCGAGCGCCGGGATTGAGGCCGCGATGCGCCCAAGGCTTCGAGCCGCGCCTCCTCAGGGCGGCACCACCGAGCAGCCCTGCCCGCCGTCGACCGGCAGCACCACGCCGGTGATGAAGGCGGCCTCGTCGGAGGCGAGGAACACCGCCGCGTTGGCGACATCCCAGGCGGTGCCCATCTTGCCGAGCAGCGGCACCTGCGCATTGCGCGCCGCCACCATTTCGGCCGCCGAGCCATACTGCGACGAGATCTGCGCATAGATCAGCGGCGTGTCGATCAGCCCCGGCATCACCGCATTGGCGCGGATCCCCTGCGGTCCATACTGCAGCGCCAGCGCCACGGTCGCCTGGTTCACGGCCGCCTTGGCGGCGTAATAGGCGAAGTAGGGATAGCCGGTCCACCGTGTCGCCGCGAGCGAGGAGATGTTGACGATCGCCCCGCGCTTCGCCGCGAGGAAATGCGGCAGCACCGCCTTGGCCGTGCGGTAGACCGAGCCGACGTTGATATCGAGGCAGCGCAGGAAGGCACCCTCGTCGAGTTCGACCGGCCCGCCGTGCATCACCACGCCGACATTGTTGTGCAGGATGTCCAGCCGACCGAAGGTGGCGACGGCCTGCGCGACCGCCGCCTCCACCGAGGCGAAGTCGGTCACGTCGGCGGCGAGCGCCAAGGCCTCGCCGCCCTCGCTTCGGATGATCCCGGCCGTCTCGGCGGCCGCCGCTTCGGCGATGTCGATCGCCACCACCCGGGCGCCGGCGCGCGCATAGGCGACCGCCGCGGCCTTGCCGTTGCCCCAGCCCGGCCCGGAGGAACCGGCACCGAAGACGATCGCGACGCGGTCGGCGAGTTTCATCGCTTGAGCCCTTGGTCCGAAAGAGGCAGGCGGGTCGCGGCAAGCGGGCCCCCGGCCCGCCCTCGATCAGAGGAACCCGGTCGAGATCCAGGGCACCGCGGCGACGACGATCAGGCCGATCAGCAGCGCCAGCATATAGGCCCAGATCGGCCGAATGCCCTCGTCGGGCTCGACCTTGCCGATCGCGCAGGCCGCGTAGTAGCCGACGCCGAACGGCGGTGCGAACAGGCCGAGGCCCATCGCGAGCACCACCACCATGGCGTAGTGCACCTCGTGGATGCCGACGGCGCGCGCGATCGGGAACAGGAGCGGCCCGAACAGCACGATCGCCGGAATGCCTTCGAGCACGCTGCCGAGAATGATGAAGGCGACGATCGACACCGCCATGAAACCGACCGCGCCGCCCGGAAGCTGGGTCATGGCAGTGGCAAGCGTGCGCGAGAAGCCGGACTGGGTCAGGCCCCAGGCCATGGCCGAAGCCGCGCCGATGATGATCAGGATCGCGCCCGACAGCGCCGCCGTATCGACCAGGATCTTGCCGAACCGCCGCCATTCGATCTGGCGGTAGAAGAGCGCCCCGACGATCAGCGAATAGACGATGCCGATCGTCGAGACTTCGGTCGCGGTCGCGACGCCCTCGACCACCGCGGCACGGATCACGAAGGGCAGCGCCAGCGCCGGAAAGGCGATCGCGAAGCTGCGCGCGATCTCGCCCCAGGACGCGCGCTGGACATGGGACAGGTCGTCGTCGGCGTAGCGGCGCGCGACCACGACGCAGAGACCGATCGCCAGCACGATGCCGGGCAACAGGCCTCCGGTGAACAGCGCCGCGATCGACACGCCCGTCACAGAGCCGATGGTGATCAGCACGATCGAAGGCGGGATCGTCTCGGTCTGTGCACCGGTCGCCGACAAGAGCGCGACGAGATCGCCCGGCTTGGCGCCGCGCGCCTTCATCTCCGGGAACAGCGCCGGCGCGACCGCCGCCATGTCGGCGGCCTTCGATCCGGAGATGCCGGAGACCAGATACATCGCCCCGATCAGCACATAGGAGAGCCCGCCGCGGACATGGCCCAGCAGGCTCGCCAGGAACCGCACCATGGCCTTGGCCATGCCGGCCATTTCGATCAGGAGACCGAGGAACACGAACAGCGGCACGGCGAGCAGGATCAGATGGCTCATGCCCTCGTCCATGCGGCCGACCAGCGTCATCAGCGGCACGCGCGTGGTGAGAGCCAGATAGCCGAGCGTGGCGAGCGCGAACGAGAACACGATCGGAACGCCGGCGAAGACGCAAACACCGACGATGCCGACGAAGAAGATGAGCAGGTTCACCATGCCGAGCGGCTTCAGGACCGGCCCGAGTTGCCACAGCACGCCGACCGCCGCGGCTGTCAGCACCAGCGCGGCGAGCGTGGGCAGCAGCCGCGACCGCATGGCGAGCCGGATCAGCGAGAAGACGATCATCAGCACGACGCCGACCGGGAAGGCCGCCGCGCGCCACGCGTTGGGGATCTCCATCGCGGGCGTGGTGATGAAGCTCTCCTCATAGGCCCAGTGCGTCGCCGGCGACACGATGAGCACGAGGAAGGCGAGCCCGGCCGTAACCGCCAGCGCGCCGAAGAACTCGCGCGCCGTCTCGCCGAGGCGCGAGACGAAGGCGGTCATGCGCATGTGCTCGCCACGCCTGAGCGCGATCACCGCGCCGAGCATGGCGAGCCACAGGAACAGGATCGAGGCCAGTTCGTCCGACCAGACCAGCGGCCGGTGGAACACGTAGCGCGCGGCCACGCCCGAAAACAGCACGACGATCTCGGCCACCACCAGGAGGGCGGCCGGGATTTCGACCATGAGGCCGAGCCAGCGGTCGACCGTCGCGAGCAGAGCGCTCGGGGCGAAGACCCGCGACCGGCACGGCGCGGCATATTCGGACGTGGTTTGCATGAGACGCGCCGCCCTCAGCCGAGCGAGCCGACCGAGCTCTCGAGCAGCGACCAGGCCGCATCGCCGAACTTGCCCTTCCACTCGGCATAGAAGCCGGCGGACTTGAGCTTGTCGCGGAACGGCGCCGGATCGATCGCGTTGAACTTCATGCCCTTTTCGGCCAGGCTCTGCTGCAGGCCCTTGGTGAGTTCGGCGACATCCGCGCGCTCGGCGACGCCGGCCGCATTGATGTGCTTGGCGACCGTCTCCTGGATGTCCTTGGGCAGCATGTCCCAGTTGGCCTTGTTGGCCAGGATCCAGAAGCCGTCCCACATGTGGTTGGTCAGCGAGCAGTTCGACTGAACCTCGTAGAGCTTCGCGGTGTCGATGACCGCGAGCGGGTTCTCCTGCGCGTCCACGACCTTCGACTGCAGCGCGCTGTAGACCTCGTTGAAGTTGATCGTCGCCGGGGCCGAGCCGAAGGCCTTGAACATCGAGGTCCAGAGCGGCGCCGGAGGCACGCGGATCTTCAGGTTGGCGAGGTCGGCCGGGCTGGTGATCGGCTTGGTCGAGGTGGTGGTCTGGCGGAAGCCGTTGTCCCAACACTTCTCGAAGGCGAAGATCGAGCGCGTCTTGGCGATCTCGCCGCGAATATATTCGCCGAGCTTGCCGTCCATGGTCTTCCAGACCGAGTCGTAGTCCTTGAACGCGAAGCCGACGCCGTTGATCGCCGCGGCCGGGACCAGCGTCGACAGGATCAGGCCGGAGAGCGAGAAGAAGTCGACCGCGCCGGAGCGGATCTGGCCGAGCGTATCGGTGTCCGAGCCGAGCTGGCTCGACGGGAAGATCTGCAGCTCGAACTTGCCGCCGGTCTCTTCCTTGATCTTGGCCGCGGCCTCGTTCAGCCGCTTGTTGAGCGGATGCGTGACCGGCAGGTTGTTGGCGAACTTGTAGGTGAACTCGGCGGCGCGGGCGCGGCCGATGAAGAAGGTCGAGACGCCGAGCGCAGCCGCGCCGGCCGTGAATCCACGACGAGAAACAGAAGTCATGCGGTCCTCCCGAGACGGCGATTTCCTCCGACCACTTCGCCCCGGCTCTGAAGGCCGTGGTTCGCAGCGGTCCAGCGCCGACTCGTCATCGAGCGGCGTCTTGCTTTTCAGCGCCTCGGTAATGGCTCGAAACATGGTCCACATGTTGAACCGCCACCGGGCGCGTTTGTTTTTCGAGTTGACGAATGGCCCGAAATGGCCCACCTGTCAATGACAATCGATTGAATTTTGGTCCACATCGTGGAAATGCACGCGCCACACCGTGGTCCGGACGCCGAAGGCGCCTCCGGGACCCAGAGCATCGGACGGGCCGCGCGCCTGCTCCGATCCCTCGGCGCGGCCCGTGGACCGGGCGCGAGCCTGAGCGAGCTCGTCGAGGATTCCGGCCTCGCCAAGCCGACCTGCCGGCGCATCCTCGTGGCGCTGATCGAAGCCGGCCTCGTCGAGCAGGACCCGGTCAGCCGCCGCTACTTTCTGGGCGCCGAAGCCTATGTGCTCGGCCTCGTCGCCTCCGAGCGTTTCGGCCTGCACCGGCTGGCGCGCGACAGCGTCGTGCGGCTGGCGCAGGAGACCGGCGACGCCGCCTTCGTGCAGATCCGCCGCGAATGGTCGGTCGTCTGCCTGCAGCGCGAGGACGGCCCCTACCCGATCCGCTCGCATGTGCTAGCCGCCGGCGACCGCCACCCGCTCGGCGCCGGTGCCGGCGGCATCACCGTGCTCGCCGCGCTCGACGATGCCGAGATCGCCGCCGCGCTCGATGCCAATGCCGAGGTGCTGGTCCTGCGCTACCCGATGCTCTCCCGCGACCTGATCCTCGATCTGGTCGCCGAGGCGCGGGTGAGCGGCTACGGCATCAATCGCGGCCTCTTGTTTCCCGGCTCGTGGGGCATGGGCGTCGCGATCCGCAACGCCCGCGGCGGCGTCGAGGGCTGCCTGTCGCTCGCCGCCATCGAGAGCCGCATGCAGCCGGACCGCCAGCCGGCACTGCTGGCGCTGTTGCGCGAGGAGGTGCGGCGCATCGAGGACCGGCTGCGCGACTATGTCGTCCTGCCGGACCCGCTCGCGCGCCGCCGCGCGCTGCGCTGAATTCGGATCAACAGGCCGGAGAACCGGCCAAGCGAAACGACCGGAGAACCGTCCGGCACGGGGAGGAAGCGACCATGGATCTGGCCATCACCCATCGCGAGGCCCGCGCATGACCACGCCCATGAGCGCCGCGACGGCGGATCCGCGCGGCGGCGTCGCGCGCCAGTCGAACCGGGTCATGAACCTCGCCCATATCCTGACCCAGAACGCCCGTCGCTTCCCCGACCGCGCCGGCTTCATCTGGGGCGAACGGACCTGGACATGGGGTGAGATCGACGCCGCGGTCTCGGCCTTCGCCGCCGCGCTTTCGGCCAAGGGCGTCGGCAAGGGCGACCGCATCCTGGTCCACTCGAAGAACTGCGACGAGATGTTCTTCTCGATGTGGGCGACGTTCCGGATCGGCGCGGTCTGGGTGCCGACCAATTTCCGCCTGATGCCGGCCGAGGTCGCCGAACTGGCGCATTTCGCCGGCGCGAAAGCGTTCCTCTGCCACGGCGACTTCCCGGCCCATGCCGAGGCCGTCGCCAGCCAGATGGGCGACCGCCTCGCCTTCACCATGCGGCTCGGACACGGCGCGTTCGGCGACTGCGCCGCGGCGGACCTGATCGCCGAGCACGGGGGCACCAAGACGCCCAACGCGTCGGTCGACTACGACGATCCGTGCTGGTTCTTCTTCACCTCCGGCACCACGGGCCGGTCGAAGGCGGCGGTGCTGACCCATGGCCAGATGGCCTTCGTGATCACCAACCACCTTTGCGACCTGACGCCCGGCACCACCGAGGCCGACGCCTCGCTGGTCGTCGCGCCGCTCAGCCACGGCGCCGGCGTGCACCAGCTCGGCCAGGCCGCCCGCGCCGTGCCGACCATCCTCTTGCCGACCGAGCGCTTCGACATCGACGAGGCCTACCGGCTGATCGCGAAGCACAAGGTCAGCAACATCTTCACCGTCCCGACGATCCTGAAGATGCTCGCCGAACATCCGGCCGTCGACGCCCACGACCATTCCTCGCTGCGCTACATCATCTACGCCGGCGCGCCGATGTACCGCGAGGACCAGAAGACCGCGCTGAAGAAGCTCGGCAAGGTGCTGGTGCAGTATTTCGGCCTCGGCGAGGTGACCGGCAACATCACCGTGCTGCCGCCGGCCCTGCACGACCCGGATGACGGTCCGCATGTGAAGATCGGCACTTGCGGCTTCGAGCGGACCGGCATGCAGGTCTCGATCCAGGACGACGACGGCCGCGAGCTCGAGCCGTTCGAGACCGGCGAGATCTGCGTGATCGGCCCGGCCGTGTTCGCCGGCTACTACGACCAGCCCGAGGCCAACGCGAAGGCGTTCCGCAACGGCTGGTTCCGCACCGGCGACCTCGGCCACATGGACACGGAGGGCTTCGTCTACATCACCGGCCGCGCCTCCGACATGTACATCTCCGGCGGCTCGAACATCTATCCGCGCGAGATCGAGGAGAAGATCCTGACCCATCCGGCGATCGCCGAATGCGCCGTCGTCGGCGTGCCGGATCCGCTCTGGGGCGAGATCGGTTTTGCTGTCTGCGTCGCCCGGCCAGGCATGGCGATCGACGAGGGCACGATCGCCGAGCACCTCGCCGAGAAGGTCGCCAAGTACAAGATGCCGAAGCGGTTCCTGTTCTGGGACGAACTGCCGAAATCGGGCTATGGCAAGGTGCCGAAGCGCATGGTCAAGGACGAGCTCGAGCGCCGCGGGCTCCTGCCCGGCGCCGCGACGCAGAAGGCGAGCGCCTGATGGCGCCCCGCCGCATCGCCATGCCCGGCCCGGCCGAGGCCGAGCGCATCGTCGCGGTCCCGGCGCGCGGCCGCGCGTTCCGCCTGACGCTGGAAAAGGGCGCCCGCCTGGTCGACACCGTCCGCGACGGCTTCGGCCGCGAGGGCTTCAAGTCCGGCGCGCTGGAGCTCGGCCGGGTGGCGCTCGATCCCTTCGCCTATGTGATGCCGGCCTTGTCGGAGACGCCGCAGCACGCCGCCTTCTACAGCGCGACCTTCCGGCCGCCGGGCGTGACCCGGCTCGACCACGGCGCCATGACCTTCGGCGCCCGCGACGGCGCGCCGTTCTTCCATTGCCATGCGCTCTGGGTCGAACCCGACGGCCGCCGCTCGGGCGGCCACATCCTGCCGGAGGAGACCGTCGTCGCCGAGACGATCGAGATCGACGCTTTCGGTATCGACGGCGCGCTCTTCGACGGCACGCCGTGCCCGGAGACGAACTTCAAGCTGTTCGAGCCGCACCCCGCCCTGCCCGCCTTCGGCCCGGACGTCTCCGGCCTCACACCCTGCTATGCGATCCGCCTGCGTCCGCACGAGGACTTCTGCACCGCGCTGGAAGACTTCTGCGCCGAGCACGGATTGCGTTCCGCGCGCATCCGCGGCGGCGTCGGCTCGACCATCGAGGCGCGGCTCGGCAATGGCGACGGCACGCCGAATTTCGCCACCGAAGTCTATGTCCGATCCGGCCGCATCGCGCCCGGTCCGGACGGCACGCCGGTCGCCGACGTCGATGTCTCGCTGGTCGACTACACCGGGCGCCTCGCCGAAGGAAAGCTCATACGCGGCGACAACCCGGTGCTGATGACCTTCGAGCTGGTGCTGGTCGCGGAATAGCCGATCGCCCCGCGCGGAGCCGGCGATCAATCCACGATCAGCTGGGGCCCGATCGCATCGAGCCGGCTGACGCCGCAGAGCGCCATCACGACCGCCGTCTCCTCGATGATGAGCTTCAGGATATGCGCGACGCCGCGCGCGCCGGCGACCGCGAGCGCCATCGCCTGCGGCCGGCCGACCAGCACGCTGTCCGCGCCGAGCGCGAGCGCCTTCACGACGTCGGTGCCGCGCCGGATGCCGCCGTCGAACAGGATCGGCATGCGGCCGGCAACCACGCGCGCGATCGGCCCGAGCGCGTCGATCGCGGCGAAGCCGCTGTCGAGCGTGCGGCCGCCGTGGTTCGAAACCACGATGCCCGCCGCCCCCGCCGCAATCGCGGCTTCCGCGTCCTCGGGCGCCAGAATGCCCTTGATCACCAGCGGCACGTCGAGGCGCTGAGCGAGCCACGCCACGTCGTCCCAGGTCGGCGCCGCGCCGAGCACGCCGTCGAAGATCGGATGCCCGGCCCGGCTCGGCGCCGCCGGCATCCGCCCGTCGGAAAATTGGCCGCCTGAACGTCGGCCGGCAGCGTGAAGCCCGCGCGACGGATGTCGTCGCGCGCGGTCACGATCGCATCGACGGTCAGTACGATCGTGCCGAAGCCCGCCGCGAGCGCGCGGCGCGCCAACGCCAGCGAGGCGTCGCGATCTGTCTGCCAATAGAGCTGGAACCATTGCGGCGCAACGCCGCCGCCGGCTTCCGCGATCACCTCGAGCGGCACGCTCGACAGCGTGCTGGCGATCATTACGGCGTCGAAGGCCGCCGCCGCCATGGCTGTCGCCGTCTCGCCTTCCGGATGATAGAGCCGCTGAAACGCGATCGGCGCCAGCATGATCGGATGCGGATGCCGGCGACCGAACAGGCTCAGACTCGTATCGCCGCCGGCGAGTGGGCTGAGCACGCGCGGCCGCAATCGCACCCGATCGAGGCCAGCGCGATTGGCGCCGATGGTCAGCCCGTCGCCCGCCCCGCCGGCGAGATAGGTCCAAACCGCCGGATCGAGCCGCGCCCGGGCGAGCGGCTCGTAATCGGCGACGGAGGCGACCGTCGCGGGGATATGACCATGGGGCGGCGCGTGGTTCATTTGAGGCGATACCGGATCGGGATGATCAGCGTCGCTTCCGCGGCCGCGACGCGGGCGGGCAGCGCCGGCAGCGGCTCGGCGCGCTTCAGCATGTCGAGCGCCTCGCGATCGAGCGCGGGACTGCCGGAGGATCGGGTCAGCGTTGCGCCGCGGATACGGCCGCCGTGGTCGACGGTGAAGCTGATCAGCACCTCGCCCTCCGCGCGCTTCGACCGCGCCTCCTGCGGATAGCGCTTGTGGCGGCCGAGATGGGCGAGCACGCTGCGCTGCCAGGACTCCGGCACGGTCTCGGCCACCGCGACGCTGCCCTCCGCCGGCGCGGTCACCGTCTCGGCCGTGACCGGCGTCATCTGTGCGGCGGCGGCCGCCGCTTCGGAGCCGGCGCTCGGCGGCGGCTCGTTGCGCGCCTCCTGCGCCTCGGTGGTCTCCTGCTCCTCGGCTTCCTTCTGCTTCTCGCGCGTCTTGTCCTGCGCGACCTGCAGCTCGGGCGGCGCATCGACCGGCGAGGCGGCCGCGGTCGGCAGATCGGTCTCGATCGCGGCCGAGAGCTTCTTGTCGATCTCCTGGGTCGGCGCCGAATCCGCGGCCTCGGCCGCCGCCGCGACCGCCGGTTCGGCATCCTCGGGGGCGGCCGGCACCTCGGCGAGCTCGATCACCATCTGTGCCCCGACATCTTCGGCGACGAGCTCGGGCGCGATCCGCGCCTGGACCATCGCAATGCCGACGGCGCCGGCATGCAGCGTCAGCGCCAGCAGCGCCGCGCCGCCCCAGGCCAGCGCCGGCATGAGTTGGTGTTCGGAGGCGAGGCGGCGCGCCATGGAGGACCTCACGGAGTCGGGCTGGCGGAGGGAGCAGGACCGGCGGACGGCGCCGCCCCGCCGGTCGGCACGGCCGGCCCGGATGCAGGCCCGCCCGGACCCGCGTCCTGCGTGCTGCCGCTCTCGAGCGCCACCAACGCGACCTTCAGGTAGCCGGCGGCGCGCAGCATGTTCATCAGCCGGGTCAGCTCGCCATAAGGCACGGCCTGATCGGCGCGCACGAACAGCCGCTGTTCGCGGTTCATCTTGCTCTGCACGTCGAGCGTGGTTGCGAGCAGGTCGGGCGCGACCGGCGTCTCGCCGACCAGCAGCGATAGATCCGCCTTCAGCGTCACGAAGATCGGCTTGTCCGGCCGCGGCTGCGGCTTGGCGGTCGAGACCGGCAGGTCGACCGGCGCATCGACGGTCGAAAGCGGCGCGGCGACCATGAAGATGATCAAGAGCACCAGCATCACGTCGATGAACGGCGTGACGTTGATGTCGCTCTGTTCGGCCATATCGTCGTCGGACGACGATCCCAGCTGCACCGCCATGGCTCAGGTCCCCGTGCGCGAGACGGAGCGCGGCCCGAGGCCGCTGTCGAGATCGCGCGAGACGAGCCGCAGCACGGCCGCGGCCGCGTCGCCGAGCAGGATCTTGTAACCGGAGACCCCGCGACTGAAGTGATTGTAGATCACCACCGCCGGGATCGCCGCGACGAGACCGATCGCGGTGGCGAGCAGCGCCTCGGCGATGCCGGGCGCGACGACCGCGAGATTGGTCGTCTGCGCCTTCGAGATGCCGATGAAGCTGTTCATGATGCCCCAGACCGTGCCGAACAGGCCGACGAACGGCGCCGTCGAGCCGATCGTCGCGAGCAGGCCGGTGCCGCGCGTCATCGCCTTGGCAGCCGAAATCTCGATCCGCGAGATGCGCGAGGCGACCCGCTCCTTGATGCCGGCCTTGTCGCTGGTATGGGCCGATTGCCTGAGCTCCTCGGCCGCCGCCTCGATCAGCACGCGGCCGATCCGGGCCTTGCGGTCGAGGTGCTGCGCCGCCTCGGCCATGGTCGCCTCGGAGGTCAGCGTCTCGACGGCGCGCGCGAGCCGGCGGCGCGCGAGACCGAGCTCGATCGTCTTGGCGATCAGCACCGTCCAGGTCGCGACCGAGGCGGCGGCAAGGCCGATCATCACGCCCTTCACCACCACGTCGGCGGCGAGGAACATCGCCAGCGGCGACAGCTCATGCGGGATCGGCGAGCCGTCGGCGGCGAATGCGGCCGACGGCAGAGCCGCCGCGAGCGCGGCAATGGCAAAACGGCCGAGGGCATGGCGGCTACGGAAACGAGCGCTTCGCATCATCAGGTCTCCGCCCAGTGCCGGATCAGGTTGTGGTAGATGCCGGTCAGCCGCCGGCTCGCGGGATCGTCAAGACCGCGTTCGGCCTGCAGGTCCTGGATCGTCTGGTCCAGTTCGAACAGCATGGTGCGCGGGCTCTCGTCGCGGATCATGCTCTGGATCCAGAAGAACGAGGCGACCCGCGCGCCGCGCGTGACCGGCGTCACGCAATGCAGGCTGGTCGACGGATAGAGCACCATGTGGCCGGCCGGCAGCTTCACCTCGTGGGCGCCATAGGTCGTCTCGATGGTGAGCTCGCCGCCGTCGTATTCCTCCGGCTCGGCCAGGAACAGCGTCGCGGACAGATCGGTGCGGATCCTGACCGGGCTGCCCGGCGCGTTGCGGATCGCGTTGTCGACATGGACGCCGAAGGTCTGGCCGATGCCATAGCGATTGAACATCGGCGGCAGGATGCGGAGCGGCAGCGCCGCCGACAGGAACAGCGCGTTCGCCGACAGGGCGCCGAGCACGAGGTCGCCGAGTTCGCGCGCTTCCGCCGAGGTCGCCGGGAGCTGCATGTTGTTCTTGACCGAGGCCGATTGTGGGCCGGCCGTCAGGCGCCCGTCCGCCCATTCGGCGCGGTCCATGACCGCCCGGCAGTGGGCCACCTCGGCCTTGGTCAGCACATCGGGAATGCAGATCAACACGCGGAACACCTCCGAGAAGGAGCCCGCCGCGTCAGGGGCACCGCGGCGGGCGGAGACGTCAGTACTTCACATTCAGGGTCAGGTAGGCCGACCGCCCCGGCGCCACATAGACGTACGGGACTGCGCTGCGGTAGAATGCGTCGTAGATCGTCTCGTTGGTCAGGTTGAGCACGCTCGCCTTCACCGAGAAGTTCTTGTTGATCTCGTAATCGGCGAACACGTCGAAACGCCAGCTCGACGGCAGGACGTTGTCGTTGGCGGCGAAGGTGCCGCCATAGATCTTGCTCTTGTAGGTCGCCTGGCCGCCGATCGAGAGCTCGTCGGTCAGGCGATACTTGGTCAGCAGGTTGAACGACTCGTGCGCGATGTTGGCGAGCTGGCGACCGACGTTCGACGCGGTCGCCGAGCGGGTCACGTCGCTGTCCATGAACACCGCGCCGCCGTAGACGCTCCAGCGATCGGTGATGTTGCCGGTCGCGCCGATCTCGACGCCGCGCACCCGATAGGCGCCGGTCGCCTGCACGGTCGCGCCGACGGTCTCGCGCGCGGCGGTCTTCTCGTTCTGGAACAGCGAGGCGGTGAGCAGCAGGTGGCGTTCGAACACCTCCCACTTGGCGCCGGCCTCATAGCTCTTGTTCTTCTCGGGTCCGAGCACCGCATTGGCGGCGGTGATGCCGCCGTAGTCGGCGCCGCCGGCGTCGAGTTCGGCACCGACCGGGTTGGTCGAGGTGCCGTAGGCGGCATAGAGCGCGAAGCTCGGGACGACCTTGTAGGTGACGCCGAGATTGTAGTTGAACATTGTATCGTGGCGGCCGAGCTGGCTCGTCACCGCCCCGCTGCTCGACAGCGAGCGCGCCTTGATGTCGTAGTCATCGACGCGCGCGCCGCCGGTCAGGATCAGCTTCTCGAACAGCTCGACCGTATCGAGCACATAGCCGCTCGCGGTATCGATACCGACGATGGTCGGCGTACCGGTGCGCTTGAACGTCGAGTTCCAGGGGATCGCCGCGCCGTTCGGGTTCCACAGGCTCAGCGTCGCGCCGGCGAGGTTCGAGGTGCCGAACGACTCGGTCGCCAGCGCCTGGTAGGTGTCGCGCGACACGCGCTCGGTCGAGAATTCGGCGCCGCCGACCAGCGTGTGCTTGGCCCCGAACGTGTCGAACTTCGCGGTCAGCTCGGCCTGGTCGGCGAGCACCTGGTTCTGCTGGTAGCGGCTCTTGGCGCCCGAGGTCACGGTCCAGTTGGCCGGATTGGCGGCGGACGTGTTGACGTTGCCCGGCGCCGAGGCGACGTAGTCGAGCGTCGAGAAACCGTAGCGCAGCTTGTTCGACGCGGTCAGCCAGTCGGTGATCTGCACCTCGGCCTTGGCGGTCGCGACATCCTGGCGCGCGCGCTGGAAGTCGCGGTTCGGCTGGCCGTAGAAGTTGTTGCGATTGACGCCGGATTCGGTGAACGGCAGCTTGGTCGTCGCGTTGAACGGCACGCCCCAGTCCGGCATCTGGTCGATGTCGGCGTGGAAATAGTCGACCGTCAGCTTGAAGATCTCGCTCGGCCGATAGGTCGCCGCGAAGGCGCCGCCCCAGCGATCGTCGGTGACGTAGTCGCGGCCGGCGACATGCGCGCCCTGGATCATGCCGTTGGCGCGCACCGCCAGTTCCGGCGAGATGACCTTGTTGACGTCGAGCGTCGTGCGCTTGGTCAGGTCGGTGCCGATCGTCACCGCCGCGTTGGTGAAGTCGACGAAGGACGGCTGCTTGGTCACGACGTCGATCGCGCCGCCCGAGGTGCCGCGGCCGCCGATCGTGGCGGACGGGCCCTTCAGGATCTCGACCTGCTCGGTGTTGAAGTTCTCGCGGATGTTGACGCCGGAGTCGCGCACGCCGTCGACATAGACGTCGTTGCGCGCGTCGAAGCCGCGGATGAACACGCGATCACCGAAGGCGTTGCCGCCCTCGCCGGTGCCGAGCGTCAGGCCCGGCGTGGTGCGGGCGAGGTCGCGGAACGAGGTCGCGCCCTTGTCCTCGATCACCTCCTTGGGGATCGTCGTGACCGTGCGCGGCGTATCGAGGATCGGCTTCGGCAGCTTCGACGAGGCCGACCGGTCGACCTTGTAGGGCGCGGAGGGATCCGCGTAAGGGTTCGAGCCCGGCGCGGCCGCGCCCTGCGCCTTGGCGCTCGACGGTCCGGCGGCAGCCGCGGCGCCGGCCGGCGCGGCGCTGGCGGCGCTCGGTGCGGTCGCCTTGGCCTTCGCCGGCTTGGCGACCGTCTTCTTCTTGCGCGGCTCGGCCTGCGCCTCGACGGTCAGCGCCGGCATGGCGCCGGTCGCGGCCGAGGCGGATTGCGCCATCGCCTCGCTGGTCGCCAGCGTGCCGGCGAGCGCGGCAGCGGTGATCAGCCCGGCGCCCGCGGCGCCCGTCACGCGCGCCTCGACGCCTCGATTGACCGAACGATTGGAAAAAGCCCGCAGCGATGCGGGCACCTTGCTCGTAGACATGCTTCGCCCCTCAACCGCCCTCCTGCGAGGTGCGGCCGCCCCATGACAGATGTGTCGATGACAAACGCTCGATTGTCTGGGTGGCTGGAGGAAGCGCCCTTTGGCTGCCTGCAACGAGCGGATTCCATAAAACATTGTTGACGCGTGGCGTCAAGTTATTGCTGCGCCGCGGAATAAATGCGATGCCGGCAGTGGAAAACCTTGTTGTCGGCCCCCGGCCTCACAGTCGAGCCGACGCAGCCGGAGCGCGACCATGTGGCTCAACCAACGCACCGTCGACGCCATCAGGATCATGGCCGCCTTGGCCGAGGCGATGCCGGGGCACGTGACGGCCAACAAGCTTGCGGCGATCACCATGATCACGCCGCGCAACGTCCAGAAGACCGCCAACATCCTGGTCCAGGCGGGCTTCATCCTGGCGACCCGCGGCCGCCACGGCGGCCTGCGCATCGCGCGGCCGGCGGCGACCATCTTCGTCAGCGAGATCGCCCGCGCCTTCGAGCCGGCCGATTGCCCGGTCAGCTTCCTGCCGACCTCCGCGCCCGACGACCGCCTGTCGCATCTGATCTTCTCGGCGCACCGCGCCTTTTTCCGCTCGTTGGAGACGACCGCGCTCGCCGATCTCGTCGGCGCCAAGGCGCCCTGACGACGGCGGCCGAACCGCCCGGCCGGCCGACCTCCACCTCACTTCGTCAGGATCAGCTTGTCGTTGGACGTGATCCGCAGCCGGTAGTGCTCGCCGCGATGGGCTATCAGGATCTGCCGGGTCTCGCCGAGCAGGTCGGCCGCATCGACCACCGGCGGCCCTGCCGACGCATCGGCCGCCGCCGGCACCTCGATCGTCTCCATGGCCTTGTCGTCTCGCATCGATGAAATCCAGATGAGTTTCAGGATGCGCGCATCTCAAACCCTTCAGGCCGAGAACCGCGACGTCACCCTCATGTCATCAATGGTCATATGGCGATAGCCGCATCAATTCAATAACAAATCCAGCAGTTTATAGTACTTCTATATTCAAAGAAGCCACACCTGACCTACAGATGTGCACATGCACATCCCTTGCGCAACAAGGGATGCGACCGACAGCAGCAGAACTGCTTTTCAGAACGTCCAGAACAACAAGGCCCAGCTCGCCACGCCGATCGCGACTGCGCCCGAGAAGGCGACCGTCGCCGCGAGCCGCGACGGCAGCCCGACCGGCGCGAGCCCGGCGATGCGCCAGCCGAAGGCGAGCGACCACAGACCGGCGCCGACGAGCAGCGCCGCGCGCAGCGGCGAGACGAAGTCGAGCTCGAACCCTTCCGCGCGCAGCATGGTGACGGTCAGCGCCGACAGGCCGAGGAACACGCCGGCCGCCGCGATCGGGATCAGGCCCTGCGCCAGATGATGGAACCGCGCCCAGGACCAGCGGCCGGTCAGCCGTGTGGCGAGCGCCAGCGCCGCGCCGACCCCGAGCGCGACGAGCGCCGCCGTCCCGAGAATGAAGCCGACCAGCACGGCGCCGTCGAGCACGGTCATGACGTCGTTCTGGTCCGGATAGTCGGTCAGGATCCACCAGGGCATCGTCGCCTCGAGCGGCCAGACGAAGCCGAGCCCGATCAGCTGCTCGGCGAAGAACTGCTTCACGTCGACATAGATCGCGCTCGCCGACCAGTGGAACGCACCGCAGGCGATGCCCATCAGGCCGACCACGATCAGCACCGTCTCCCAAGGCTTCGCCTCGAGCCCGGCGACATGCACGATCTCGTGCATCGGCGAGCGGCGCGACAGCGTGATCGCGCCCTTGTAGCCGCTGCAGCGGCCGCACATGTGGCAGGCGCTGGCGCCCTTCATCGTGCGGATCGGCACCAGCGGCGCGCAATCGACCTTCGGCTGCGCGCCGGGCGCCTTCGGCCAGGCGGCCCAGGCGCCGGTATCGACACGGAAATGCACCGGCGCGAGCTTCGACAGGAGCGAGAACACGCCGTTGACCGGACAGAGATACCGGCACCACACCCGCTTGCCGCGGCCGAACAGGAAACCGACGATCACCGCCGCGACCGTCGAGCCGCCGAGCACCAGAAGCGCCGGCAGGGCATATTGATAGACGCTGACCATCTGGCCGTAGATCGTCGTGCAGGCGAAGGCGACGAAAGGCCAGCCCTTCCAGGCGATCCAGCGCGGCACCGCGCGACCGAGCCCGCGCCGACTCGCCGCTTCCGCAAGCGCGCCTTCGGGGCACAGCACGCCGCACCAGAGCCGGCCGACCAGCACCATGCTGACCAGCACGAACGGCCACCAGATGCCCCAGAACACGAACTGCGCAAACAGGACGACATTGGTCCAGATATGCGCCGTGCGCTCCGGCAGCGGCAGCGCCGCCGGCACCGCGAGCAGAGCCACATAAACGCCGACGACCGCCCATTGGGCGGCCCGGATCGCGCGCTGATGGCGCATGAGCCAGTCGCCGATCGCCGCGAGCGCGCGATCGACGGTCTGCTCGGCCCGACGATCCGGCGTCAAGCCGGCTGGCGGACGGTCCTGGACGGCGACAGCAACCATAGAACCACGATCCAATAGGTGGCGTAGGTGATGACTTCGAGCAGCGCCGGCCGGGCGCGATAGCCGGTCAGCGCCGAGACGAGACCGCCGATCGGCCCGCCATCGGAAAGCAGCGCCGAGGTGTCCCAGACCTTGCGGCCGAGACCGGCGAAGCCGGACGGGATCATGCCGAGATCGGCGAGATTATCGATGCCGGTGACGATCAGCGAGGCGGCGAGGAACAGGAGCATGATCTCGGTCGCGCGGAAGAACACCCGCCACGACAGGATGCGACCGCCCATCTGCAGCGCCATGTAGGTGGCGACCGCGAGCGCGAAACCGGCCGCGACCGCGGCGAGCTCGGCGCCGAGCCCGGAGGTCGCGCCCGACACCAGCGTTCCGTATAGGAACACCGCCGTCTCGCTGCCCTCGCGGCCGACCGCGATCATCGCCAGCACGAACACGCCCCACCAATTGCGCCGCCCGGCGGCATCGCCGAGCGCGGCATGCAGGTTGCGCTTCAGGTCGCGGCCATTGCGGCGCATCCAGAACACCATCTGCACGATCAGCGCCGCCGCGATCAGCACCGCGGCGGTCTGATAGGCCTGCTGGGCATCGTCCGGCAGCGCGTCGCCGAAGCCGATCAGCGCCGCGGCGAAGGCGACCGCGATCAGGAGCCCGGCACCGACGCCGCCCCAGAGGAACGCGCGGGCGCGGGCAAAGCCCTCACCCGCGGTCTGGCGCTGCAGCCAGGCGTTCAGGATGCCGACGACCAGCAGCGCCTCGACGCTCTCGCGCCAGATGATGAAGACGATGTTGCCGAGCTGCGCCGTCATGCCTGCCGACACCCCTTCACTTGGCGATCAGGACGGCCGGCGGCGCGTCCGGATGGAAGTCGTCGAAGAAATCGTAGGTACCCGGATCGAGCGTCCGGATGATCAGCGTCGAGGACGAGCCCGGCGCCAGAACCTTCTCCTTGCGCAGCTCCTTGCTCTCGAACTCGGCCGGGCTCTTGCCCTTGTTGACCAGTTCGAGCGCGATACGGCTTCCCGCCGGCACCTCGAGCCGCTGCGGCGTGACCTTGCCGTCCTCGAATTCGATTCGAAACGTCGGGTCCTGCGCCTGCGCCGGCAGCGCCGGCACGGCCGCGGCCATGCAGAGGAGGATGAGGGCGGGAAGCCGGTGCCGCATCAGTAGGCGCCCTTCTTGCCGATGCCGGCGAACACGAAGTCGTATTCGACCGTGAAGGTCTTGAACCAAGGACCGACGCCGGTCTCCTTGTCGACGTGGCGGCCGAAGTGCGAATGCGCGGCCGCGCCTTCGCCCGGCGGCGAGATCGTGAGCTTGAGCTTGTACTTGCCCGGCCCCTTGAGCTTGACGTTGTCGCCGTAGTGCGGACCGTCGTTGGCGACCATGGCCATGAACTCGCCCTTGATCGGCGCGGCATCGCCTTCCTTGGTCAGCTCGTAGGCGACGCCGAGCGCCGGCACCCAGTCGCCCTGCGCGAAGCCGTTCTTGTTGTCCTTGCCGGCCTTGATGTCGGCCTCGAGGTGAACGTCGCTCTCCTTCGCGTCGCGCATCATGCCGGCAGGTTCCATTTCGATCGGCTGCAGGTACACCGCAGCAATCTCCATGCCGCCCTGATGCTGCGGCTTGCCGATCGGGTATTCCTTGGCAAAGGCAGCGCCGGCGGCCCCGAGCAGGAGGCAGCAACCAAGAATGACAGCTTTACGCATTCGAAGATCCCCGAGAGGTTCGCGTTGACTGAGACTTCTTTAGATCCACCGAACAACGACCGTCAACCGAGTATCCGCCGATTATAGCTTTTCAAAATTCACCAGTTTGGAATTATTCGATTTCAAATCCTGTCATTTACGTATCCAACCATAAAGAATTATTTTGATCTCCGCCAGCTTATTGGCGCAACCCTTACAATCCTCTGCGGCGCGCATGTCGGAGGGCCGACAAAGAGGGGCCGCCCGGCCGGGCCCGCGGCATGAAACCGACAAGGCGCGGGGCGCTGGCCCGCGCCGCGCGACCAGCATCCCGGCTTTGTCCGTAAGGCTACTTACCAACCGTCGGACGCGCCGATACCGCGAAAACTCCCGGCACGCGAGCACCGGCGCCTCACAAAGACTCCTGAGCGATCGCGCAGCGTAAACTCTAGTATTTCAGGCCGAGAGATTTTCAGTCGTCGCCAGGGGCGAAAAGCAGTTTCGCGCCCAGCACAACCATTGCCCAGCCGTGGTTCTTGTCCTCGGCCTGAATCGATTCCACGTGGCCGACACCAAGAGCCGCTTCGATTCCGTGGAATTGGAGCATCAGACAGAAATTTCATTAGAACTTAGAATTATTTCAGAAGTTCAACACGGAAGGTACAGAGAATTTATTCACGGATTGTCTATTAATTTACCGTGAGGCGCATCAAAACGATCTTTAGAATTTATCTTTCTTAAACCAATTCAGACCAAGTTCATTGCGAACGACAAAGCAGTTCCCCTAGGGAAAAACACCACGGTGATTTGGGCATTCGCCCGACCACGGTCCCCATCAACATGGAGCCACTGCCATGAGCGAAGCGGCCCGCGACCCGGTCGCGTCCGTTGCCCTGCCGACGCATGTCGACATGGCCGCCACGATCGAGCTGCGCGAGCAGTTGCTCGCAATGGCGGGCGCGCCCCGGATCGAGGTGGACGGCGCGGCGGTCGAGCGGATCGGCACGCCGGCGATCCAGGTCCTGCTCGCCGCGACCCGTGGCGCGGCGGCCGAGGGGCGATCCCTGAAATTGCGCTCTCCGTCCTCCGCGATGCGTCGCGCGCTGGAGGATGTCGGATTGCTGAAGCGAGCCTGAGATCAAGGAGACAGACATATGGCCAGGCGTGTTCTCGCCGTCGACGATTCCAAGACCATGCGCGACATGGTCGCCTTCACGCTGCGCGGCGCGGGCTTCGACGTCCTCGAGGCCGAAGACGGCGTCCGTGCCCTGTCGGTGCTGTCGAGCCAGTCGGTCGATCTGGTGATCACCGACATCAACATGCCGAACATGGACGGCGTCACGCTGGTCCGTCAGTTGCGTGCCAAGCCGAACTTCAAGTCGACGCCGATCCTGATCCTCACCACCGAGGGCGGCGAGGACAAGAAGGCCGACGGCCGCGCCGCCGGCGCGACCGGCTGGATCGTCAAGCCCTTCGCGCCCGACAAGCTGCTCCAGGTCGTCAACAAGGTGTGCCCCGGCCGCTGAGGTTTCGCCCTGCGAGGGAAGAGAACCGACATGACGACCCGCGAGCGGAGCGAGCAGAGATGACGACCGGCGGCCAGGGCGGCGAATACGCCCAGTTCAAGGCGACCTTTTTCGAGGAATGCAGCGAGATCCTCGCCGATCTCGACGGCCGTCTCACGCGCCTGCAGTCCGAGGCGATCGATGCGGAGGAACTGAACGCGATCTTCCGCGCGGTGCATTCGATCAAGGCCGGCGCCGGCGCGTTCAATCTCGGTTCGCTGGTCGGCTTCTCCCACACGTTCGAAGCCCTGCTCGACTGGATGCGCGACGGCCGGATCACCCAGAACGAACGCGTCGCGACCGCCGTGGTCCACGCCGGCGACGTGCTGGCGACGCTGGTCGCGGCCGCCCAGACCGACAGCCCGGTCGAACCGGATTTCGGCGCCGACGTCGCCGAGGAACTGCAGGCGCTGCTCGACGAGGCCGGACGCCGCGCCGCCGGAGCGGCCGGGGCCGCCCCGTCTGCAACGGCGGGATCGGCACCCGCCCGCCCGCCCGTGACCGCGAGCGGGGACGCCCGGGACGCGGCTTCCGACCGCTCCGAAACACCGGCCGCACCTGCATTAGATGCAGGTATCACGCATACTGATTCCCTCACATGCTATCGCATCGACTTCGTGCCGCGCGCCGAACTGTTCCGGCACGCCAACGAGCCGCTGCTGCTGATTGGTGAGTTGCAACGTCTCGGCACGCTCGAGACGACCTTGCGCGACGACCGCCTGCCCGCGCTCGCCGACATGGATCCGGAGGACGCCTATTTCGCTTGGACCTTCGAGCTCGTCACCGATCGGCCGCAGAGCGAGATCGCCGAAGTGTTCGAATTCGTCGATGCCGACTGCGATCTGACCCTCGCGCCGGTCCTGCCGGCCGCGGGCGAAGACGCCGACGACGACGATGCCGATGGCTGGGGACTGTTCGAACCCGACGCGCAGGACGCCGAGGCCGAGGCCGGCGATCACGATGCCGAGCCGCATGCCGCCGGAGCCGAGCCCTCTCCGACGGCCTCGCCGGCCGCCGCCACACGGACGCCCGCAACCCCGGAAGCCGTCGCCGCCGCGATCGCACCGACGGCCCGACCCACAGCCTCCGGCGCCGCCAATGCGGCGCAGGCGAAGTCGAGCGTCTCCTCGATCCGGGTCGATCTCGGCCGTGTCGATCGCCTCGTGAACATGGTCGGCGAGCTGGTCATCACCCAGGCCATGCTCGCCCAGCAGCTGCAGGAGAGCCATGGCGGCGACCGCGAGAGCATCCGCGGCAGCGACGAACTGGCGACCCTGACGCGCGAGCTGCAGGAATGCGTGATGGCGATCCGGATGCAGCCGGTCCGCTCGGTGTTCCAGCGCATGCCGCGCCTCGTCCGCGAGGTCTCCGCCAAGCTCGACAAGCACGTCCGGCTGGTGATGAGCGGCGAGCAGACCGAGGTCGACAAGACGGTCATCGAAGAGCTCGCCGACCCGCTCACCCACATGATCCGCAACGCGATCGATCACGGCATCGAGACGCCCGAGGCGCGGATCGCGGCCGGCAAGCCGCCGGAGGGCACGATCGCGCTCTCCGCGGCCCACGTCGGCTCCAACATCCTGATCCACCTCGAGGACGACGGCCGCGGCATCGACCGCGAGCGCCTCCTCGCCAAGGCGCTCGCCAAGGGCATCATCGCCGCCGACGCGAAGCTCTCCGACGAGGAGATCGACGATCTGATCTTCTCGCCCGGCTTCTCGACCGCCGAGACCGTGACCGACGTCTCGGGCCGTGGCGTCGGCATGGACGTCGTCCGCCGCAACATCGTCAATCTCGGTGGCCGCATCCAGGTGCAGTCGCAGTTGGGCAAGGGCACGCGCTTCACGCTGGTGATCCCGCTGACGCTCGCCGTGCTCGACGGCATGGTCGTGGCGGTCGGCGCGGAGAAGTACATCCTGCCGCTGACCTCGATCATCGAGAGCTTTCGCCCGGACAAGGGCCAGGTCAGCACGCTCGCCGGCGGCGGCGACGTCGCCTCGATCCGCGGCCAGTTCTACCGCCTCGTGCAGCTGCACCGGATCTTCGACGTGCCCAGCGCGATCACCGAGCCCTGGCGCGGCATCGTCGTGCTGGTCGAGACCGCCAGCGGCGAGAAGATCGGCATCGCGGTCGACGAACTGCTCGGCCAGCAGCAGGTCGTCATCAAGAGCCTGCAGGAGAATTACGACCCGGTCGCCGGCATCTCCGGCGCCACCATCCTCGGCAACGGCCGGGTCGCGCTGATCCTCGACATCGAAAACCTGACGCGCCTGCCCGAACGGCCGGCCGGCCGCCGCGCCGACGCGGGACGGGGCCCGACCGCCCGCCCGATCGACGAGCCGGCCGACGTCCCGCTCGCCCTGAGCGCCTGAGGAGACCGACGGATGACCATGAGCCCAACCTCCCAAGCTTCTCCGGCGCCCGCGGATCTCCCCGCCGGCGCCGCCGCGGACGAACCCCGCCAGTTCATCAGCTTCCGGATCGGCACGGCCGAATACGCGATCGACATTCTCGCCGTGCGCGAGATCAAGGGCTGGACCGAGACCACGGTCCTGCCGAACCAGCCGGAGTTCGTGCTCGGGGTGATGAACCTGCGCGGCGCGATCGTGCCGGTGTTCGATCTGCGTTGCCGGTTCGGCCTCGGACTGACCGAGGCGACACCGAGCCATGTCGTGATCATCGTCTCGGTGTCCGACCGGATCATCGGCCTCCTGGTCGATGCCGTCTCGGACATCCTGACCGTCGACGCGGGCCAGATCCGCCCGGTCCCGGAGACCGAGCGCGGCGTCGCCTCCGACTATCTCTCCGGAATCATCGCCGTCGAGGAGGGCATGGTCGTCCTGCTCTCGCTCGAGCAGTTGTTCAGTCGCTCGGTCGTCGCCCGGGCGTCCCAGATGGCCGCCTAAGAGGACCTCTTCCCATGTCTTGGTTCAACTTCGATTTCCTCGGCAAGAAGGCCCGCAAGGGCGTCGACGATGCCGCGATGCGCACGACCGTCGATCTCGTCTCGTCGGCCATCATGATGGTCGACCGCGACTTCGTCGTCACCTACGCCAACAAGACCACCGTCGACATGCTGCGCGAGAATGCCGAGCATTTCCGCGCGCTGTGGCCGAGCTTCGATGCCGAAAGGATCATCGGCACCAACATCGACGTGTTCCACAAGAACCCGTCGCACCAGCGCAACATGCTCTCCGACCCGACCCGCCTGCCCTATCACACGGAGATCGTCGTCGGCCCGCTGCGCTTCGCGCTGCACGTCCATGCCTCGATCGACCGCTCGGGCCGCTATGTCGGCAACATCCTGGAGTGGTCGGAGATCGGCCACCTGCGCGCCAAGGAGGCCGAGAACGCGGTGTTCCGCGGCATGGTCGACGCGGTCGAACGTGCGCAGGCGACGATCGAGTTCGGCCTCGACGGCCGCGTCGTGACCGCCAACAAGCACTTCCTCGACGCACTCGGCTACACGCTCGACGAGATCAAGGGCCAGCATCACTCGATGTTCGTCGACCCGGCCGAGCGCCAGACGACCGAGTACCGGCTGTTCTGGGAGAAGCTCGGCCGCGGCGAGTTCGACGCCGGTCAGTACAAGCGCATCGGCAAGGGCGGCAAGGAAGTCTGGATCCAGGCGACCTACAACCCGATCCTCGACATCCACGGCAAGCCGTTCAAGGTCGTGAAGTTCGCGACCGACATCACCGAGCAGCGCCTGCGCACGGCCGACTTCGAAGGCCAGCTCGACGCGATCGGCAAGGCCCAGGCCGTGATCGAATTCGGTCTCGACGGCCGCGTCCGCCATGCCAACAAGAACTTCCTCGACGCGCTCGGCTACACGCTCGACGAGATCAAGGGCCAGCATCACTCGATGTTTGTCGACCCGGTCGAACGTCAGGGCGCCGACTATCGGCTGTTCTGGGAGAAGCTCGGCCGCGGCGAATACGATGCCGGCCAGTACAAGCGCATCGGCAAGGGCGGCAAGGAGGTCTGGATCCAGGCGTCCTACAACCCGATCCTCGACATGAACGGCAAGCCGTTCAAGGTGGTCAAATACGCCACCGACATCACCGAGCAGAAGCTGCGCACGGCCGACTTCGAGGGTCAGCTCGCAGCGATCGGCAAGGCCCAGGCCGTGATCGAATTCGGCCTCGACGGCCGCGTCCGCCACGCCAACAAGAACTTCCTCGACACGCTCGGCTACACGCTCGACGAGATCAAGGGCCAGCATCACTCGATGTTTGTCGACCCGACCGAGCGTCAGGGCAACGAGTACCGGTTGTTCTGGGAGAAGCTCGGCCGCGGCGAGTATGACGCCGGTCAGTACAAGCGCATCGGCAAGGGTGGCCGCGAGGTCTTCATCCAGGCCTCGTACAACCCGATCTTCGACATGAACGGCAAGCCGTTCAAGGTGGTCAAATACGCCACCGACGTCACCGAGCAGGTGCTGGCGAGCCGCGCCATGGAGGCCGCGGTCGCCGAGAGCCAGGCGATCATCGCGGCCGCCCGCGACAACGATCTGACCCGCCGCATCCCGCTCGAGGGCAAGACCGGCTCGCTGCACGAGCTGTGCAGCGGCATCAATTCGCTGATCGACACGATGACCTCGGTGGTGGCGAACATCCTCGCCTCGTCCTCGACCATCGCGACCGCGGTCGGCGAGATCACCAACGGCACCAACGACCTCTCCAAGCGCACCGAGCAGCAGGCCTCCAACCTCGAGGAGACGGCCGCCTCGATGGAGGAGATGGCCGCCACCATCAAGCTCAACGCCGAGAACGCCCAGCAGGCCAACACCCTCGCCATCTCGGCCCGCTCGACCGCCACCGACGGCGGCCAGGTGGTCGACAAGGCGGTCGAGGCGATGAGCCGGATCGAGAGCTCGTCGCAGAAGATCTCCGACATCATCGGCGTGATCGACGAGATCGCCTTCCAGACCAACCTGCTCGCCCTCAATGCCGCGGTCGAGGCGGCACGCGCCGGCGACGCCGGCAAGGGCTTCGCGGTCGTCGCCTCGGAAGTCCGCTCGCTCGCCCAGCGTTCGTCGGGTGCGGCGAAGGACATCAAGGCCCTGATCGCGGCCTCGGGCAGCCAGGTCAAGGACGGCGTCAAGCTCGTCAACGACGCCGGCCAGGCGCTGAACGAGATCGTCGGTTCGATCAAGAAGGTCGCCGACATCGTCTCCGAGATCGCCTCCGCCTCGAAGGAACAGGCGACCGGCGTCGAGGAGATCAACAAGGCCGTCTCGCAGATGGACGAGATGACCCAGCAGAACTCCGCCCTGGTCGAAGAGAACGCGGCCGCCTGCCGGCTCCTGCAGGACCAGGCCGACGACATGCAGCACCGCATGTCGCAGTTCGAGCTCGACGCCGCCTTCGCCGCCCAGCCGACGCCGATCAAGGCCAAGGTCCCGGTTCGCCCGGCGGCGGCGAAGCCCGCCCCGCGTCCGCCGGCGCGCAAGGTCGCCGCATCGGGCGGCGCGGCTCGCATGCAGGCGGAACTGCAGTCCGCCTTCCAGGACGACGCGGACTGGAAGGAATTCTGATCCGTCCATGGAAGCACGCCATCCGCCGGTCCGCCGGCGGATGGCCCCCCGTCCCGCCAGCGCCGAGGATGATCCTTGAACGCCTCCGTCCGATCCCTGTCCGCGACGCCCCATGCCGGTGAACGAGAGTTCCCGTTCGGTGACGCCGAATTCGCCTTCATCGCGGAGCTCGTCTTCGCGCGAAGCGGGATCGTGCTCGGGCCGAGCAAGCAGAACATGGTCTACTCGCGCCTGGTCCGCCGCCTGCGCGAGCTCGGCCTGCCGACCTTCTCCGACTATTGCGATCTCGTCGGCAGCCCGGACGGCGCCGACGAGATCGGTCATCTGATCAACGCGATCACCACCAACCTCACGCGCTTCTTCCGTGAGAACCATCATTTCGAGCACCTCGGCGCGACCGTGGTGCCGGATCTCGCCAAGCGGGACGCGCGCCGGATCAGGATCTGGTCGGCCGGCTGCTCCTCGGGCGAGGAGCCCTACTCGATCGCGATCACGGTCGCCGACCGGCTCGCCGGCCTCGGCAGTTTCGACGTTAAGATCCTCGCGACCGACCTCGACACCAACATGGTCGCGCACGGCCGCGCCGGCATCTACGGCCGCGCCGCGCTCGAGGGCGTGCCGGGCGCGACCGTCGCCAAACACTTCAAGCGCGAGCCCGGCGGCGACCGTTTCGCGGTCCGGCCGCCGGCGCGGGATCTGATCACCTTCAAGCCGCTCAATCTGCTCGGTCCCTGGCCGATGAAGGGTCCGTTCGACGCGATCTTCTGCCGCAACGTGATGATCTATTTCGACAATCCGACCAAGTTCGAACTCGTCCGCCGCTTCTCGGAGCTGCTGGCACCCGGCGGCTGGCTCTACATCGGCCATGCCGAGACGCTGCTCGGCCAGCAGGAGATCTTCAAGACCGCGGGCCGTACGATCTACAGGAAGATCGAGTCATGAGCCTCGCGACCGCCCGCCCCCGCCACCTCATCGGTGGCAGCCCGGATCATCGCTCCAAGCGCGCGGCGCGCGTCTACATGCCGGGCGAGGACGCCTATGGCATCCGCGTCCTGCCGGGCGACTACTACACGACCGATGCCGAGGACGAGGTGATCGTCACGATCCTCGGCTCCTGCGTGGCCGCCTGCGTGCGCGATCCGCGCACCGGCTTCGGCGGCATGAACCACTTCATGCTGCCGGAGAGCGAGAGCGGCCACTGGAGCGGCGTGTCGGCCGCCATGCGCTACGGCAATCACGCCATGGAAACGCTGATCAACGCGGTGCTCACGACGGGCTGCCGGCGCGAGGACCTGGAGATCAAGCTGTTCGGCGGCGCCGACCTCAACGAGGGGCCGATGGTCGGCACCATGAATGCCCGCTTTGCCCTGAAGTATCTGGAGATCGAGGGTCTGTGGCCCGACGCGGTCGATCTCGGCGGCAACCTCGCGCGCCGGATCCACTATCGGCCGGCGAACGGCAAGGTACAGCGGCTGTTTCTGAAGCCGATGAACGTCAAGACCGTCGTCGCCGAGGAGAGCCGCTACATCTCCACGATCTCCCATGCGCCCCAGGAAGGCGCCATCGAGCTGTTCGATTGAGGCCGCCCATGAACAAGCCGATCGGAGTTCTCGTCGTCGACGATTCCGCCCTGGTCCGGCGGATCATGACGGCCGCTCTCACGAGCGATCCCGAGATCGGCTGGGTCGAGACGGCGTCCGACCCGCTGATCGCGCGCGACAAGATCAAGAAGTTGAACCCCGACGTGCTGACACTCGACATCGAGATGCCGCGCATGAACGGCCTCGACTTTCTCGATCGGATCATGACGCTCCGGCCCATGCCGGTGATCATGCTCTCGGCGCTGACGCAGCATGGCGCCGAGGCGGCCTTTCGCGCGCTCGATCGCGGCGCGGTCGATTTCATCGCCAAGCCGGTCGAGGACCTCGCCGACAGTTTTCCCGGCCTGCGCGAGGAGATCCTGGCCAAGGTCAAGACCGCCGCGCGGATCAAGGTCGTCCGCCGCGAACCGCGCCCCGATCGCCGGCGGCTGGACCCGATCCCGCGCAGCATCATGCCGACCGACCGCATCATCGCGATCGGCGCCTCGACCGGCGGGGTCGAGGCGCTCGGCACGCTCCTCGGCGCGCTGCCGCCGGACATGCCCCCGATCGTCGTCACCCAGCACATGCCGGCGCAGTTCACCCGCAAGTTCGCCGAGCGGCTCGACGGGTTCTGCGCGGTCCGCGTCCTGGAGGCGGAGGATGGCGCCCGCCTCCTCGCCGGCCATGCCTACATCGCACCGGGCGGCCGGCATCTGGAGATCAAGCGTTCCGGTTCCGACTATCGGTGCCGGATCAGCGAGGGCGAGACGGTGAGCGGCCACTGCCCTTCGGTCGACGTGCTGTTCGCCTCGGTCGCCCGGGTGGCCGGCGCCGCGGCGACCGGCGTGATCCTGACCGGCATGGGCCGCGACGGCGCCTCCGGCCTGCTCGCCATGCGCCGCGCCGGCGCGCGCACCATCGGCCAGGATCCGGAGACGAGCCTCGTCTACGGCATGCCGCGCGTCGCCTTCGAAGTCGGCGCGGTCGAGCGGCAGGCGCGGCTCGATGCGATCCCGGAAATTCTTGTCGAGACCTGCGGGACGTG
Source organism: Ancalomicrobiaceae bacterium S20 (assembly GCA_040269895.1). NCBI lineage: Bacteria > Pseudomonadati > Pseudomonadota > Alphaproteobacteria > Hyphomicrobiales > Ancalomicrobiaceae > Methyloraptor > Methyloraptor flagellatus. Next base: position 4,926,493 of record CP158568.1, on the reverse strand, counting down.
CGCCGAAGCCGGCGCGCGTCTCTGATTGCAACCCCTGTCCGAGAGCAGGACCATGTTCGGTTTGAAACGGCCCGCCCTGAAGATCGTCCCGCCGGCTCCGTCGGAGGTCGTAGCCGCGCCGTACGCGGCACAACGATCGGAAGGCCGGCCGGAGCTGCGGGCGGCCGATGACGCGGCGCCGGCACAAGACGGCAACCGCCAAGACGGGTCCGGCCCAGGCAAGGCCGGTCCCGACCGGGCCGGCATCGAACTCCTGTCGCAGTGGCTCGGCCTCTCGGAGGGCCAGCGCCGTGTGCTCGACTTCCTGAGCGGCGAGATCGGCGACGTCGCCGGCGACATGGACGCCAGCGTGCGCGACTTCTCCGGCCGGTTCCAGAACATGGCGCAGGTGTCGCGCCAGCAGATGGACACGATCCGCCAGCTCGCGGCGACCGCGACCACGCTCGAGTTCGACGGCCAGTCGATCTCGATCGAACGCATGACCACGGACCTGTCGACCACGATCTCCGAATTCGTCGAGAAGATCGTCTACCTGTCGTCGCGCGGCGTCAGCATGGTCTACACGCTCGACGACGTGCTCGGCGAGCTGAAGCAGGTCGAGGGTTCGATCGCCCAGATCGACAAGATCAACCGCCAGACCAATCTGCTCGCGCTCAACGCCAAGATCGAGGCCGCGCGGGCCGGCGAGCTCGGCCGCGGCTTCGCCGTGGTCGCGACCGAGGTGCAGGAACTGGCCAAGCTCGTCGACGCGATGTCGACCGACCTCAAACGCCAGATCGCCTCGGTCTCCGCTGGCCTCGGCCGCGGCTACTCGCTCCTGCAAGAGATCGCCACCACCGACATGTCGGAGGCGAACCTGTTCGCCGACGACCGCATCCACGCGATGATGCAGGCGATGATCGACCAGAACGCCCGCTTCAGCGCGGCGCTCGAGGAGACCGCCCGCGCCTCCGAGATGCTGGCCAACGACATCTCCGGCTCGATCGTCGGGCTGCAGTTCCAGGATCGCGCCAAGCAGCGCCTCGACAACGTGCGCGAGACGCTCACCAGCGTCGCCGAGGAGGTCGAGGCGCTCGAACGCGACACGCACGTCGCCTGCCCGATCGAGGTCGCGGACGCCGCCCGGGCGCGCGCCCTGTTCGAACGGGTCGCCGACCATTCGACGCTGGGCGCGGTGCGCGACCGCTTCGCGCGCGCCGTCGGGCTGCCGACGCACGGAGCCGCGGAGACGCTGCGCACCACGCCGACCGATCCGTCGGACGACGGCGGCATCGAACTCTTCTGACGCAACGGGACGAAAAACGGGGACGAGGGAACGGATACGACACGGAGGCACCACGCATGCGCATCACCTACGCCGAAACCGGCGGCACCTTCGAAGCCAAGCTCAGCGAACGGCTGAGCTTCGCCGATCATCCCGCCTTTCGAAAGCTGCTCGACGACGTCGCCGCGGCGGCGCCGACGCGCTGCGTCTTCGACCTGTCCGAACTGGTCTCGATCGATTCCGCCGGGCTCGGCATGTTCATCATCGCGATCGAGGCGGCCAAGACCGGCGGCTGGAGTCTGTCGCTGGTCGGCGCCACCGGCCACGTCAAGCAGCTGCTGCAGCTGTCGCGTATGGACCGCCTCGTCACCGTGGACGTGTCCTGATGGCGCGCAGGACGCGGCTCTCGATCGTCCCGTCCGGCACGCTCGGCTACAGCGCCGCGGCGCCCTCGCCGGACGAGAACGCCGCGCACGTGCTGGTCATCGACGACAACCTGACCAACCGGCTGATCCTCAAGTCCTACCTGGCGGCGCAAGGGTTCGAGCGGATCGAGTTGGCCTGTGACGGCGCCGAGGCGCTGGACCTGATCCAGCGCCGGCGACCGGACGTGATCGTCACCGACCTGATGATGCCGAATGTCGACGGCTATGAATTCATCCGCCGGCTGCGCGCCGATCCGGCGACGGCCGCGATCCCGGTGATCGTCCAGACCGGCCTCAGCGGCGCGGACGATCGCGCACGCGTGCTCTCCGCCGGCGCCTCCGACCTGATCATCAAGCCGATCAACCCGATCGAGCTGACCGGCCGCGTCCGGCTGCACATCGAGCGCAAGCGCCTGATCGAGAGCCTGGTCGAGGCGCAGCGCCGCATGGACGAGGAGCTGATCGAAGCCCGCAAGATGCAAGTGTCGCTCCTGCCGCAGGAGCACGAACTGGAGGCGTTGACCGAGGCGCATCCGATCGACATCGCCGGCTTCTACCAGGCTTCGGTCGGGCTCGGCGGCGACATCTGGGGCGTGTTCGCCTGGCCGGGCGGCCGCGTCGGCATCTACACCTGCGACTTCGCGGGCCACGGCGTCCGCGCCGCGTTGAACACGTTCCGGCTCCACGCCTATCTGAAGAGCAGCTCGGCCGCCGTCGAGGATCCGGCGACCAGCCTCGCCCGGCTCAATGCGCTGCTCTGCGACGTGCTGCCGGTCGGCCAGTTTGCGACCATGTTCCTGGCCGTGATCGATTTCGCCGCCGAACGGGTGAGCTATGCTGCCGCTGCGAGCCCGCCTGTGCCGCTGCGTCCCCGCCACGGCGAGCCGTTCGAACTGCTCGACGGCTCCGGCCTGCCGCTCGGCATCACCCGTGACGCCACCTACGAGACGCGCAGCGCGCCCTTCGGCCCGGGCGCGGCGCTCGCCCTCTACAGCGATGCCCTGGTCGAGACGCCGCTGCCGCCCTGCTCGGTGTTCACGCCGGAGACCTACCGCGACTTCCTGAATTCGCTCGCCCCCGATGCCAGCGCGGCGGTCCTGCGCCGCGCGACCATCGGCGCGCTGTTCTTCGGTTCACCGGAAAAGCCGGCCGACGACCTGACACTGGTCGTCGTCCGCCACGAGCGGAGCACGGCCCCATGACGGTATCGACCACAATTTCCGCAACGGGTTCGGCGACGCCCCACTCGCAAACGATCGCCGGCACGCCATCGGCGTCCCCCCGCACGGCCGAACCGCGCGGTCAGACCCTGACGGCGCTCGTCGTCGTGCTCGGCGAAGACGCCGAGGCGCTCGACTTCACCGCCGCGCAGATCGTCAACGCCGGCCTCACGGCGTCGACCGTCGAGGATCCGGGGCTGTTGGCGGAGACGGTCGCCGGCAGCGGCACCGAGATCGACGTCGTGCTCTGCCGCGCGCCGCTCGACGGCGCTGGCCTCACCGCGGCCCTCATCGCGCTCGGCGCCATTTCAACGCCGCGCCGCGTCCGCACCGTCATTGAGATCCGGCCCGAACGGCCCGAGAACCGACAGATGCTGCTGGCGGCCGGCGCGGACACGGTGCTGGTCGTGCCCGGCGACGACGGCATCGTGCTCCGGACGATCCGGGTCGCCGCGATCGATCGCGGCCCCCCGCGCGCCATCGGCCGCTACATCGGAATCAACCGTTCGGCGATCGGCCGTTTGGTCAGCGGCATCTTCGAGATCTCCACCCTGACCGAGGCCGAGCGTCTGGCGACCCTGCTGGCGTCATGCCATCCGGACCCCGAACGGCTGGTGATCGGCATCTGGGAACTGCTCTGCAACGCGATCGAACACGGCAATCTGGAGATCGACTTCGCCACCAAACGCGAACTGCTGCTGACAGGTCGCTACGAGGAGGAGATCGAACGCCGGCTCGCGACGCAACCCTACGCAGCTCGCCGCGTCCATGTCGCCTTCCGGCGGACGCGACATCAGGTCCGGCTGCGCATCATCGACGCCGGCAAGGGCTTCGACCATGCGAGCGCAATGAGCCAGGGCTATCCGCTCGACGGACCGAACGGCCGCGGCATCGCGATCGCCTCGAAGCTCTGCTTCGACCGCATCACCTATCGCGGCCGCGGCAACATCGTCGAAGCGATCTCGCGCTGTCCGGATCCGACGCTGAACGGCCCGCGCTAGAGCAGTGATTCAGCTCTGGCGCGGCGGTCGCGGCACCCTTGTGCGAAGGGTCGTCCTCAGATCATCTCGAGCGGCGTCGCCCGCCGGGGCGGCGGGAACATCGCATCGAGCGCCGAGCGGATCTCGTCGGTGATCGTCACCTCCCGGCAACGCAGGTTGTCGGCGAGGTGGGCGCGCGCCGACGTCTTCGGGATCGCGATCACCCCGTCACGGTCGAGCACCCAGGCGAGCGCCAGTGCCGCGGCCGAGACGCCGAGCCCTTGCGCGAGCCGCGTCAGCCCGGCATGGCGGGCGAGCGCGGCCTGCTCGATCGGTGAATAGGCCATGATCGGAATGCCCCGGTCGGCGCACCAGGGCAGCAGATCCCATTCGATGCCGCGACGGGTCAGATTGTAGAGCACCTGATCGGTCGCGACCGCCGCGCCGCCCGGCTGCCCCACCAGTTCGGCCATGTCGGACGGATCGAAGTTCGACACGCCCCAGCGCCGGATCTTGCCCTCGGCGATCAGCCGCTCGAAGCCTTCGATCGTCTCGGCGAGCCGGATCGAGCCGCGCCAGTGCAGCAGGTAGAGGTCGAGCCGGTCGGTCCGGAGCCGCTTCAAGGACCGCTCGCAGGCCGCGACCACGCCGGCGCGCGAAGCATTGTGCGGATAGACTTTCGAGACGAGGAAGGCCTCTTCGCGCCGTCCGGCGAGCGCCTCGCCGACGAGGTCTTCCGAACGACCATCGCCGTACATCTCGGCCGTGTCGACCAGCGTCGCGCCGGCATCGAGGCCGGCGCGCAGCGTGGCGATCTCCTCGGCGCGGATGGCCCGGTCGTCGCCCATCATCCAGGTGCCCTGCCCGAGCGCCGGCACCTCGGTTCCGTCCGCGAAAGTCACCGTCTTCATCGCCGCCTCCAGCCTGCCGATCGTCGCTCGCTCCGCGACGAATACAGGCGGGCAACGCCGAAGGGGAGCCCCGGATCGCCGGGCGGTGATCCGGGCAGCCATGCAGACGGACGGATCGCTGATCAGCGGCCGAGATCGAAGATGCCCTCGACCTCGACCGGCACCCCGCGCGGCAGGGCATTGGTGCCGACGGCGGTGCGCGCGTGACGGCCGTTGTCGCCGAGCGCGAGCAGCAGCAGGTCGGACGCGCCGTTCATCACCTTCGGCTGGTCGATGAAATCGGCCCGGCAGCGCACGAAACCGCCGATGCGCAGGGCCCTGACCCCGGCGAAGTCGCCGCCGCAGGCCGCGCCGACCTGGGCGAGGAGATTGAGGGCGCAAAGCCGCGCCGCCGCCTGCGCGGTTTCGATGTCGATGTCCTCGCCGACGATGCCGGTGTAGCGCGCGACGCCGTCGACCACCGGCGTCTGCCCGGCGACGAACAGGAGCGAGCCCATCCTCGTGAATGGCACATAGTTCGCCGCGGGTGCGTTCGGCACCGGCAGGTCCAGTCCGGCCGCGCGCAACCGCTCGACGACCCCGCTCATTCTGCCGCCCCGCTGAGCGCGACCGGCTGCGCGGCGCTCCACGCCTCGTAGCGCGCCTTGGTCTCGGCGTTCGGCGGATAGAGGCCGGGCAGCGCGGCGCCCTTGTCGACCTCCGCCATGATCCAGCCTTCCAGCCGCTCCTGCTCGACGGCGACCGGCACGACCGTGTCGACCAGCGCCTGCGGGATCACCACCGCGCCGTCGTCGTCGACCACGATGACGTCGTCCGGGAACACCGCGACGCCGCCGCAGCCGATCGGCTCCTGCCAGCCGACGAAGGTGAGCCCGGCCACCGACGGCGGCGCCGCGCCGCCCTGGCACCAGACCGGCAGGCCGGTGCCGTTGACGCCGGCGAGGTCGCGCATGACGCCGTCCGTGACCAGCGCGCCGACGCCGCGCTTCGCCATCCGCGCCGCGAGGATGTCGCCGAAGATGCCGGCATCGACGACGCCCATCGCATCGGCGACGACGATGCACCCGGCCGGCATGTCCTCGATCGCCGCGCGGGTCGAGCGCGGCGACGACCAGGATTCCGGCGTCGCCAGATCCTCGCGCGCCGGCACGAAGCGCAGCGTGAACGCGCGGCCGACCAGTCGCGGCTGCCCCGGCTTCAGCGGGCGCGGCCCGCGCATCCAGACGTTCCTGAGCCCCTTCTTGAGCAACACCGTGGTGAGGGTCGCGGTCGAGACGGCCGAGAGCGCCGCGACGATCGACGGGTCGAGCGCCGAGCCGAGCGCAACGCCGAGCGATGGCACGGGCGCGGAGGTGGAGGAGACGGACATGCGAACGGGCCTCTGCGGTTCGGCGGCGCGAATGCCGCGCCGCATCGGTGGATGAAGGAACGGACGACGGGTTCAGCCGGCGCGGCGCCCCGGCCGCCGGCGGGCCTTGGCGACGATATCGGCAAGCACGTCGACGAGCCGGTCGATCTCCTCGTCGCTGGTGTAGGCGTGCGGCGCGAGCCGCGTGACGGCCCGAACACCGCGCGCCTCGAGCTCGAGCCGTGCATAGTCGCGTCCGACCGTCGCCGCGCAGATGCCGGCGGCGGCGAGGCCGAGACCGACCGTCTCCGCCGACAGGCCATCCACCGCGAAGGTCAGGAACGCCGGATCGTCCTCGGCGCGCTCGAAGGCACGGAGACCGTCGATCGTATCGAGCCCGTCGGCGAGCCGACGCAGGATGCGCCGGATCGCCTCGCACACGGAACCGACGCCGAACCGGCCGAGATGCGTAACCGCCGCGCCGAGCCCGAGCCGGCCGGCGACCGCGAATTCGAACGCCTCGAACCGCGCCGCGTCGGAGCGCGTCGTGTAGCCGCCCGGCCGCGTCCACGCCGAGCCGGCCTGATCGAGCAGCGGCGGATCGCCGAGCCGGGCGAGCGCATGATCCGACAGCGCCATCAGCGCCTGCCCGCGCGGGCCTCGCAGCCACTTGCGCGCCGGCGCGACCAGCACGTCGGCGCCGAGCGTCTCCATGTCGACCGGCTCGCGCCCGAGCGACTGCGCCGCATCGACGAAGAACAGCGAGCCCTCGGGCCGGGGCAGCCGCGCGACGGCCTCGACCGGCTGGCGCTGGCCCGAACCGCTGCCGACCAGCGGCATGCAGAGCGCCGCCGTGCGCTCGTCGATCGCCGCGCCGAGCGCGGCGACATCGACCCGGCCTGCCGCGTCGACCGGCATGATCTCGACCGATACGCCATCGACCCGCGCGCGCTTGAACAGGTTGATCAGATTGCCCGCCCAGTCGGAGCGCGCGATCAGGATGCGCGCGCCGCGCCGGACCGGCATGGCCAGCATCGCCATCGCCCAGAGCCGGCCGGCGCTCTCGCCGAAGGCGACCTGGTCCAGCCGGCACGCCATGAGATCGGCGCAGGACCGGCGGATGGCGGCGAGGTCGGTACGCACCTCGTCGGCTGCCCAGTGCGGACCGACCTCGGCCTCGCGCTCCAGGAAGGCCGTCATGGCGCGCGTGACGCAGCCGGGCGGCAGGCCCGCCCCGGCGGCGTTGACATGCAGGACGCGCGCGGTGCCGGGCGTCTCGGCCCGGAACGTCGCCCTGAAATCGGCTCCGGCATGCGCCCGAGTGTCGACGGTGTCGACGGGCTTCAGTGTGAAGGCGTTCATCCGCTCGGTCTTTTCTCGTTGTGCCCGTCGCGATCGAGGGCTCCGCCGCGTTCCCGGTCGCAGCGTCTGCCTGGTCGGCGTGGTCAGTGGTGCAGGATCTTCGACAGGAAGCCGCGCGCGCGCTCGGTCGACGGCGCGGCAAAGAAGGCCTCGCTCGGCGCATCCTCGAGGATACGGCCGCCGTCCATGAACACGACCCGGTCGGCGACGCGCCGCGCGAAGCCCATCTCATGGGTCACGACCATCATGGTCATGCCCTCGGCGGCGAGCTCGCCCATGACGTCGAGAACTTCCTTGATCATCTCCGGGTCGAGCGCCGAGGTTGGCTCGTCGAACAGCATGGCGATCGGGTCCATCGCCAGCGCGCGGGCGATCGCCACGCGCTGCTGCTGGCCGCCGGAGAGCTGCGCCGGATGGCGCGCGGCCTTGTCGGCGAGCCCGACCCGCTCGAGCAGCGCCATCGCCTTGTCGGCCGCCTCCTTCGGCGAGCGCCTCAAGACCTTGATCGGCGCGAGCGTGATGTTCTGCAGCACCGTCAGGTGCGGGTAGAGCTCGAAGTGCTGGAACACCATGCCGATCCGCGATCGGAGCTTCGCGAGGTCGGTGCGCCGGTCGCCGACCGAGACGCCGTCGACCGTGATCGTGCCGGACTGGAACGCCTCCAGCCCGTTGACGCATTTGATCAGCGTCGACTTGCCGGAACCAGACGGGCCGCAGACGACCACCACCTCGCCGCGCGCGACCCGCGTCGAGCAGCCCTTCAACACCTCGAGCGGCCCGTAGGATTTCGAGATCGCATCGATCGCGATCATCGTCGGCTGCAGCACCGGTCGCGCTGCTGCGCGGGCGACGCCGTCGGAGGGACGAAGCTTGAAGGAGACAGTCATCAAATCACCTGCGCGGCGTTGAGGCGTTGGACCAGCCGCGAGGCGGCGAACGAGATCAGGAAGTAGACGGCGGCCGCGAACAGATAGAGCTCGACCAGCCGGCCCTCGCGGTTGGCGGTGACGGCGGTCGCGGTCATGAAGTCGTGCAGGCCGATGACGTAGACGAGCGAGGTGTCCTGGAAGAGCGCGATGCTCTGCGACACCAGGACCGGCAGCATGCGCCGGAACGCCTGCGGCAGGATCACATGGACGAAGGCCTGCGCGCGGCTCATGCCGGAGGCCTCGGCCGCCGCCATCTGGCCGCGCGGCACGCCCTCGATGCCGGCGCGCACGATCTCCGAATAGAACGCCGCCTCGAACAGCACGAAGGCGACCAGCGCCGACACGAAGGCGCCGATCGGCCGCCCGATCACCAGCGGCACCAGGAGATAGAGCCAGAAGATGCCCATGATCAGCGGCACGGTGCGCAGCGCGTTGACGTAGGCGACCGCCAGCCAGCGGATCGGCGCCGGACCGGCGAGCCGCAGGATCGCGATGAGCGTGCCGAGCAGGATGCCGCCCGCCATGGCGAGGCCGAGCAGCGCGAAGCTGGTCGCCAGCCCCTCGCCGAGGAACGGCAGGGCCTGAATGATGACGCCGAGATCGAAGCCACCCATCGCTCACGCCCTCGCCAGTTGGCCGGGGATCGCGACGCGCCGTTCGACCGCGCGCATGGCCACGGTCACGACCAGCGTGATCGCGACATAGACGAGCGTGGCGGCGGTCAGCGCCTCGATGCCCTGGAAGGTGTTGCTCTCGATCTGCCGGCTCTGCCCGGTCAGCTCCAGAAGCCCGATCGTCAGCGCCAGCGACGAGTTCTTGATCACGTGCAGGAAGTCGGAGGTGAGCGGCGGCAGGATCTGGCGCAGCGCGAGCGGCAGCAGCACGTGGCGATAGGACTGCGCGAGCGTCATGCCGCTCGCCGCCGCGGCCATGCCCTGGCCCTGACCGACGGCCTGGATTCCGGCGCGCACCTGCTCGGCGACGCGCGCGGCGGTGAAGAGGCCGAGGCCGACGGCTGCGGTCCAGAACTCCGGGTTCGGCAGGTCGCGCTTGATGAAGCGGCCCATCTCGGCCGGCAGGACCTCCGGCAGCACGAAGTACCAGAGGAACAGCTGGATCAGCAGCGGCACATTGCGGAAGAGATCGACATAGGCCGCCCCGAGAGCGCGGACCGGCCGCCACGGCAGCGTCCGCGCCACGCCGATCGTAACGCCGACCGCGAGCGCCAGCACCCAGGCCGTCGCGGCGACCAGCAGCGTCCACTTGGTGCCGTCGACGAGCCAGCCGAAATAGGGCGGCTCGAACAGGACGCCCCAGTTCCAATGATATTCCATGACGCTCACCCCTTTGGACCGATGGGATCCTCCAGCCGCATTCAGCGCGGCGATGCCCTTTGCCGCCGCGCACGGCGCGAAGTGCCGTCCTTCCGGGCCGCGCTCAGCGCGGCAGGGCCTGGATCTCGAAGGCGGTCTTCAGGATGGGGTCGAGCCCGATGCCGAGCGGGCCGAACCACTTGTCGTAGAGCTTCTCGGCCTCGCCGGAGCGGAACGCGTCGGCGAAGACGCGGCCGACCAGCAACGTGAAGTCGGGATCGCCCTTCTGCATCATCGCGCTGTAGGGATCGTAGGTGAGCAGCCGGCCGATCACCGCGAGGCTGCCGGGCTGGCGCGCCTTGGTGGCCGCATAGACCTTGATCTGGCCACCGTCGGCCGCGAAGCCGTCCACGCGGTCGGTCTCGACCAGCAAGGCGCCCTCGGCGAGATCCTTGGCATAGACCAGCTCGATGCCGAGCTTCTTCGCGTCGTTCAGCGCACGCAGTGACTGTTCGTTGCTCGACCCCTGCAGCACCGCGACGCGCTTGCCGGCGAGATCCTCGACTTCCTTCACGCCGCTCGCGGTCTTCACCAGCACCTGCGTGCCGGTGATGTAGAACACCGGCGAGAACGCCACCTGCTCCTGCCGCGCCAGCGTGTTGGTGGTCGTGCCGCATTCGAGATCGATGGTGCCATTGGCGACCAGCGGGATGCGGTTGGTCGTGTTGATCGGCACGTAGCGGACCTGCAGGTCCGGCTTGCCGAGCCGCTCCTTCACCGCGTCGACCACCTTGGTGCAGAGGTCGATCACATAGCCTTCGACCTTCTGATCGCGGCTCAGATACGAGTAGGGCACCGAGGCCTCGCGATGCCCGATCGTGATCGTGTTGCGCTCCGCGATCCGCTTCAGCACCGGACTGTTGCCGGGCCCGCTCTCCACGGCACCGGACGGCACGGCGCCGGCGACGAGCGTGCCGGTGACGAGGGTCGCGAACACGGCGGCGGCGGCGAACACGCGGGAACACGCGAAGGGCTGCGACATCGAGATCCTCCAGACCGAGAGACGGGGCGGGAGGCGGTCCCGCCGACCGTTCGCCGGTCGAGCACGCTCCTTGCTTTCGGATCCGAGGCTAAGCCGGCGACACAAAATCCCGCCAATGCGGATCGCGCGACCGCCAATCGCCAATTCGCATGACCGCGCGCCCGCCGGCCGTGTCATGATTTCGTCGTCCGACCGCTGCGCCCACGCGGCAGACCGGGGCAATGGCAGACCCGGAGAGGGCCGGAAGGAGTGGATCGATGCTGGATATCCGTTGGCTCGAAGATCTCGTCGTGCTCGCCGAGACCCGCAACTTCACCAAGGCGTCCGAGATCCGAAACGTCACCCAGTCGGGCTTCAGCCGGCGTATCCAGTCGCTCGAGCACTGGGCCGGCACGCCGCTGATCGACCGGCGCCGCAACCCGTTCGAGCTGACCGACGCCGGTTATCGGGTGCTCGAAGCCGCGAGCGAGACGCTGAACCGGCTCAATGCCGCGCGCCGGGCGATCCGCGAGGATCTCGACGAGCGCAACCGCTGCATCCGCTTCGCCGCGCCGCACGTGCTGTCGGTGACCTTCTTTCCGCGCTGGATCCCGGCGATCCAGAACCGGCTCGGCGGCACGCGGCTCGCGATCGTCTCCGACAACCTGCCCGGCTGTGCCAGCGCCTTTGAGGACGGCTCGGTCGACTTCGTCGTCTGCCTGGTCGATCCGAGCGGTGCGATCTTCCGCACCGGCGGCCGCCCGCTGCCGATGGAGGGATGCCGATACGTGACGATCGGCCGGGAGCGGCTGATCCCGCTCTCCGCGGCGTTGGAGAACGGCGCGCCGCTGCATCCGCTCGACGTCGGCCCGCGGCGGTCCGCATCCTATCTCGCCTACAGCCGCGAATGTTCGCTCGGCTGGGCGGTCGAGGGCCTGATCGCCGCCCGCTCCGACCTGCCGCGGCTCAACAATCTCTATGAGAACTCGCTCGCCGACGGCCTGCGCACCATGGCGCTGTCCGGTCTCGGCGTCGCCTGGCTGCCGCTGACGACGACGCACAACGACATCCTGCGCTCGCGCCTCGTCCGCGCCGGCAGCCCCGATCTCGATATCGATCTGGAAATCCGGATCTACCGCCCCTCGCACAAGCTGCCGAGCCGGGCCGAGAACCTGTGGACCCAGCTCGACGCCGCGGCGCCGTCGCTGATCCTGACCCCGCCGGAATTCGCCGCGCTCGCCGAGCCGGCGGCCGCCGCCGCGCGGATGTGAGCGGAGCCGAACAGCGAGCCCGCACGTGAGGCGCCCCGGCCGCCGGTCCGAAACCGCGCGGTCGCCTCAGCGCCTCATTTGTCGTCGCCCGCTCGCATCTTTGCGGCCGCCGAGAGCTTCAGCGCTTCGAGATCCTCGAGCATGGTCTCGACCTGCACCGGCCCGAGCGCGCCGAACAGCTCGTGGATCCAGCCTTCGTGCGCGCTCGCCATCATGCGGAACATGGTCGAGCCGGCGCGCGTCAGCCGCACCGTGGTCGCGCGCCGATCGTTCGGATCGGCCTCGCGCACGACCAGCCCTTCCTCGACCAGACGGTCGATCAGGCCGGTGATGTTGCCATTGGTGACCATCATCCGGCGCGACAGGTCGCCGAGCCGGAGCCCGTCCGGCTCGCGGTGGAGCTGCGCCATCACGTCGAACCGCGGCAGTGTCACGTCGAAGTCGGCCCGGAGCCGGCGGCGGATCTCCGCGCTGATCAGGTTCGAGCAGGACAGGAGCCGGAGCCAGAGCCGAAGCTCCATCTTCGAGCCGGCCGGCTCGTCGCGGACGAGCGCCTCGACGTCTTCGAGAATGGTTTCGTTCATGTTCCGCTCGATATCACGGGACCGGCATCTTTCATATGTCAAATGTACTGTTCCGGCGCAATCCGGCGCCAGTTCGGGCTTCGCCGGACCTGCCGCCGATGCGGCCGGCGCTGCGTCCGCCGCGAGGCTCTGAGCCGGAAATCCACTGGATCCTGCGCTTTGACGCGAAGCGCCGCCAGAAGAAGAACCGCGTGCACCTCCGCCCGATTCCAATGCTTTAGATGGATACATTTTATGCTTGAACTAAATAGGGGCGTATGCCAGCCTCGGTTCTGACGAAAGGCCGGGCGCCCGCGAGGGGCGCGGCGCCGGCCTGTGGACGGCATGCGGCACTTGGCGAGCCGCCGTCCTTGAACGATCGTTGTCGCGGGAGGGTCAGCGCATGTTGGGTCCGTCGGTTCATGTCGATACGTTCACGCGCGATCGCCTGCCGCCGCTCGACACCTGGCCGGCGATGCCGGGCGCCGGGCTCGCCTATCCGGAGTACATGAATGCCGCCGTCGAGCTGACCGACCGCATGGTCGAGCGCGGCTTCGGCGACCACGTCGCATTGATCGGCAACGGCCGGCGGCGCACCTACAAGGAACTGTCCGACTGGACCAACCGGCTCGCCCGCACACTGGTCGAGAACTACGGTGTGAAGCCCGGCAACCGCGTGCTGATCCGCTCGGCCAACAACCCGGCCATGGTCGCCTGCTGGCTCGCGGCGACCAAGGCCGGCGCGGTCGTGGTCAACACCATGCCGATGCTGCGCGCCGGCGAGCTCGCCAAGGTCATCGACAAGGCCGAGATCAAGCTCGCGCTCTGCGACACGCGCATCCTCGACGAGCTGGTTGCCTGCGCCAAGGAGAGCCAGTTCCTGGAAGCGGTGGTCGGCTTCGACGGCACCGCCAACCATGACGCCGAGCTCGACCGCGCCGCGCTCGACAAGCCGGTCAATTTCGAGGCGGTGAAGACCGGCCGCGACGACGTTGCGCTGCTCGGCTTCACCTCCGGCACCACCGGCGTGCCGAAGGCGACCATGCATTTCCACCGCGACATCCTCGCGATCGCCGACACCTACGCCAAGAACGTGCTGCGCGTCACGCCGGACGACATCTTCGTCGGTTCGCCGCCGCTCGCCTTCACCTTCGGTCTCGGCGGCCTCGCGGTGTTCCCGCTGCGCTTCGGCGCCACCGCGACCCTGATCGAGACTGCGACGCCGCCGAACCTGATCGGCCTGATCGAGGCCTACAAGGCGACGATCTGCTTCACCGCCCCGACCGCCTACCGCGCCATGCTGGCGGCGATGAACGAGGGCGCCGACCTATCGTCGCTGCGCATCGCGGTCTCCGCCGGCGAGACGCTGCCCGCGCCGGTCTACGAGGCCTGGACCAAGCGCACCGGCAAGCCGATCCTCGACGGCATCGGCTCGACCGAGATGCTGCACGTGTTCATCTCCAACACGCTCGACGACCACGGCCCCGGCCGCACCGGCCGCCCGGTGCCCGGCTTCGAGGCCAAGGTGGTCGACGCGGCGATGCATGAGGTGCCGCGCGGCACGGTCGGCCGGCTCGCGGTCCGCGGCCCGACCGGCTGCCGCTACCTCGCCGACAAGCGGCAGGCCGAATATGTGAAGGACGGCTGGAACATCACCGGCGACGCCTTCTTCCAGGACGAGGCCGGCTACTTCCACTTCGCCGCCCGCAACGACGACATGATCGTCTCCGCCGGCTACAACATCGCCGGCCCCGAGGTCGAGGCGGCGCTGCTCGCCCATGCGGCGGTGTCGGAATGCGCGGTGATCGGCGCGCCCGACGAGGAGCGCGGCCAGATCGTCGAGGCCTATGTCGTGCTCGCCAGCGGCCACGAGGCTGACGCGCTGCTCGTCCGCGAGCTGCAGGAACACGTCAAGGCGACCATCGCGCCCTACAAGTACCCGCGCTCGGTCCGCTTCGTGGACGCGCTGCCGAAAACGTCGACCGGCAAGATCCAGCGCTTCGCGCTGCGCGAAGCCACCCGCGTCTGAGACGGAAAAGGCGGGACACGCGCACCGCGTATCCCGCCCTTTTCGAAGCAACAAGCCGAAGCCGATCGGCTCAGGTCACCGCGTTGACCACCGCGAATTCCGGTCGCCGCCAGACCTCGTCGCGGATGATCGCTTCCAAGATCTCCGCCGCCCGCACCACCTCGACCTCGCCGATATAGAGCGGCGTGAAGCCGAAGCGCATGATGTCCGGCGCCCGGAAATCGCCGATAACGCCCTGCGCGATCAGCGCCTGCATCGCCGCATAGCCGCCCTCGAAGGCGAACGACACTTGGGAACCGCGGCTCGCCGGGTCGCGCGGCGTGACCAGCCGCAACGACGGACAACGCCGCTCGACTTCGGCGATGAACAGATCGCAGAGCGCGATCGACCGCGCCCGGACCTCGGCGATGTCGACCCGGTCCCATATGTCGAGCGAGGCTTCGAGCGCGGCGAGCGCCAGCACCGGCGGCGTGCCGACACGCATGCGCTCGACGCCGCCGGCCGGGCGATAGCCGAGATCGAAGGCGAACGGTTTTGCGTGGCCCATCCAGCCCGACAGCGCGGCACGCGCCCGCTCGGCATGGCGCGGCGCCACATAGAGGAACGCCGGCGCGCCGGGGCCGCCGTTCAGGTACTTGTAGGTGCAGCCGGCGGCGAAATCGGCGCCGGCGCCGGCGAGATCGACCGGCAGCGCGCCGGCCGAATGCGCCAGATCCCACACCGTGACGATGCCGAGCGCATGCGCCTTGGCGGTCAGGCCCGCCATGTCGTGCTTGCGGCCGGTCCGGTAGTCGACCTCGGTAATATAGAGAACCGCGACCTCCTCGGTCAGCGCGTCCTCGATCGCCTCCGGCGCGACCAGCCGCAGCGCGTGGCCGCGCCCGAGCGTCGTGATCAGGCCCTCGGCCATGTAGAGGTCGGTCGGGAAATTGCCGGTGTCGGACAGGATCACCCGCCGCTCGGGTACCATGTCGAGCGCGGCGGCGAGCGCCTGGTAGACCTTGAGCGACAGCGTATCGCCCATCATCACCGAGCCGGGCTCGGCGCCGATCAGCCGCGCGATCCGGTCGCCGACCCGGCGCGGCTGGACATACCACCCGGCCGTGTTCCAGGCCCGGATCAGATCCTCGCCCCATTCCGCCGTGATCGTGCGCGCCACCCGCTCCGCGGCACCGAGCGGCAGCGCGCCGAGCGAATTGCCGTCGAGATAGATCACGCCCTCGGGCAGATGGAACAGCGCGCGCGTGTCGTCATAGACACGGAGCTGCGGGCGGGTCTCGGTCATGGCACTCGGCTCCTCTTCGATTACGGCCCGTCTCACAGCACCGTGCGGACGCGCCAGAGCTCGGGGAACAGCTCGATCTCGAGCATCCGCTTCAGGTAGCCGATGCCGGCCGTGCCGCCGGTGCCGCGCTTGAAGCCGATCACCCGTTCGACCGTGGTCACATGATTGAAGCGCCAGCGGCGGAAATAGTCCTCGAAGTCGACGAGCTTTTCGGCGAGTTCGTAGAGCGTCCAATGCGCCTCCGGCGCCTCGTAGACGCGCCGCCACGCCTCGACCACCGCCTCGTTCACCCGATGCGTCTCCGAGACGTCGCGTTCGAGCACCGCGCGCGGCATCGCGATCCCACCCCGGTCGGCCAGCCGCAGCACCTCGTCGTAGAGGCTCGGGTTCGCCAGTTCGGCTTCGAGTTTGGCCGTGACCGCCGGATCGTGCGCGTGCGGCTTCAGCATCGCGGCATTGCGGTTGCCGAGCGTGTATTCGATCAGCCGGTATTGCCAGGACTGGAAGCCCGACGATTGGCCGAGCGCGTCGCGAAATCGCGTGTAGTCGCTCGGCGTCATGGTGCGCAGCACGTCCCAGGCGCCGTTCAGCTGCTCGAAGATCCGCGACACCCGCGCCAGCATCTTCAACGCGGGCTGCACGTCGTCCGCGGCGATCGCACGCCGCGCCGCCCCGATCTCGTGCAGCGCGAGCCGCATCCAGAGCTCCGAGGTCTGGTGCTGGATGATGAACAGGAGTTCGTCATGCGCATCGGAGAGCGGATGCTGCGCGCCGAGGATCGCGTCGAGGGCGAGATAGTCGCCGTAGGACATGCGCTTCGCGAAGTCCGTCTCGGCGCCCTCGCTCGCAGGATCATAAGTCGACGATGTCATGGCCGCCCTCCCTTGGCCGCCCTCCCGGGCTGACGATTCAACCGAGCCCGAGCAGCGCCCGGGTGATCGGCGCGCCCTTGTCCGTCAAACCTTCGATGACGGTGAAATGGTTGTGCCCCGGCTCGATCTCGGACCGGACCGCGACATCGAAGCCGGTCCAGATGTTGGCGATCAATTCGGCCTGCCGGATGAACTCCGGCCGCTCGGCGCCGCCGACCCAGGCGGTCAGCGCCGGACCAGGGCGCGGGCGATGCAGCGCCGCGCTTTCCGCCGACACTTCGGCGTCATCCATGCGAAGCGTGTCGTTCATCTTGGTCTTGAGCAGCGGCCTGAGGTCGTGCAGCCCGCTGATCGACAGGATCGAGACGATGCGCGCAAAAACGGTCTCCGAAAGCAGTCCGTCGTCGCACATCATCCGCGAGACGAGATGGCCGCCGGCCGAGTGACCGGCGAGGCGGATCGGCCCCTCGACCAGTCCGGCGGCGGTCGTGATCGCGCTCGCGATTTCGCGCGTCATCTCGGCGATTCGCGCCGCCGGTGCCAGTGTGTAGCTCGGCAGCGCGACCGCCCAGCCCGACGCCCGCGCACCCTCGGCGAGGTCGGTCCAGGTCGACTTGTCGAAGCGCATCCAGTAGCCGCCGTGGACGAACACGACGAGCCCCTTCGGCGTGCCCTCCGGCATCACGAGATCGAGCCGCTGCCGCTCTCCGGCGCCATAGGCGATATCCGTCCTGAGCCCCGTCAGACCCGCCCGGTAGGCGGCCGCGCGCTCGGCCCAGAGCGCCGGCAGCTTTTCGGAGCCCGGCACATGGGCGCCATTGGCATAGGCATCGTCCCAGTCACGCATGCGATGTTCCTCCCCTGGTCGCGGTAGCCGGATCTTCCCCGCTCAGCCGACGGCCGACCGGTCGCCGAAGCGGTCCATCAATACCGCATACTTCACCGCGGCCTCGGTCCGCGAGCGGGTGCCGAGCCGGCGCAAGATCTCGGTCACATGCGACTTCACCGTGGCTTCGGCCAGGCCGGCATCGAAGGCGATCTGCTTGTTGAGCCGGCCGCAGGCGACCTGCGCCAGCACGAAGCGCTGCATGCGGCTGAGCCGGGCAACGCGCGCCGCGAAGCCCGAGGCATCGCCGCCGAACACGTCCGGCACGATCGGATCCGCGGGTTTCCGACGCTCTCGCCGGAGCCGAGCCGGCGGCGGGGTCTCCATCGCCACGCAGCTCATGGGCTCACTCCGGCACGACGGCAGTCGCCTGGATCTCGACCTTGGCGCGATCCTCCATCAGCGCCACGACCTGCACCGCCGCCATGGCGGGGAAGTGTCGGCCGATCTCCTCGCGATAGACCGCGCCGATCTCCTTCAGCCGCGCGAGATATTCCTGCTTGTCGACGAAGTACCAGGTCATCGACACGATATGCGCCGGCGTGGCCCCGCCCTCGCGCAGCACCGCCACGATGTTGCGCAGCGTCTGGCGCACCTGTTCGACGAGGTCGTCGGTCTCGAAGACCTGGCTCGCCGACCAGCCGATCTGGCCACCGACCCAGATCTGGCGACCGCGGGCGAGAACACCGTTGGCGTAGCCGATCGGCTTCGCCCACCCGTCAGGCTGCAGGATCTCGTGCATCGTTCGTCTCCAGATGCGCGGCGAGGCCGGCGCGGATGTCGTCGGGCCATGCGACGGCCCGATGGGTTTCGAGGGAGGTCGCGACCAGCACCTGCCGGGCGGTCCAGACCACGCGATCGCCGACCGCGACGCGGTGGCGCAGATCGACCGACCGGCTGCCGAGCGCGGCGACAGCGACGGTGAAATCGAGCCGGTCGCCATGGAACGCCGGCGCGGTGAAATCGACGTCGAGCTTGACGGTCGGCACGCCGATGCGCCGCTCGCGGATCATCGCCGGCCACGGTGCGCCGAAACGCTCGAACATCTCCTCGGTCACGCCGACGAGCAGGCGCATGTAGCCGGGAAAGAAGGCGATCCCCGCCGGATCGCAATCGCCGAAGCCGAGCGTGCGGGCGGTCGAAAAGGTCATGCGCCCTGCCCTCCTCGCGGAACGGTCGCCGCCTTCAGAACCTCGCGCGCGATGATCAGCTTTTGCACTTCCGTGGCGCCCTCGTAGATCCGGAGCGCCCGGATCTCGCGATAGAGGCTCTCGACGATCTCGCCGACGCGCACGCCGCGGCCGCCGAACAGCTGCACCGCGCGGTCGATGACGCGCTGGGCCGCCTCGGTCGCGGTCATCTTGGCCATGGCGGCCTCGCGGGTCGTCGGCAGCCCCTGCACGTCGCGGCGCCAGGCGGCACGATAGGTCAGGAGCGCCGCCGCATCGATCTCCGCCCCCATGTCGCCGAGCGCGGCCTGCGTCAGCTGCAGGTCGCCGAGCGTGCCCCCGAGCATGCGCCGCGCCCCGACATGGGCGACCGCCTCGTCGAAGGCACGCCGCGCGAAGCCGAGCGCGGCCGCCGCGACCGAGGCGCGAAAGATGTCGAGCGTCCGCATCGCCACCTTGAAGCCCTCACCCGCGCTGCCCAGCCGACGGCCGACCGGGATACGGCAGGCGTCGAAGCGGATCGTCGCCAGCGGATGCGGCGCGATCACATCGATGCGCTCGGTGATCGAGAAGCCGGGATCGTCGGCGAACACCACGAAGGCCGAGATGCCGCGCGTGCCCGGCGCCTCGCCGGTTCGCGCGAACACGGTGTAGACATCGGCGATCCCGCCGTTGGAGATCCAGGTCTTCTCGCCGTCGAGCACGTAAGTCTCGCCCTCGGCGCGCGCCGCGCAGGCCATGGCGGCGACGTCGGATCCGGCGTCCTTTTCCGACAGCGCGAAGGCGGCGAGCCAGGCGCCGGAGCGGACCTTCGGCAGCACGGCGCGCTTCAGATCCTCGGAGCCCGACAGCGCGATCGCCCCGGTGCCGAGCCCCTGCATGGCGAAGGCGAAATCGGCAAGACCGTCGTGCCAGGCCAGCGTCTCGCGCGCGAGACAGAGCTGCCGCGAGCGGATCGACGCGCCGTCCTCGTCCGGCGCCGGCACCGCCGCCTCCAGGAGCCCGGCCGCGCCGAGCCGGGCGACCAGCGTCCGGCAGGTGCCGTCGACCTGCGTATGGTCGAGCCCGGCTAGCCCGCCGTCGGCCACGAAGCCGTCGAGCCGCTCGGCATAGGCGCGATGCTCCGGGCCGAAGAACGGCCAGTCGAGCGGGTCTCGGGCAGGGCCGACAAGGCGGGAGGCGGCAAGAGAGGACGCGGCGCTCATGGCCTCAGTTCCCCTCGAACACGGGCTTCACCTTAGCGGCGAAGGCCTCGAAGGCGCGGCGGAAATCCTGCGTCGCCATGCAGATCGCCTGCGCCTGCGCTTCCGCCTCGATCATCTCCTCGAGCCCCATGGCCCATTCCTGGTTCAGCATGGTCTTGGTCATGCCATGGGCGAACCACGGGCCATCGGCGAGCGAGCGGGCGAGGTCACCGGCCTTCGCCTCGAGTTCCGGCGCAGCATGCAGCGCGTTGTAGAAGCCCCAGGCCTGTCCCTCGGCCGCGGTCATCGCCCGGCCGGTGTAGAGCAGTTCCGCCGCCCGGCCCTGGCCGATGATGCGCGGCAGGATCCCGCAGGCGCCCATGTCGGCGCCGGCCAGGCCGACGCGCGTGAACAGGAACGCCGTCTTCGCCTCGGGCGTGGCGTAACGCAGGTCCGAGGCCATGGCGAGGATCGCCCCCGCCCCGGCGCAGACGCCGTCGACCGCCGCGATGATCGGCTGCGGGCAGCGGCGCATCGCCTTGACGAGGTCGCCGGTCATGCGCGTGAAGGCGATGAGATCCGGCATGGTCATGCGGGTCAGCGGCTCGATGATCTCGAACACGTCACCGCCGGAGGAGAAATTGCCGCCCGCGCCCGTCAGCACGATCGCGCGGATGTCGGAGGCATAGACGAGGTCGCGGAACAGGTCGCGCAGCTCGGCGTAGCTCTCGAAGGTGAGCGGGTTCTTGCGCTCCGGCCGGTTGAGCCGGATCGTCGCGACGCGACCGTCCGCGCTCGTCTCCATCAGGAAATGCGTCGGGCGATGATCCTTGAAGGCCCGCTTCATGCCCGCCATCGTCGAAGCCGCGTCGCTCATCCCACCATCACCTCACCACCGGCGACCGCGATCGCCTGTCCATTGATCGACGCCGCGCCGCTCGAAACGAGCCAGGCGACGGTATCGGCGACCTCGTCCGGATCGACGAGGCGGCCCTGCGGATTGCCGGCGGTCAGTTCCGCCAGGACCTCGGTCTCGCTGCGGCCGGTCTTGGCCATGATCGCCGCCACGGCATCGCGCACGAGCGGCGTATCGGTGTAGCCGGGGCAGACCGCATTAACCGTGACGCCGGTCTTGGCGAGTTCGAGCGCCAGCGATCGGGTCAGCCCGACGACGCCGTGCTTGGCGGCGCAATAGGCCGAGACATAGCGATAGCCGACGAGACCGGCGGTCGAGGCGACGTTGACGATCCGCCCGCCGCCGTTCGCGCCGGCCGCCCGCACATCGGCGAGCACCGCCTGCGTGACCAGGAACACCGAGGTCAGGTCCACCGCGATCACCCGCTGCCACTGGTCGAGCGAGGTCTTGCCGAACGGCGCGGTCTCGGCCGCGCCGGCATTGTTGACCAGGATCGCGACCGGCCCGAAGGCCGCGCGCGCGGCGGCGAGGCCCTGCTCGATCGCGGCCGGATCGGTGACGTCGAAGCCGGCGACGACAGTCGCCGATCCCACCGGCAGCTCGGCCGCGACGGCCCGGAGCGGCGCCTCGCGACGGCCGGCGAGCGTCACCCGCGCCCCCGCCTGCGCCAGCCGCCGGGCGATCGCCGCGCCGATGCCGGTGCCGGCGCCGGTGACGAGCGCGTGGCGGCCCTCGAGCGATGTCGCAGTCGTGGCGGCGAGATCCGGAACCGTCATCGGTTGATCCTCACTGACGTCGAGACGTCGGTCTGGTCGATCACTGCGCCGCGGCGCGTTCGAGATTCGCCTCGTACTGACCCTTGGCGGAGCGGTACTGCTTCGGCCAGGCGACCGACTTCAGCCCGATCTTGGCCGCCTCGTGCAGCGCCCAGGACGGATCGGCCAGATGCGGTCGGGCGATCGCGCAGAGATCGGCGCGGCCGGCCGCGATGATCGAATTGGCGTGGTCGGCCTCCGAGATCGCGCCGACCGCGATGGTCGGGATGCGCACCTCGTTGCGGATCTTGTCGGAGAACGGCGTCTGGAACAGCCGGCCATAGACTGGCTTCTCCTGCTTCCAGACCTGACCCGACGAGCAGTCGATCAGGTCCGCGCCGGCGTCCTTGAACATTGCGGCGAAGATCGCCGCGTCTTCGGGCGTATTACCGCCCTCGAACCAGTCGTGGCACGACAGGCGCACCGAGATCGGCTTCTCCGCCGGCCAGACGGCCCGGATGGCGCGGAACACCTCGAGCGGGAACCGCGCGCGGTTCTCGTGAGAGCCCCCGTATTCGTCCGCGCGCCGGTTGGTCAGCGGCGACAGGAAGCTCGACAGCAGATAGCCGTGCGCGGCGTGGAGCTCGAGCCAGTCGACGCCAGCCGCGGCGGCACGCCGGGTCGCTGCGACGAAGTCGGCGACGACGCGGTCCATGTCCGCGCGGTCCATCGCCTTCGGCACCTGAGAGCCTTCCAGATAGGGCAGCGCCGAGGCCGAGATCAGCGGCCAGCCACCCTCTTCCAGAGGCTGGTCGATGCCGTCCCAGGCGCGCTTGGTCGCGCCCTTGCGGCCGGCATGACCGATCTGGCAGGCGACCTTGGCGTCCGAATTGGCGTGAACAAAATCGACGAAGCGCTTCCAGCCCTCGATCTGGGCATCGTCCCACAGGCCGAGGCAGCCGGGCGTGATGCGCGCATCCGGCGACACGCAGGTCATCTCGGCGAAGACGAGCCCCGCGCCGCCCATGGCGCGGGCGCCGAGATGGACGAGATGGAAGTCGCCGAGCACGCCGTCGGTCGCCGAATACATCGCCATCGGCGACACGACGATCCGGTTCGGCAGCGACACGTCGCGGAGCTTGTAGGGCGTGAACATCGGCGGCGTTGCGCGGCCGTTGCCCGTGACCGGCAGACCCGACTTGGCCGCGAACCAGCGCTCATAGCCCTCGAGCCAGGCCGGATCGCGCAGACGCAGGTTCTCGTGGCTGATGCGCTGCGAGCGCGTCAGCATCGAATACATGAACTGCTCGGGCTCCAGCGTGTCGGCATAGCGGCGACCGACCACCTCGAACCATTCCATCGCATTGCGCGCGGCATTCTGGATGCGTGCGACGTCGACGCGGCGGATCTCCTCGTAGGTGGCGAGCACCGCCGGGATCGTGTCGACGCCGTGCCCGAGCGTCTCGAACTGGCGCGCCAGTTCGATCGCGTCGTCGATGGCGAGCTTGGTGCCCGAACCGATCGCGAAATGCGCGGTATGGGCCGCGTCGCCCATCAGCACGACATGCGAGCGGCCGTTGAAGTGGCTCCACTTGCCGCAGATCAGGCGGTTGAAGTTGAGCCAGGACGAGCCGCGCAGATGCCGCGCGTTGGTCATCAGCGGCGCGCCGTCGAGCACCTCCTCGAACAGCTTTTCACAAAAGGCAATTGAACCGTCCTGGTCGAGTTCGCCGAGACCGTGGGCCTGATAGGCCTCCTCGGTCGTTTCGACGATGAAGGTCGAGGTCTCGGCGTCGAACTTGTAGATATGCGCCTGGAACCAGCCGTGCTCGGTCTTGCGGAAGTCGAAGGTGAAGGCGTCGTAGAGCTTCTTGGTGCCGAGCCAGATGTAGCGGTTCGGCCGCACCAGCAGGTCGGGCTGGAACACCTCGGTGTACCGGTTGCGCACCTTCGAATTGATGCCGTCGGAAGCGATGATCAGGTCGGCGTCGGGGAAGTCGAGATCGCTGTCGACCTCGCGCTCGAACACCAGTTCGACGCCGAGCCGCTCGCAGCGCCGCTGCAGGATGTTGAGGAGCTGCTTGCGGCCGATGCCGACGAAGCCGTGCCCGCTGGTGCGCTGGCGGGTGCCCTTGAACCAGACCTCGATGTCGTCCCAGTGGTTGAACGCATCCTCGATCTCGGCCGCGGTCTCCGGATCCCACTGGCGCATCGAGGCCATGGTCGCGTCGGAGAACACCACGCCCCAGCCGAACGTGTCGTAGGGCTTGTTGCGCTCGACCACCGTGACCGAGTGCTCCGGATGAAGCTTCTTCATCAGGAGCCCGAAATAGAGCCCAGCCGGGCCGCCGCCGATGCAGACGATGCGCATGGTGATCTCCCTGAACCGGTCGAGCACGGGCCAGACCGATGCTTTAGGATTAAAATAATCGCGCTTCAATCAGGCTGTCAAGCGAGGTCGCGCCGACGGTCGGGTCGCAAAATCGACGGCGGTTTCGCCTCGGACACGCGATCTGGTGCGTCCGCCGGGCTCCATGACCGGGAAAGGCGTGTCGCCGATCGCCCAGCCTTTGGGCAAACGGTGCCGAGTCGTTATGCTTGACACTTGAACTTTTTATGCCTGAATTGTTTGAAACGCGGAACCGGCTTCGGATCCGCCAGCGCATCGCCCGTCCGTTCGTTCCATCACCGGCCACCGGAAGAGTGGCGGAGAACGGGCCCGCAGAAACGAGGGAAGGATAACCGGATGCCGCCGTTTGGAAAGATGCCGTTCGCCTCGGCCCTGATGCTCGCCTCGGCTCTCGTGGCCACGCCGCTCCTGTCGTCGGCGGCCCTGGCCGATCCGGTGAAGATCGGCTTCGTGTCGACGCTGTCGGGGCCGTCGGCGGCGCTCGGCGTGCACATGCGCGACGGCTTCCTGCTCGCGGTCAAGGAACTCGGCGGCAAGCTCGGGGGACAGCCGACCGAGGTCGTCGTGGTCGATGACGAGCTGAAGCCCGACGTCGCCGTCACCAAGGTCAAGGCGCTGCTGGATCGCGACAAGGTCGACATCGTCGCCGGCGTCGTCTTCTCCAACGTCATGATGGCGATCCAGAAGCCGGTGCTCGAGAACGAGACCTTCATCGTCTCCGGCAACGCCGGCCCGTCGCCGCTCGCCGGCAAGGGCTGCTCGCCGTATTTCTTTTCGGCCTCCTACCAGAACGACCAGAACCACGAAGTCATGGGCAAGTATGCCCAGGACAAGGGCTACAAGCGGGTCGTCCTGATGACGCCGAACTACCAGGCCGGCAAGGATTCGATGGCCGGCTTCAAGCGCCACTTCAAGGGCGAGGTGGTCGAGGAGATCTTCACACCGCTCGGCCAGCTCGACTTCTCGGCCGAACTCGCGAAGATCGCGGCCGCCAATCCGGATGCACTGTTCACGTTCATGCCGGGCGGCATGGGCGTCAATCTGGTCAAGCAGTTCAACCAGGCCGGGCTCAAGGACAAGATCCCGTTCCTGTCGGCCTTCACGGTCGACGAGACGACGCTGCCGGCGACCCAGGACGCCGCGATCGGGCTCCTGTCGGGCGCGGAATGGGCGCCGAACATCGACACGGCCGAGAACAAGGCCTTCGTGGCGGCTTATGAGAAGGAATACGGCGTGGTGCCGTCGGTCTATGCGGCGCAGGGCTATGACGCGGCCAAGCTGATCGACGGCGCGCTGAAGGCGACGGGCGGCAAGGTCGCCGACAAACAGGCGTTCCGCAAGGCGCTGGCGTCGGCGCCGTTCAAGTCGGTGCGCGGCGGGTTCTCGTTCAACACCAACGGCTTCCCCGTCCAGGACTTCTACGTCGCCAAGGCCGTCAAGCGCGCCGACGGCAAGTTCGCCACCGAGACCGTCTCGAAGGTTTTCGCCGAGGCAAAGGACGCGTACGTTGGCGAATGTCCGCTGAAGTGACGAGGCCCGGCCGGGCGCCCGTCGCATCAGGGCGCCCGCCGTCTTCGATCCCGCCGTCTTCGATCCCGCAGTCTTCGACCCCGACCGACGTCAGATCCCGTCGACCTCGAACCTCCAAGCCGCCAGGGGGCCCATGACCACCGCGCTGCTCGTCTCCCAGCTCCTGAACGGGCTCCAGCTCGGCGTGATCCTGTTTCTGGTCGCCGCCGGTCTGACGCTCGTCTTCGGCGTGATGGACTTCATCAATCTCGCCCACGGCGTCCAGTACATGCTCGGCGCCTATCTGGTCGCCGTCGCGGTCGCCACCACCGGCAATTTCGCGCTCGGCTTTGCCCTGGGCCTCGTCGGCGCGCTGCTGCTCGGCTTCGTGCTCGAGATCCTGGTGTTCCGACATCTGACCCGCCGCGACCACCTCGATCAGGTGCTCGGCACCTTCGGCGTGATCCTGGTCGTCACCGAGGGCGTCAGGATCGTGTTCGGCGCGGCACCGCTCGCCTTCCCGACGCCGGCCGCGCTGTCGGGCTCGGTGCCGCTGATGCCCGGCCTCGTCTATCCGGTCTGGCGACTGGTGATTCTGGCCGTCGGCATCGCGGTCGCCGGCCTGCTCTGGTACATCGTCAACCGCACGCGCATCGGCATGCTGGTCCGCGCCGGCTCGACCCATCCCGAGACCGTCTCCGCGCTCGGCGTCGACATCGATCGGCTGTTCGTCTTCGTCTTCGCCTTCGGCGCCATGCTCGCCGGCCTCGCCGGCGCCATGGCCGGCCCGCTGGTCTCGGTCGAGCCGACCATGGGCGACAAGATCCTGATCGTCGCCTTCGTCGTGATCGTGATCGGCGGCATCGGCTCGATCAAGGGTGCCTTCGTCTCGGCGCTGCTCGTCGGCCTCGTCGACACGCTCGGCCGCGCCTTCGCGCCCGATCTCCTGAAGCTCATCGTCGGCAAGTCGGCCGCCGCCGCGGCCGGACCCGCCTTGTCGTCGATGCTGATCTATCTGCTCATGGCCGTGGTGCTCAGCATCCGGCCGACCGGGCTGTTCGGCGGGAGGGCGTCGTGACCATGGTGCCTTCGGTCTCCGCTCCGTCCGCGACCGCCGCCGCGCCGCGTCGCCGGTTCCTGCCCGGCGCCGCCGTCCTCGTGGTCGCGGTCTTCGCGCTAGCTCTCGTGGTGTCGCAGTTCGTCGGCGGCGGCTACGGCGCGACGCTGGTGGTCAGAACCGCCGTCTTCGCGCTCGCGGCCGTTTCGCTCTCCTTCCTGATCGGCCAGGCCGGGCTCGTGAGCTTCGGCCATGCCGCGCCGCTCGGCATCGGCGCCTATGCCGTGCTGATCGCCGGCGAATACGGCGTCTCGGATGCCTTCATCGTGCTGCCGCTCGCCTTCGCGGCGAGCGCGCTGTTCTCGATCGCGACCGGCGCGATCGCGCTCCGCACCCGCGGCGTCTATTTCATCATGATCACGCTCGCCTTCGCGCAGATGGTCTTCTACGTCGCTGCCAGCCTGTCGGCCTTCGGCGGCGACGACGGCATGGCGATCGCCCGCCGCGCCACCGTGCTCGGCGCGAAACTGCTCAAGACCGACACCAATCTCGCCGTTCTCGCGATCAGCGCGCTCGGCCTGGCGCTGTTCCTGTTCGAACGGCTCGCCGCCTCGCGCTTCGGCCTGATGCTGCGTGCCGGCCGCGCCAACGAGGCCAAGCTGATGGCGCTCGGCCTCGATCCCTACCGGCACCGCCTGATCGCGCTGGCGCTGGCCGGCGGTGCCGCCGGGCTCGCCGGCGCCCTGCTCGCGACCCAGGTCGAATATGTTTCGCCGGCGACGATGGGCTGGCACATCTCGGGCGAACTGATCGTCATGGTCGTGCTCGGCGGCGTCGGCCGGCTCGGCGGCGCGGTGATCGGCGCGGTGGCGGTGACCGCACTGAACGAGGCGCTCGGCTCGTTCACCGAACATTGGCAGCTCGGGCTCGGCCTGGTGATCGTCGTCGTCGCCCTGCTGCGCGGTACCGATCTCAAGGCGCTTCTGTCAGGCATGCGCGGGGGTTCGCAATGACCGGAACAGGAACCCCCGAACCGATCCTCGTCCTCGACGGCGTGGAAAAAGCCTTCGGCGCGCTGCAGGTCACCCGCAACGTCTCGCTCGACGTGCGCGCCGGCGAGGTCCACGCCCTGATCGGCCCGAACGGCGCCGGCAAGACCACGCTGATCTCGCAGATCGCCGGCTCGCTGAGGCCGGATGCCGGGCGGATCCGCTTCGACGGCGCCGACGTGACCGGGCTCGGCGTCGCCGCCCGCGCCCGGCGCGGCCTCGGCCGCGTGTTCCAGATCTCCCACGTGGTCGGCTCGTTCACCGCGCTTCGAGAATGTCGCGGTCGCGGCGATCGCGGCCGGCGGCGGTGCGTTCCGGTTCTGGCGGCCGGCGCTCGCCGATCTCGCGCTCAAGACGAAGGCCGAAGCCGCGCTCGACCGTGTCGGCCTGGCCGACCGCCGCGCCACCCCGCCGGCAGCCTCTCGCACGGCGAGCGCCGCGCGCTCGAACTGGCCATGTGCCTGGTCCAGAACCCGAAGCTGCTGCTGCTCGACGAGCCCATGGCCGGCACCGGCCGCGCCGAGGGCGAACGGCTCACCGAACTGCTCGTGTCGCTCAAGGGCCGGATCCCGATCCTGCTGGTCGAGCACGACATGAACACCGTGTTCCGCCTCGCCGACCGGATCTCGGTGCTGATCTACGGCGCGGTCGCGATCACCGGCGAGCCGGCCGCGGTGCGCGCCGATCCCGTGGTGCGCCGGGCCTATCTCGGCGAGGAGGAGGCGGTCTGATGGCGACCCCGCTCGTTTCGCTCGAAAACCTCGACACCGGCTATGGCGGCGCGCAGGTGCTGTTCGGTCTCGGCTTCGAAGTCATGCCCGGCGAGGTGGTCACGCTCATGGGCCGCAACGGCATGGGCAAGACCACCACGATCCGGACCCTGTTCGGACTGCTCGCCCCGCGAGAAGGCCGCATCCGGGTGCGTGGCCGCGACATGACCGGCATGGCCCCGCACAAGATCGCGGCGAGCGGGCTCGGCTATGTGCCCGAGGGCCGCCAGATCTTCCCGCGCCTCAGCGTCGAGGAAAACCTCGTCGCCACGGCGCGGGCTCCCGCCGCCCGCAGCACCAAGGCCGACACCGGCGGCGCATGGACGCTCGACCGCGTCTATGCAGCCTTCCCGCGCCTCAAGGAACGGCGCGGCAACCTCGGCACCCAGCTCTCCGGCGGCGAACAGCAGATGCTGGCCATCGGCCGGGCACTGATGACCAACCCCGAACTGCTCGTGCTCGACGAGGCGACCGAAGGTCTCGCCCCGGTGATCCGCGGCGAGATCTGGACCGCGATCGAGGCGCTGCGCGCCGATGGCCTGTCGATCCTGGTCGTCGACAAGAACATCGACGCCCTGATGCGGATCGCCGACCGCCACGTCGTGATCGAAGGCGGCCGCGTGGTCTGGACCGGCACGACCGCAACACTCGCCGCCGACCGCACGCAGGCGACACGGTTTCTCGAGGTCTGAATCAGGTTTTCGGCTCGATTGTCCGAGGAATGAAGCGGGACACGGTTTTTTTACAGCACATGTGTACCGTTAGGGCAGCTTCATGGAGCCGGCCGCAGCTGCGACCGGTTCCCTGCACAGGAGCCCTCATGCGCCGTTTCTTCGCCTCGCTCGCCTTCGCCGGCCTCCTCGCCGGCACTTCGCTGTCGCCCGCCGTGGCTCAGCAGACCGGCCCGATCCAGGTCTCATCGGGCATCAAGTACGAGTTTCTCGCGCGCTGGGACGTCGACCGCCTGAACAAGATCATGCAGGTCGACACGCCGAAATTCGCAGGCGTGACCGTGACCAACACGCCGGCCCGCAACGCCGTGCGGCTCTATCGCGTCACCTACAACTCGGTCGTGCCGGAAAAGGGCAACAAGCCGATCGTGGTCTCGGGCCTGCTGGCAATCCCGGATGTCGACGCCAAGTCGTTCCCGACCGTGTCCTATCAGCACGGCACCGTCTACGGCCGCGAGCAGGTGCCGTCGTTCCCCGAGCAGTCCGATGAAACCCGGCTCATGATCGCCCAGTTCGCCGGGCAGGGCTACGTGCTGATGGGCTCGGACTATTTCGGCATGGGCATCTCGACCGAGCCGGAAGGCTACATGGTCAAGGCCAGCCACCAGCAGGCCTGCACGGACATGATCGGCGCCGGCCGCGCCGTGCTCGATCAGATGAAGATCACGAGCGACAAGCTGTTCCTCTCCGGCTGGTCGCAGGGCGGCTTCGTCACCATGGCCTGCCTGCAAAAGCTCGAGAAGGACGGCGTCAAGGTCGACGGCGCGGCGACCGCCAGCGCCCCGCTCGATCTCAGCGCGCTGATGAACGGCTTCCTGAACTTCCCGCGCAAGAACGACGCCGTCTGGCTGAACAGCATCGTGATCCTGTCCGCCTTCGCCTTCGAGAACTACTACGGCATCCCCGGCATGGCCCGCTCGGTGATCGCCGACGAATACTACGACATGGCCAAGGCCGCCTACGATCGTACGGCCCTGCCGAACGGCAAGCCGCTCGATCCGGCCGCCATTCCGACCGATCTGCACAAGCTGATGAAGCCGGAGTACTTCGATTCGCAGTTCTTCGCCGCGTCCGCCTACGGCCGCCTGATGAACGCGACCGAAAGCTATCATTGGCTGATCAAGTCGCCGGTGCGCAACTACTATGGCGAGGCCGACGAGGCAATCACCGTCGGCGTCGGCCGCATGGCGATGACCTATCAGCAGGCGATCGGTGCCGGCAACCCGCTGGTCGAAGCCGTTTCGACCGGCCAGACCACGCATCGCGGCACCTTCGTCACCGCCGTGCCGCAGTGGAAGGCGTGGTTCGACGGCCGCTGACGCGCCAGCCGGCGAAAACCCGATCCTTCGGGGATCCGACATGAAGGGGGCGTCGTCCGAGCGATCGGACGGCGCCCTCGGCGCGTCCGACAGGCTCTCGGTGGCCGATCTCGACGGCCTGCCCTCGATCACCGGCCGCTTTAAAGAGATTTCGGGCGTGGCGATGCCCGTTCCCGCCACACCTTCGACACCGAGGGCCTGCCGGCGAAAGCGGGCAAAACGGTCCCGAAAGCGCTTCGATGCCCCTCAGCGGTCGGTGCCGAACCTCTGTCACGAGACCGTCGATGGCGCCGCCCCGGGCGTGGCCGACCGGCTATCCCGCGGCAGCGTAGATCTCGGCAAGGGCGGGTAGATCCCAGTTTCCGCCGGACAACACGGCACAGACCTTTTCGTCGGATCTGACGTCGATGCTGCCCGCCAACAGAGCGCCGACGCCGATCGAAGCAGCCGGTTCAGCGATCAGCTTCGCGTCCCGGGCAAGGGAACGCATGCCGGCGACGATGAACTCGTCCTCGACCAGGACGATTTCGTCGACGTATTTTTCGATGATCGGGTACGGATTTCGACCCGGAACGCTGATCCTCAGGCCATCCGCGATCGTGTCTTTCAAGGGCAGCGAGGTCCGCTCCTTGTTCTTTCGGCTGTGGAAATACTTCGGCGTCAAGGCAGGTTCGGCTCCGATGACGCGCACCGATGGCTTCGTCTCTTTGATGGCGGTCGCGATGCCGGAGATCAGACCGCCGCCCCCCATGGGAACGATGACCGTGTCCACATCGTCGAGATCATCGAGGATCTCGCACCCGATCGTTCCTTGACCGGCCATGACGAGGGGATCCTCGAAGCCGTGAACGACGGCATACTTCTTTCCTTCGGCGATCTCGTAGACCTTGGCCCATCGGGCCGCGGTGTCTCCGTCGAACAGAACGACTTCGGCCCCGAGGGCCTTCGTATTTTCGATCTTGATCTTGGGTGAGTTCGCAGGAAGGACCAGTATTACCTTTACGCCGAGCATCTTGGCCGCATAGGAAAGCCCTTGCGCGTGGTTCCCCGAAGACGTCGCAATAATACCGTTCTCTATCGCTTCACGCGGCAGCGAAAGTACCTTGTTCAGGGCGCCACGGATCTTGAAGGCACCGGTGATCTGCAGCATCTCGGGCTTGAGGTATAGCTGGCAACCGGCCGCACCATCCAGTTTCTCCGCGCGCAACAGCGGCGTGTGCCTCACGTGAGGCATCAGCCTTTGGCGGGCTTCCCGGATGTCCTCGATGGTAGGATGCTCACACATGGTTCATTCCCCAAAGAATGAAAAGAACGTACCAACGCCATTGGCGACCGCGTTCCGGTAAATTCTGCCCGCTGTCGTGTTGTCTTGTATGGCCATCCCCGTTGAGTCGAAGATCGTGATTTCGTCGTCGCTTTCCCGACCGGGTTTTTGCCCCAGAAGAATCTCGCCAATTTCGCCATGAATGTCTTCTTTGGCGATGATTTCCCTGTCGATAGGGTGCCAGGTCTCACCCTTCTCCGTGCATTGCATCATGGAGTCGACGACGACTTTCGCGTTCCGGAAGATCTCCGGATCCAACTCTTGTTTGCCGCGCTGGTCGGTGCCGATCGCAACGATGTGCGTGCCGGGCCTCACCCAATCCGCTTCCACCAGCGAACCCTTGCCGCGGGTCGTGGTAATCAGGATATCGGCCCGTGTCACCGCATCCTTTTTTGAGCGGGAAACCGTGACAGGAATGCCAAACTCGGCTTGAATATCGGCCTGATATTGAAGAACCGCCTCGGGATTACTGTCCCATGCATAGATCTCTTCGATGTTGATGATCTCGCTGACCGCGCGGATCTGCATCCTCGCTTGATTGCCGGTCCCGATCGATGCGACCGTTGAAGCGTTCTTCCTGGCCAGCGCCTTGACGGAAACGGCCCCGGAGGCGCCCGTCCTGAGCCCGAGGATCAGGCTTCCGTCCATCACACAGATCAGCGCTCCACTCCTCCCGTCGAACAGGATGATGGAGGCCATGCCGCTGGGCACGCCGTATGCGGTCGGGTTGTCGACGAACCCTCCCGACGAGGCTTTCATGGAGATCAATTCGCCGGCTTTGCAGTACCCGACCTTGAAGTCGATTTCACCGCGAGGATCGGGGAGATCGATGCCGATATATCCGGGCTGAATCACCTGATCGCTGTTGAACGCCTTGTACGCATCTTCGACGGCGCCGATGACCTCGGACATGCTGATCAGCTGCCTGACGTCATCTTTGCTGAGTAGCAGCGTTTTCATGCGTGATCTCACTTTTACCGGCAAGCCGAATGCCGCGCCTGAGCCTCGGCGCGATCGGCACAAGAATTGACCCGAGCCGCGCGCAGCCGCCTTCCTCAGCTGTGGTCGCCGCGCACGTCGAGCGCATCGCGCAAGCCATCGCCGATGAAGTTGAAGCTCGTCACCGCGATCGCGATGGCCGCTCCCGGCATGAGAGCGAGCCAGGGCGCGTTGCCGAGATACTGCTGCGCGCCGTTCAGCATGTTGCCCCAGCTGGGCAAGGGCGGCTGAATGCCGTAGCCGAGGAAGCTGATGTAGGCTTCCATGAGAATGGCCCGCGCCACGGTCAATGTCGCCGCGACGATGATCGGCCCCATCACGTTGGGCAGGATCTCGCGGAACATGATGTGGGTTTCGCTCAGCCCCAGCATGCGACCGGCCAGCACGAACTCGCGCTCGCGCAGCGAGCTGACCTCGGCCTCGACGATGCGCGCGACCTCCATCCAGCTGCTGATCGCGATGACGACCGTGATCATCATCGGGCTCGGCTTCAGCGCCGCGGACAGGGCGAGGACGAGGAAGATCGACGGGAACGACAGGAAGCCGTCGACCGTGCGCATCAGCGCCGTGCCGATCCAGCCGCCCCGATAGCCCGCGACGACACCGACGAGCGTGCCGATCAGCGTCGACAGCACCATCGCGGACAGCCCGACCATCAGCGAGATGCGCCCCGCCATGAACAGTCGCGCCGCCACGTCGCGCCCGAGTTGGTCCGTGCCGAGCACATGACTGCCGCTGAGCGGAGGGACCAGCCGCGCGCGCAGATCGATGAACAGCGAGTCGTACTTCAGGACGTACGGCCCGAGCACACAGACCAGCGTCAGCGTGAGGATCATGGCCATCCCGAGCAGCGCGAGGTGATGCATCGCGAAGCGGCGTACGGCTCGGCTCTTCCACCAGCGTTCATGACTCGAATCGGCGATAGCGGCAGACATTACGGCTGGCTCCTGTTGCGCGGTCGCCGCGCTCAGTTCAGGCGGATCCGGGGGTCGATGATCGCGACGACGATGTCCGCGATCAGGTTGCACACGACGACGAGCAGCGCCGAGAACATCAGGAGGCCCATCACCACGGGGTAGTCGCTGTAGTTGAGGCTATCGAGGAACAGCCGCCCCATGCCCGGCCAGGTGAACACGGTCTCGGTGACCAGCGCGCCGGTCAGGATGCTCGGAAGCTGCATGCCGGCGAGCGTGATCATGGGCAGCAGCGCGTTGCCCACGATGTGCTTCATCAGGATCCGGCGCTCGCTCAGGCCCTTGGCGCGGGCAGTCTTGACGAAGTCGTGGTTGATGATGTCGAGCGTCGCGGTCCGCATGTAGCGGCTCCAGATCGCCACGTGCACCAGTGCCAGCACGATGCTCGGCAGCAGGAGATGGTGCAGGTAGTCGAGCGCCGTTTCGTCGCCGATCGTGCTCATGTTGCCGGCGGGAACCCAGCCGAGCCTGAGCGAGAAGACGTAGATGCCGACGAGGCCGAACCAGAAGGTCGGGATCGACAGGGCGATCATGGCGCCGACGGTCGCGACGTAATCGAAGGTCGAGTAGCGGTGTGTCGCGCTGCGGATGCCGATCCAAGAGCCGACGAGGATGGCGATCAGCGTCGAAGACCCCATCAGCAGCAGGGTCGCAAACAGGTGCTGACCGATGACGTCGAGGACGGCGCTGCCGTCACGAAACGAATGGCCCCAGTCGCCCTGCACCATCCGCCAGGCCCAATCGACATATTGAAGCCAAAGCGGGCGATTGAGGCCGAGCTGCTCCTTCAGGCGATCGAGGTCGTCCTGGGTCATGCTCGGATCGAGCCCGAACTGGGCCAGCGGCCCGCCGGGGATCAGATTGAGGACGACGAAGCCGATGATGGAAACGATGACGAGCAGTACGACACTCTGAGAGAGCCGGTTGAGCAGGAAGCGACGCATCGGCTCTCCCCTGTCGGACGGAATGGGATGACCGCCGAAGCAGGCGCTGCGGCGGCCGTTGGTCTCTGTCGCGGTCTCAGGTCTTCCAGCGCCAGGATGCGGCGTGCCAGGAGGCGACGCGCGTGGCCGAATTCGGCTCCCAGCCCTGCAGACGGTCCTTCTTGCCGATCAGGTAGGTGGCGCCGAACAGCGGCAGGAACGGCAGGTCCTGACGCACGATCTCCTGGATGCGGAAGTAGATCGCGCGACGAGCCTCGGGATCGAAGGTCTGGACGCCCTGCTTGAGCAGCGCGTCGACTTCCGGGTTGGCGTACTGGCCGACGTTCGAGCCCTTGCCGCCCTTGGCGACGGTCGACGTGCTCGCCAGCCGGTTGGTCGCGTCGGGATCGGCGGCGATCAGGTGGGTGACGCCCGAAATCGCCGTATCGAACTGCGACTTGAGCCAGAAGTCGCCGAACATCACGGCCGCCGGCAGGTTCGAGATCGTCATCTCGACGCCGATCTCCCGGAAGGTCTGCTGCAGGAACTGCTGGACCTGCTCGCGCAGATTGTCGCCCGCCGTGGTCGAGTTGTTGAACGCCAGCCTCACGCCGTTCTTGGCGCGGATGCCGTCGGCACCGGGCACCCAGCCGGCGTCGTCGAGCAGCTTGCGGGCGCGATCGAGGTTGAACTCGTGCTTCGGCAGGCCGGGGTTGTAATAGTACGACTTGCGCGGCATGAACGTCTCGGTCGCCTCGGGGACGCCGTAATAGATCGTGTCGATGATCGACTTCCGGTCGATGGCCGCATAGAGCGCCTGCCGAACCGCCAGTTCCTTGAACTGCGGCTTCTCGAGATTGAGATAGATCGACTCGACCGACCCCCCCGCCACCGGCGTCACGACCCGCTGCGGCAGCTTGCGCGCCTCCTCATAGTGGTCGGCGGTGATGAAAGCCTGGTCCGTCAGGTCGATGTCGCCGCTGCGGAACTGCGTGTAGAGCACCGTCATGTCGGGAATGTACTTGAAGACGATCTGCTTCATGTACGGACCGTCGCCGAAGTAGTCGGTGTTCGCCACGAGTTCGAGGCGGTCGCCGGGAACGCGCTGGCTCCACTTGAAGGCGCCGGTCCCGACGGGCGCCTTGTTGAAGGCGGCGGTGTTTGGGTCGGCTTCCTTGTCGAAATGGTGCTTCGGCACCATGAAGGTCTCGGTGAGGAACGACAGGTAGGGCGCGAAGGGCTGCTCCATGCGCCAGGTGAGCTCGGTCGGCGAGACGATGGTGATGTCGCGGACGAGCGCATGGCCGCCGGTCCGCCAGGCGCGGAACTTCGGGTTGACGATCAGCTCCAGCGTGAACTTCACGTCTTCGGCGGTGAACGGCTGGCCGTCGTGCCACTTCACGTCGTTGCGCAGACGGATGCGCCAGTTCAGACCGTCCGCCGAGATGCCGCCGTTCTTCTGCGAAGGCACTTCCATGGCGAGGTTCGGCTGCACGACACCCTTCGTGTCGATCCGGAACAGCGCGTCGAAGAGGGAGAAGTGGACCGCGTCGTCGACCTCGATGTGCGGCATCAGCGGATTGAAGACGGTCGGCTCCTGCGACATGCCGACGACCACACGGCCGGCCGGCGCCTTCGCCGCGGTCTGGGCGAACGCCGGCTTGCCGAACAGGTTGGGAGCGGCGAAGCAGGCGACACCGCCGAGGGACATCAGACGCAGCGCTTCGCGCCGAGAAAAATTCGATTTGATCTTGGAATTTTTAGTCATCTCATTCCCTCTTCGTCGTGACATGAGCTAATGGGAGACCACCGTGGCGCCGCCCTGGCCATCCCGCAGCGGTTCGCCGGGAATCGCTGCGACGAGTTCACGCGTGTAGTCCGACTTCGGCTGAAGAAATATTTGCGATGGTGGCCCGCGTTCGACGATGACACCTTTCTGCATGACCGCGATTTCATCGCATATCTGGCTGGCGACGCGCAGATCGTGCGTGATGAAGATCATGGAGACGCCCGTCTCCCGCTGAATCTGGTCGAGCAGCTTGAGGATTTGCGCCTGGATCGACACATCGAGCGCGGACACGGCCTCGTCGGCGATCAGCAGTCTGGGCTTGAACATCAAGGCCCGCGCGATGCCGACGCGTTGGCGCTGGCCACCCGAAAACTCGTGCGGATAACGCCCGAAGGCACCGACATCGAGCCCGACGTGGGCGAGCAGCGCGAGCGCCTCCTCGCGGGCCTGCCTGTAGGGCGTGCCATGGGCGACCGGACCGGCCGTCAGGATCCTGCCGATCGTCGAGCGCGGGTTCAGCGAAGCGTACGGATCCTGGAAGATCATCTGGATGCGCGGCCGCAGCGCGCGGAACTGCTTCTCGGTCAGCTTGGCGATGTCGGTGCCTTCGAACAGGATCCGCCCGCTGTCGCATCCCTGAAGCTTGATGAGAAGGCGGCCGAGCGAGGACTTGCCGGAACCGCTCTCCCCCACGACACCGAGCGTACGTCCGGCTCCCAATTCGAATTCGGCGTCCTTCACCGCGGGCACGACCCGCTGGCGGCCGAACAACGAGCCGCCGCTCCGATAGGTCTTGCACAGACCATCCACTTTCAGGATGGGTTCACCGCGCGCCGTCCCCGGGCCGCTTCGGTCCTCGCCGGTGAGATGGGGGACGGCCGCCAAGAGGCGTTGGGTGTAGGGATGGCGCGGCGATTTCAGCACCTGATCGGCGCTGCCTTGCTCGACGACGCGCCCCTTCTCCATGACGACCACGCTGTCGGCGATCTCCGCGACCACGCCGAAGTCGTGGGTGATGAACATCACGCTCATGCCCTTGCGGCGCTGAATGTCGCGGATCAGCTTCAGGATCTGCGCCTGGGTCGTGACGTCGAGCGCGGTCGTCGGTTCGTCGGCGATCAGGATGCTCGGCTCGAGCGCCAGCGCGATCGCGATCATCACGCGCTGGCGCTGGCCGCCGGAAAGCCGGAACGGGTACTGATGGTACATGAGCGGCGGGTCCGGCAGCCCGACTTCGGCCAGCAGCTCGATCGCCCTCTTGCGTCGCGCGTCTTTTGTGCCGACGCCATGCGCCATCATCACTTCGGTGATCTGCTCGCCGACCGTCATCAGCGGGTTCAGCGCCGAGAGAGGATCCTGGAAGATCATCGACACGACCCGGCCGCGTATGGCGCGCAGCTCTTGCGCCGACGCCCCGACGATAGCCGTGGACTCCACGTGTATCGTGCCTGCGGAGACCGTGATGATCTTGGGCAGAAGCCCCATGATCGTGTTGGCGGTGACCGACTTGCCCGACCCGGACTCACCGATGATGCACAGGATCTGACCACGCGTGAGTTCGAACGAGATGTTCTCGACGGCATGGATCCGCTCCATGCCGCGCGGAAGGTCGACGGTCAGTCCACGGACAGAGAGCGCAACATCGGAGACGGCCTCTGGAGGACGGACCATGAGACGCTTTCCCTTTCCAACACGGCTGACGATTGGCGGCGTCTGCTGTTCTTCAGCGTGTGCCGCCCGATCCGCGAACATTGGTCGCTCCGCCGGGCCTCACTTGCAGCAACCATGGTTCGGAGCTATTTCGCTACCAATGTGCCGCAGCACTCCGAATAACATACGATTGGTCTGGATATTGGTGTCAATACGGATCAAATTGGTTGCCGAAAAAAATACGGGAGGGAGAGATGAGCGTGGTCCTGAACGACTTCATCGAGGCGGAGGGTCTCGAGCCGGGTGATCGACTGCCGCCGGAGCGTGATCTGGCCACGAAACTCGGTCTGCCGCGCACGGCGCTGAGACGGATGCTCGCCGCCTTGGAGCAGGAAGGCCGCCTCATTCGTCATGTCGGCAGGGGCACGTTCATCGCCGGCAACGGTGTGAGCTCCACGGCCCTGCGACCGCCGGCCGGCAAGGCGGTCGACGCCTTGCGGACCTATCCGGCCGAGGTCTTCGAAGCCCGTCTGATCATCGAGCCGAAGGTCGCCGCGCTGGCCGCACTCCGCGCCACCCGGCAGGAAATCGAGGAGATGCAGAAGTCCATCGCGCGGGGGGGCAGCGCGGACTCACTGCGGGACTTCGAGAAGTGGGACTCGGTCTTTCACCGCATCATCGTCGAGGCGGCCCGCAACGGGCTGCTCGCCGCCCTCTACGAGACCATTCACACGGTCAGAGCGGGCAACCTTTGGGGCAAGATGAAAGAACAGTCGCTGACCCCCGAAAGAATGAAAGCCTATATC
This sequence comes from Ancalomicrobiaceae bacterium S20, assembly GCA_040269895.1. Lineage (NCBI taxonomy): Bacteria > Pseudomonadati > Pseudomonadota > Alphaproteobacteria > Hyphomicrobiales > Ancalomicrobiaceae > Methyloraptor > Methyloraptor flagellatus. Next base: position 4,887,480 of record CP158568.1, on the reverse strand, counting down.
GGCAGTCACCAGGATATTCTCGAAGCGATCAAGGACCGGGACAGCAAAGAGGCTGAACGACATATGTACAATCATATTGTTTCGGCCCGGGAAAATATTCTCGGACGGACGATCTGATCGATTCCGCAGCGGCACTGATCTTGTTTTCGGACACCCCGAGGCTCGCGACGGAGCCCCGGAGGTGTGAAGCCGCTGGCAAAGGAACCCGCTCGAGGGGCATGGGGTGTAGGCGCCTCGCGGCCGGCGGCATCACACGGCCGCCGATCCGGTCGCGGAAGAAAACTGCCCTCGGAGCCACGCCAGGAAGTGCCGCGTCCTGGCATCGTCCTCGAAGGGTTTGCGGCTCAGCAGCACGTAGCGATACCCGTTGCGGGAGAAGCCGCGCGGCGCCGCCAGCTGTCCCCGCGCCACGGCGTCGGCGACCAGCGGTTCCGGACCGATCGCAGCTCCCAGACCGGCGATTGCCGCCTCGATGCTGAGATAGAAATGTTCGAAGACCTGATGGCCGGGTGGCTGTGGATCACTGATCAGATTGTCGGATAGGTATCGCGCCCAGGCATCGGGACGGGTTGCCGAGTGGATGCGCGGCAGCGAAAGAATATTGTCGCTCCCGTGGGCCAGAAGATGTGGCGCGCAGACGGGACCGACGTATTCGTCGATGATCGTCTCGACGAAAACTTCGGCCGGCCAGGAAAAGTCGCTGCGCCGTAGCGCGACATCGATATGGCTCCTGTCGAAATTCACCGGGCCACCGGCGGCCAGCACGTGAATTTCTGTGTCCGGATAACGGGTATTGAATTGCGCGAGGCGCGGAATGAGCCAGCGCTGGGTGAATGTCGGCTCGCAGGAGATCACCAGGGGAGCCGAGACGCCCGCCCTCAGTTCTCTGCAACAATCCTCGATCTGCTGGAACACCTGGCTCATCGTCGCGAGCAGGCGGCGACCCGCTTCGGTGAGGAAAACGCCCCTGTTGCGCCGCTCGAACAGCGCGACCTCCAGGTCATCCTCGAGCGCGCGGATCTGCCGGCTGATCGCGCTGTGGGTCACGAACAACTCCTCGCCTGCGCGCCCGAAATTCAAATGGCGGGCAGCGGCCTCGAAGGCCCTGAGAGCAGAGAGCGAGGGGAGACGAGCGACCATATCGGTGACTTCAGGGAACAGGTTCCGGTAAGAATTCATCGTTTTTCCGGCGGAAGCAACGGCGCTAGGCTCGTCACCGACAGCAAAATAGCTCTGGAGTACGGGCTTTGAGGATCGGGAGTCTCACCGGTGATCGGACGCACACGAGGCACGGCACCGCGCCACTCGTGAGCAGAGGGCACCGATGCCTCGTGCCGACCGTCCCGGCGGAAATCCGCGCGGCACTGACGGCACCCGGACACCCTGTCCGTGTTCGCGTCCGCATCCGCAGCGCGCAGCGCTTTCACGTGATCATCAACGCGGTCGCGTTCACGGCGCCGGGCGTTCCGCCGAAGGCCGCCCGACGTGCGCCGAGGCCTGAGGCCGGGAGAGATTCATGAACAAGCCAGTCGGGATAACCATGGGCGACCCTTGCGGGATCGGCCCCGAAATCATAGCCCGCGCGTTCGCGGCCGGACTGCCGGCAGAGGCCGTGGTGATCGGCGATGCCAGGATCATGCGGGACACCATCGACGCGCTCGGCCTGCCTTTGAAGGTATGCTCGGTCCGATCGACGGAGGAAGCGGTCGCGGCGAGCGGTGTCGTCCCCGTGCTCGTCATTTCCGATCTCCCCGGCGATCTTCCGATCGGTCGGGTCGATGGCCGCGCGGGCCGCGCGAGCTATGATTATGTCGTTCGCGCCATTGACGAAGCACTGGCCGGCCGGATCCGGGCCATCGTCACGGCACCGATCAACAAGGACGCTTTGAAGACGGGCGGGCTCGACTATCCCGGTCATACGGAAATCCTGGCGGAGCGATCCGGGACCGGCCATTTTGCGATGATGCTCGCCAATGACGAGCTGCGCGTCATCCTGGTGACGATCCACGTCTCATTGCGCGACGCCATCGGCCTCGTGACGCAGGACGCCGTCTTCAGAACGATCGATCTGGCGCAGAAGGCGGGCAACGCTTACGGCCTTGCGTCTCCCCGCATCGCGGTTGCCGGGCTCAATCCGCACGCCGGCGAAAACGGCCTGTTCGGGCGCGAAGACCTCGACATCATCGCGCCGGCGATCGCGCGCGCCCGGCAACTCGGCATCGATGCAACCGGTCCGTGGCCCGGAGACACTGTTTTCATGCGTGCGCGCAAGGGCGAATTCGACATCGTGGTGGCGCAATACCATGATCAGGGCCTCATCCCGATCAAGTATCTCGGCATCGACAGCGGCGTGAATGTCACGATCGGCCTGCCGTTCGTCCGAACCAGCGTCGATCACGGCACCGCGTTCGACATCGCGGGCCAAGGCAAAGCCGATCCGTCGTCGCTTCGCTATGCCTTTGATCAGGCCCTGCGTCTCACGGCAGTCTAGGAACACGTCCGATGGCCGCGATGGCTCCCGACTTCATTTTCATGCTGACCAACCAGGACCGGACCGTCGCCGATGCGCTGGAACGCCTTCAGGACGTGCTGGGCGCCGGCGTGCGTCACATCGGCTTCAAGGACATCGGCCTGCCGTTCACCCAGCTCGCGGAGCTCGCGTCCGCGATCAAGGCCGCCGGCGCGGCGCTTTATCTCGAGGTGGTCAGCCTGGACGAGGACAGCGAGCGCCGATCGGCGCAGGCTGCCGTCGAACTCGGCGTCAATGTTCTGATGGGCGGCACCCGCCCGAGCACGGTGCTGCCGATCCTCGCGGGCACCGCCATTCGCTACTACCCGTTCCCCGGCCGCATCGTCGGGCATCCGAGCCGGCTCGAAGGGACCGTCGAAACGATCGTCGACAGCGCCCATCGGCTGGCCGCAATCGACGGTGTATCGGGCCTCGATCTTCTCGCCTATCGCTTTGACGGCGATGTCGAAACTCTGATGTCGCGCGTTTGTGCGGCGGTGCACAAGCCGGTGGTGATCGCAGGATCGATCGACCGCGAGGAGCGGATGGCCGCCGTGGTGCGCTCCGGCGCGGCCGGGTTCACCATCGGGACAGCGGCATTCAACAGCGCCTTTTCCGGCAGTCCCGACCTTAGGCTTGAGATTGCCGCCGAACTTGCCGCGCTCCGGGCGATCACGGCCCGCGTGGTCCGGACCGCCCCACCTGCATTAAGGCCAATCTGAATCCAACATTCAGAATCGGTAAATTGCGATATTTATGCAAAGGTTTCAGGATGGTGCCCGATTGGAGATCGGAGCCATGAGCCCAGCGACGAGCGAGCTGACCGGACCGTCCGCCGGCAGGCTCGAAGAATTGGAAACACCGTGCCTGGTCCTGGACGCGGCGCGGATGGAAGCCAATGTCGCGCGGCTCAGGGCCCGTCTCGATGGCCTCGGCGCATCGCTGCGTCCGCATCTGAAAACGGCGAAATCGGCCGACGTTGCGCAACGGGTCATGACATCGGTGTCGGGGCCGGCCACGGTCTCCACGCTCAAGGAGGCCGAGCAGTTCGCCGACGCCGGCGTCCGCGACATGATCTATGCGGTGGGCATCGCGCCGTCGAAGCTGCCGCGCGTCCTCGAACTCCATGCCAGGGGCGTCGACCTCGTGGTCGTCCTCGATACGGTCGAGCAGGCGCACGCGGTCGCCGCGGCCTCCCGCGACACCGGGCTGCGCATCCCCGCGATGCTCGAGATCGATTGCGACGGGCACCGTTCGGGCATTCCACCCGTCGCGCACGAGCGGCTCCTGGAGGTCGCCCGCGCGCTGGTTCCGGATGCCGAACTGCGCGGCGTTATCACCCATGCCGGGGAGAGCTATCGCGGCGGCGGGGTCGCGGCGCTGCAGGCCTTCGCCGAGACCGAGCGGGCCGCCGTCGTCGAGGCCGCGGAAGTCCTGCGCGGTGCCGGTTTCCCCTGTCCGGTCGTCAGCGTCGGGTCGACGCCGACCGCGCACTACGCGACGGACCTGACCGGCGTGACCGAGGTACGCGCCGGCGTGTTCGTCTTCTTCGACCTCGTCATGGCCGGCATCGGCGTATGCCGGCTCGACGACATCGCGATGAGCGTGCTGGCGACGGTGATCGGCCATCAGCGCGACAAGGGCTGGATCATCACCGACGGCGGCTGGATGTCGCTGTCGCGCGATCGCGGAACGGCCAGGCAGGCCGTCGACCAGGGCTATGGCCTCGTTTGCGATCTCGGCGGCACGCCTTATTGCGATCTCATCGTTGCCGACGCCAACCAGGAACACGGCATCATCGCCGTGCGGCCCGGCTCCGACGCAGGTCTTCCCGACTTGGCGGTCGGCGACCGCGTCCGGATCCTGCCGAACCATGCCTGTGCCACGGCCGCACAGCACGACGCCTATCACGTGGTGCGCGGCACCTCCTCCGTGATCGAGGCCCGCTGGCCGCGCTTCGGAGGCTGGTGATGACCAAGCCCGTGAGCATCAACACCGATCGCGCGCCCGCGGCCGCCGGCCATTACGCGCAAGGCAAGCGCGCGGACCGGACGGTCTATGTGTCCGGCCAGCTCCCGATCCGGCCCGACAGGGCCCCGCTGCCCGACGACGGGTTCGCGACCCAGGCCGGGCAGGCCATCGACAACATGCTCGCCGTGCTGGAAGCGGCCGGCGGCACCCCGGCCGACCTCGTCAAGGTCACCGCCTACATCGTCGGCGTCGCGAACTGGCCGCTGTTCAATCAGGTTTACGCGGACCGCCTCGGCGATGCCCGGCCGGCCCGAACCGTCGTCCCGGTCCCCGAACTCCACTACGGCTATCTCGTGGAAGTCGACGCAATCGCCGTGATCGACCCTGCCGGTTCCGCTGAACCGGCGGAACGGGTGTCCGAATAACCAAGTCAGGTCGAGCCCAATGGCCCCACCCCTCAAGCGCATCCCGAGTGATCCGGAACTGCCCCGGCAGGCGGATGTGGTCGTCATCGGCGGCGGGATCATCGGCGTCTCGGCGGCGTTTTCGCTGGTGGAGCGCGGGCTCTCCGTCGCCCTGGTGGAGAAGGGTATCGTCGGCGGCGAGCAATCGAGCCGGAGCTGGGGCTGGTGCCGCCAGCAGAACCGGGACGAGCGGGAACTGCCACTGTCCGGGGTTTCGATGCGCCTCTGGGACAAGTTTGCGGCCGAGATCGACGAGGACGTCGGCTTCCGCCGGTGCGGCCTGTTCTACGTGACCGACAAGCCCGCGCAGCTCGCCGAATGGGAGCAGTGGCAGCGCCTCGCCCGGGAGTACGACGTCAACTCGCGGATGCTGACGGCCGCGGAAGCGCAGGAGCGTGTCCCTGCGCAGGGCCGCCAGTGGCTCGGCGGCGTCTACTCTGTCGACGACGGCAAGGGCGATCCCTCGATCGCCGTCCCGACGATCGCCGAGGGGGCCCGCAAGCGCGGCTTGACCATCCATCAGCAGTGCGCGGCGCGCGGCCTCGACATCGCCGATGGCGCCGTCACCGGCGTGGTGACGGAGAAGGGGACGATCAGGACGCAGGCCGTGCTGAACGCCGGCGGCGCATGGGCCTCGATGTTCTGCCGCCGCTACGGCCTGCCCTTCCCGCAGGCGAGCGTGCGCCAGGCCGTGGTGCACACTCGCCCGATGGCGAACCTCGGCGAGGCCGTCTACACGCCGGAATGCACGGTGACCCGCCGGCTCGACGGCAGCTACACGCTCGCCGTCAGCGGCCGGGCGACGGTCGACGTGACGCCGCAGGGCCTGCGCTACGCGCGCGTGTTCCTGCCGATGTTCTTCAAGCGGCTGAAGGCCATCGAGTTCGGCATCGGCGCATCGATGTTTCGCGGCCCAGAAGCCCTCGCGCGCTGGCGCAACGACCAGGTCTCGCCGTTCGAACGGACGCGCGTCCTCGATCCCGCGCCGAGCCGCCGGACCATCGCGGCCATCCTGAAGGCCGTCACCGGACAGTTTCCCGCCTTTGCCGGCCTCGAGATCGCCGACACCTGGGGCGCCTACGTCGACTGCACGCCGGATTCCGTGCCGGTGGTCTCGGCGGTCGACGGCACCAGGGGCCTCTATCTGGCCGCGGGCGGCTCGGGCCACGGGTTCGGTCTCGGACCGGGCCTCGGCCAGCTCGCGGCCGACCTCGTCGCGGGCGACACCCCTTGCGTCGATCCCCGGCCCTTCCGCCTGACCCGCTTCTACGACGGCACGGGCGTGCGGGTCGGCGGCATCTGAGCCGGCGGTCTCGCCCGGATGCTCTGCGCTCGTCGCGGTCGGGTCCGTCCCCGATCGCATGGCAACCAAATTGATCAGGATTGACACCAAGAGGCGAACCAATTCCATAATGGATTGCCGTGAAATTCAAATTGGTTGCGAGTGACTCCATGCCCGACCGAACCGTCGACATGGAATGATCGGCCCTCTGGTCGGGGTTGTTCGGGGATGCGGCGCCCCGGTCCGGCCGTCGGACGGTCTCGATCGCGCGCCCGTCGGCCGATTTGCGCATGACGCCATACGAGCTCCGGCGCCGGAGCCGTCGCCGATCCGGAGGAGTGAAGGCATGCCAGCAAGGGTTCAGGCGGTCCAGGACAGCCCCTCGTTTCCGACCGAAGTCGACGTCGTCGTCATCGGCGCCGGCATCGTCGGGACGTGCACGGCCTATGAACTCGCCCGCAAGGGCGTCTCCGTCGCCTTGCTGGAGAAGGGGGTCGTCGGCGGCGAGCAGTCCAGCCGCAACTGGGGCTGGGTCCGGCAGCAGAACCGCGACCTGCACGAACTGTCGCTGGCCATGTACAGCCTGCGACGCTGGGGCGAGTTCCGCGAGGAGATCGGCCGCGACCTCGGATTCCGCCGGACCGGCATTCTCTATTGCACGAAGGACGAGGCCGACGTCGCGCGTTGGGAGAAGTGGGGGGCCGCGGCCCGCCTGCAGGGCTTCGAGAGCGAGATCCTGACCGCGTCGGAGGCCAACCGCCGCGCGGCCGGCGGCACGACGCGTTGGGTCGGCGGCGTCTGGTCGCCGACCGACGGTCGTGCGGAGCCGAGCCTCGCGGCGCCGGCGATCGCCGAGGCGGCGAAGCAGCACGGCGTGTCGCTCCACCAGAACTGCGCCGTGCGCGGTCTAGACATCGCCGCCGGCCGCGTCGCCGGGGTCTGGACCGAACGGGGGCTCGTCAAGAGCAGCACGGTCGTCTGCGCCGGCGGCGCCTGGGCGTCGCGCTTCTCCGGCCGCTACGGCATCGAGATCCCCGTCGCGAACATCGGCGGCACGGCCCTCAAGACCAGTCCGGCGCCGGAAGTCGTCGAAGCCGGGTGTCTCTCGGGTGGCGACTTCGTCATTCGCCGTTGCCTCGACGGATCCTATACGCTCGCCGTGCCGGGTCACGGCACGCTCGACATCACGCCGCGCGGCATGCGCTACGCGTTCAAGTTCTATCAGATGTATCGCAGCAAGCTGGGCAAGAAGCTCAAGTACCGCCTCACCCGGAGCTTCTGGAACGGCCCCGACGCGGTCGCCGGCTGGGAGAACGATCAGGTCTCTCCCTTCGAGAAGATCCGGATCCTCGATCCCGCCCCCGATCGCGAGCTGGTCACCCGCGCGGTGAAGAACCTCGAGCGCGAATATCCGGCGCTGAAGGGCATCCGGGTCGAGCATGCGTGGGGCGGTCTCATCGACACGTCCCCGGACCTCGTCCCGGTCATTTCGAAGGTCGACACGCTGCCCGGCTACGTCGTCGCGGCCGGGTTCAGCGGCCACGGCTTCGCCGTCGGGCCGGGCGCCGGGCGTCTGGTCAGCGAGATCGTGCTCGGGGAGACGCCGATGACCGACCTCGCCCCGTACCGGCTCGATCGGTTCAGCGACGGTTCGGCGATCCGGCGACCGGAGATGATGTAGTCCCGGTCGGAAGCCCGGTCGGGCACCGAGCCGGCCACAGGTGAGAGCGTTCGGACGCGGAGGCGATCGCCTCCCGGCGGCGGTCCGCCGCGTCTCTGCCACGGCGGCAGACGACGGCCCTACCACGTCGGCGCGAGGTCGAAGCGGTGATGATGATGACGACGATGATGGAACGAGCCGACCAGTTCTACCTGGACGGCGATTGGCACGTGTTCTCGGACGTCGATCGGATCGCCGTCGTCGATCCTGCCAAGGAGCAGGTGACGGGCCACATCGCCGCTGGCGGGGCGCGCCATGTCGATCTCGCCGTCGCCGCCGCGCGCAGGGCCTTCGCCGACTTCTCCCGATCGCCCGTCTCCGAACGCCTGGCTCTGCTTGGCCGCATGCATGCGCTCTTGAAGGAACGGGCCGAGATCTTCGCCGCTGCGCTCACCCTGGAAATGGGGGTGGCGAGCAGTTTTGCCCGGGCGGCGCAGGTTCCTTTCGCGGCCGAACACATCCGCGTTCAGAGGGAGGTCCTCGAGGCCTTTCGCTTCGTCACCGTCGAGGGCACGACGGCGACGGCCAAGGAGCCGATCGGCGTCTGCGCGCTGATCACGCCCTGGAACTGGCCGCTCTATCAGATCACAGCCAAGGTCGCGCCCGCGATTGCCGCGGGCTGCACGATCGTGCTCAAGCCGAGCGAGCTGTCGCCCTACAGCGCGCTGCTGTTCGCCCAATTGATGCACGACGCCGGCACGCCGGCCGGCGTCTTCAACCTCGTCAACGGCACGGGCGAGGCGGTCGGAGCGGCGCTGTCGAGCCATCCCGAGGTCGACATGATCTCGATTACCGGGTCGACGCGCGCCGGTGTCCTCGTCGCGCAGGCGGCCGCGCCGACCGTCAAGCGCGTGGTGCAGGAACTCGGCGGCAAGTCGCCCAACGTCTTCCTGGACGACGCTGATTTCGCCGAGGCCGTCCCGAAGGGTGTCCTCGCCGGCATGCGTAACGTCGGCCAATCCTGCAGCGCACCGACGCGCATGCTCGTGCCCGCCGCACGGCTCGCCGAAGTCGAGGACCTCGCGCGGCAGACGGCGCAATCATTCGTCGTCGGCGATCCGTCCGATCCGGCGACGACCATGGGGCCGATCGCCAATCGCGCTCAGTACGAGCGCGTGCAGACGATGATCCGGGTCGGGATCGACGAGGGGGCAAAGCTGGTCTGCGGCGGACCGGGGCGCCCGGCCGGTCTCGATGCCGGCTTTTTCGTCCGGCCCACGATCTTTTCGAACGTCCGCACCGGCATGCGCATCGCGCAGGAAGAGATCTTCGGGCCGGTCCTCGTGATCATTCCCTACGAGACCGAGGACGAGGCCGTCGCGGTCGCCAACGACACCGTCTATGGCTTGGGCGCGCATGTCCAATCGGCAAGCCGAGAGCGGGCCCGCGGGGTCGCCGCGCGGATCCGCTCCGGTCAGGTCCACATCAACTACCCCGCCTGGGACGGCGCGGCCGCGTTCGGCGGCTACAAACGTTCGGGCAACGGGCGCGAATATGGTCGTCATGGTCTCGAGGAATACCTCGAGACGAAGTCGATCCTGGGCTACCGAGACGGCGATCAGGATTGAGCGGCGCGCCAGGGCAAAGGCTTCAGCGATCGACGCAGCATGTCCAGAAAGGCGCCGGTGCGCGCGCTCCGTCCATGCCGCGCACCGAGCATGGCGATGATGTCGGCCGACGGCGGCTGCCAGTCCGGCAAGACCTGCTGCAGGCGCCCCTCCGCAATGTCGCCGGCGACGTTCCACTCCGATCGGATCATGATGCCCTGGTGCGCGAGCGCCCAGTCGTGGACGACGGTGCCGTCATTGCTCGACATCACCGGATCGATCCGCACGGTCGAGCTCGCGTCGCTGGGCCCGGTCAGGCGCCAGAGCGTGACGTCCTCCTCGTTCTCGCGGATCGCGAGACAGCGATGCCGCGCGAGGTCCGCCGGCGAGGAGATCGGCGCGGTCGAGGCGAGGTATTGCGGGCTCGCGCAGAGGATGCGCGGGTTCGGCGCCAAAGTCGTGACGATCTGGTCACGGGGGCCTTGCTCGCCGATGTGGATGACGACGTCGTAGCTCGCCAGATTCATCGCCGTCGGATGATCCGAAAGATGCAGCGTGGCCGCCGCTTCGCGGTATTCGCGCACGAAGGCCTCGACCACGGGAGCGACATAGAGCCGTCCGAACCCGTGCGGCGCCGCGACCCGCAGATGGCCGCGCACGGCGCCTCTCCGATCGGCCAGCGCCTCCACGAGCGACTCGATGGCTTCGCTGACGACCAGACTGTAAGACGCGACCAGCGACCCTTCCTCGGTCAAAACCAGGCGTCTCCCGGAGCGATCGATCAACCGTACGCCGACCTTTTCTTCGATCGCGCGGAGCCGCTGGGTCACCGCAGGCGGCGTCACATTCAGTTTCCTGGCGCTTTCGGCAAGCGACTTCGATGACGTGAGCACCGAAAAGAAGGCCAGGTCCTCGGAGGTCAGCATTAACGTGTACCCACAGAGAGTGCCCGGTCGACATTAATTGCGCGCTTCACGTCGGACCGGCAAGTGGGTAAGCCGCCGGATCGCGAGACGTGCCGGATGCGGAGGCGGTCTCGATCCCACCGCCCATCAGACAGTCCGGGCCGGACATCCCACCGCCTCCGATCGGGCCGGTGGTGAGCGGCCCGGACATCGGCACGGGCGAACCAATATGGCGTCCCCACACCTGACGCCACAGGCCCGCCCCGCCAGCCCCGGCTGACGTCGACCGAACCCGGCTTGACGGCGCGAAGGCGGCCGCGACGGGCGATATTCAGCATCACATTGAAATAAATATTGAAATTGCTCTCTATCGCTCGCGACGCTCGACCGCGTTCGGAATTATTTCTCCAACCAATTTGATCGATATTGACGCCAAATGGCCGACCAATTCTAAATTGATCGCATCAAAAACTACATTGGTAGCGAACGGTGTCGAACGCGAACGCAAGCCATTCCCCCGCAGCGACCCACGTCGGCCCCTCGGCTGCGCTCAGTGCGGTCGGCAATATTCCCAAGCTGCTCCTGATCGGAGGCGATTGGGTCGCGCCGAGTGGCGGCGGCGCCTTCGACGTCGTCGATCCGGCGACCGAGGCGGTTATCGCCTCCGTCGCCGACGCCGACATCCCGGAGGCGTTTGCCGCGATCGATGCGGCCGAGCAGGCCGCGAGCGCGTGGAGGGCGGCGTCGCCGCGCCGCCGCTCGGACGTCCTCATGCGCTGCTTCCACCTGATGCACGAGAACGCCGAGCGGCTCGCGCGCATCATTACGGCGGAAAACGGCAAGGCACTGCCGGATGCGCGCTCGGAGGTCGCCTACGCGGCGGAGTTCTTCCGCTGGTATGCCGAGGAGGCCGTCCGGGCGCCGGGCGAACTCGGTCGGGCCCCGGCGGGCGCCAACCACATCATGGTGCTGCACGAGCCGATCGGCATAGCGGTGCTGGTGACGCCCTGGAACTTCCCCGCCGCGATGGCGACCCGCAAGATCGCGCCGGCGCTCGCCGCCGGCTGCACCTGCATCCTGAAGCCCGCCGCCGAGACCCCGCTGACGGCTCTGGCGATCGGCGAAATCATGCGGCAGGCGGGCGTTCCCGCCGGGGTCGTCAACATCGTGACGACGACGAAGGCAGGTCCCGTCGTCAGCGCCCTCCTGCACGACAGGCGCGTTCGCAAGCTGTCCTTCACCGGCTCGACCGCCGTCGGCCGGATCCTGCTGCGCGAAGCCGCCGACCAGGTCGTCAGCTGCTCCATGGAGCTCGGCGGCAACGCGCCCTTCATCGTGTTCGACGATGCCGATCTCGAGACGGCGGTTGCCGGTGCCATGGTCGCCAAGATGCGCAACGGCGGCGAGGCCTGCACCGCGGCCAACCGCTTCTACGTCCAGAGTGGCATTTTCCCGGATTTCGCTCGGCGCTTCGCCGAGGAAATGGCGGCGCTCACGGTCGGCCCCGGACTGGAAGATGCGACGCAACTCGGGCCCCTGATCACCGCGGCGGCCGTCGCGAAGGTCGACCGATTGGTGGCCGATGCCGTAGCGAAGGGCGCCCGTGTGGTGACCGGCGGCTCGAGAGCCGAGAGTGAGGGATACTTCTATCCTCCAACGGTCCTGGCCGACGTTCCCGCCGACGCGACGATCCTTCGGGAGGAGATCTTCGGACCAGTCGCGCCGCTCGTCTCCTTCGCGACCGAGGACGAGGTCGTTCAGATGGCGAACGACACCGAATACGGCTTGGTTTCCTATGTTTTCAGCGGGGATCTCAAGCGCGCGTTGGCGATCGCCGGACGCCTGGACACCGGCATGATCGGCATTAACCGCGGTGTCGTCTCCGATGCCGCCGCTCCGTTCGGCGGCGTCAAACAGAGCGGCTTGGGGCGCGAAGGCAGCCATCACGGGATGCTCGAATTCCTCGAGCCGAAATACGTCGCGGCCACCTGGTAAGCGGTCGTGATCGAGGCGGCGGCCAGATCGGGCGGCCTCGATCTCCTCCCACCACCATCACGCGCTGCCCGAGACGAGGCAGATCGGAGAGACGGTTCGGGTCAGGAGATTGGAGAGGAGCACCGGGGCCGCCGGCGCCACGGCTTCAAATGAAGGACGATCCCGAGAGCAGGGCGGCGCCAAGCCGCCCTCTTTTCGTTTGGGGGGCATCTCGGAATGAGCCGCGCTGCCGGCGCATTCGCGCTTCGGACAGAGGCCGGCCGGCACTGGCGGTGCCGAACGCGGTCGACGCTGGTTGCTGGTTCGCAGCGAGCGAGCCGAGCATCCATCCACAGACGACAAGCTTGGGATTCGCGGATCATGACGTACGGACGTCATCACACGCGCATATGTTCAAAGCGCGCGGCGAACATCCCGTTTTTGCTGTCGGCCAAGTGCTTCGTGGAATGGTGGGCGTGACAGGGATTGAACCTGTGACCCCTACGATGTCAACGTAGTGCTCTCCCGCTGAGCTACACGCCCATTCCATTTCGATGCAGGGTGCGGGTCCCGCTCGGTGGTCGGTCTAATAGCGAGGTTCGATCGGGGGCGCAAGAGGCGTTTGAGATCGCCCGACGCTTACCCGTCGCCCCGATCCCGTGCCTGTGGAAAAGCACCGGGCGGATGGGCACGCAGCCGGCACCCCGCCCGACCGGCGCGAGGCCGGCCAAGCAGGATCGCGGGTATCGCTCGTGCCCTCAGGCGGCGAGCATCTTCTCGACCTCGCGGACGAGGTCGCGCAGGTGGAACGGCTTGGACAGCACCTTGGCGTCCTTCGGGGCGTTGGAATCGGGGTTCAGCGCCACCGCCGCGAAGCCGGTGATGAACATGACCTTCAGGTCCGGATCGAGCTGCGTCGCGCGGCGAGCGAGCTCGATGCCGTCCATCTCGGGCATGACGATGTCGGTCAGGAGCAGCGTGAACGGCTCTTCGCGCAGACGCTCGTAGGCGCTCTTGCCGTTGTCGTAGGAGACGACGTCGTATCCGGCATTCTGAAGGGCCTTCGCCAGGAAACGACGCATGTCGTTGTCGTCTTCGGCGAGAAGGATGCGGGCCATGGGATCCATAGGGACTCTCGAGGGTCTGTGCGGAAAACTCGACCCCTAGTGATCGGGGAGCGGCGTAAATATACGGTGAAACGACCGGCACGCCAGTGGTCACATTCCCAAGGGGCCGTCCTGCCGCCGCGCGAAGACGACCGATTGTGACCCGAAATCGACAGGGGAACGGACAATCCCGGACCTGGGCGCCGGGCTGCACGCGCCCTGGCCGGCTCGATCAGGCGCGAGCTCCGCGCGTCGAACATACGTGATCGGTGCGACTGCGTGGAGACATGGACAAGCCGCCTCGTTTCGGCCCATCATCACGCAATGCTTCGCGTCGGGGGTCCGGCGCCGACGCAAAAAAGGGCCTGGAACGAATGGGCTTCATGGACCGGTCCGGAGACATGCGCGTGGTTCGGGGCTTCGACGACGAGCCCGCGCACGACATCCTGGTTCCGCGCGAGTCCCGTGCCCCGTTCCTGTTCAATTCGCCGCACTCCGGCGCGGTCTATCCCGAGACCTTCCTGGCCGCCTCGCGGCTCGACCGCCGCACGATCCGCCGCTCCGAGGACAGTTTCGTCGATGCGCTGTTCGCCGCCGCGCTCGACCACGGCGCCACGCTGATGCGCGCCAATTTTCCGCGCGCGTTCCTGGATGTGAACCGCGAGCCCTATGAGCTCGACCCGAAGATGTTCGTCGGCCGGCTGCCGCCTTACGCGAACATCCGCTCGCTCAGGGTCGCCGGCGGGCTCGGCACCATCGCGCGGATCGTCACCGATCAGGACGAGATCTACCGCGGTCCGCTCGCGGTCGAGGAGGCGCTCGACCGCATCGAACGCATCTACAAGCCCTATCACGCCGCGCTCCGGAAGCTCCTGGCGCGCATCCACGTCGCTCACGGCTACGCCGTGCTGATCGACTGCCACTCGATGCCGTCGGTGATCCGCGGCCTCGATGCGCGCCACCGGCCGGATTTCGTGCTCGGCGACCGCTACGGCACGAGCTGCCATCAGGGGCTCGTCGACGCCGCGGCGAACTCGCTGCGCGCACTCGGCTATACGGTCGCGCGTAACAAGCCCTACGCCGGCGGCTTCATCACCGAACATTACGGCCGCCCGGCCAAGGGCCTGCACGCGCTGCAGATCGAGATCAACCGCGGGCTCTACATGAACGAGGAGACGTTCGAGCGCACCGCCGGCTTCGATCATCTCGCCGCCGACATCGCCGTCCTGATCGGGGACCTCATCGCCAGCCTCGATGCCCGCTTCGGCCCCGACACGCTCGCCGCCGAGTGACGAATCACCACTCCTTCGCGCGGACCGCGGTTCTCGGCGCCCGGAGCGATCGCGAGCGTGGCCGCCGCGCTCCGCCGTCATCATGTCGGGTGGCTTGTGCCCGGCGGCGCGCCGCCCTTCGAACCGAAGGCCAGGAGCCCGTGCCGGTACGGGCGGACAACCCGCGCAGGCGGACAAAGGGCAGACAAGAAAAAAGGGCCGCTCGCGAGGCGAGGCGGCCCAAGTCTAGGGAGGAAACGCCCAAGGAGGGCAGCGGGACGACGCATCAGCGCCGTACCGCACTGCAACAATATGCGGACGCACCGCAAAAAAGTCAAGCCGATTGACCAATCGGTCTAATTCGTCGCAAGTGGCGATATGGGGGTTTCGAGCCGATTTTGCGCCTTCCGGCGGCAACGGGCCCGAACTTTCCGCTCCGAGTGAAAACAAAAGCGTCATTTTCTGTCCTATCGGCGTCGACCGCGACAGATCGCCAAACAGGAATGCATATCTGAAATGCAAAATCTTGCAGAGCTGACGGCCTTTTTCGACGAGCTCGCCGACACCTCGGGTGCGGTGATCCTGCCTTATTTCCGCGCCGCGCTGGCGGTGGAGAACAAGCTCGCCGGCGGCGCCTACGATCCCGTGACGGTCGCGGACCGCTCCGCCGAACAGGCGATGCGGGCGCTGATCGAGGCGCGCTATCCGGCGCACGGCATCCTGGGCGAGGAGTTCGGCGCCGCCCGCGCCGACGCCGACACCGTCTGGGTGCTCGATCCGATCGACGGCACGCGCGCCTTCATCTCCGGCCTGCCGGTCTGGGGCACGCTGATCGGCCTGACCGAGGGCGGCAAGCCGGCGCTCGGCATGATGCACCAGCCGTTCACGCGCGAACGCTTCTTCGGCGACTGCCGCTCGGCCCGCTACAAGGGTCCGGACGGCGAGCGGGCGATCAAGACGCGCGCCTGCGCCGATCTTTCCGACGCGGTGCTGTTCTGCACGACGCCGGCCATGTTCAACGCCGAGGACCGCGCGGCTTACGACCGCGTCGAGGCCGCGGTGCGCCTCGCCCGCTACGGCGTCGATTGCTACGCCTATTGCATGGTGGCGGCCGGGCAGGTCGATCTGGTGATCGAGGGCAGCCTGCAGCCCTATGACATCGTGCCGCTGATCCCGGTGATCGAGGGCGCCGGCGGCGTCGTCACCAACTGGACCGGCGGCCCGGCGACCGCCGGCGGCCGCGTGGTCGCGAGCGGCGACCCGCGCCTGCACGAAAAAGCGCTGGCGAAGCTGGCGGCCGGGTGAGGCGGCGAGCGTCGCTCGCCTCTACGGCGTCCCTGGGACGAACGCGTCGAAGGCCGCCCAGAACTGCTCCCGGTGAATGTCGGCTTCCTGCAGGATCTCGTGCTTGGCGCCACGCAGGAGCAGCAGGTCGGCCGCCTTGGTCGAATGGGCGAAGCGCTCTGAGGCCGGCGTAGACACCACCTCGTCGGCGCCGGCGGCGATGATCAGCGTCGGCATCCGGTAGGCGGCGAGGAATTTGGGGTCGTTGACCTCGTCCTGCGCCGCCAGCGCCTCCGACAGCCAGCCGACGGTCGGCGAACCGATCGCCAGATCCGGCATGTCGTAGGAGAGCCGGGCGTTGCGCTCGTAGCGCCGCTCGTCCGAGGTCAGGCGATTGTCCTTGAACGGCTTGCAGTGGATCGCGCCGCTGGTGCCGGCCGGCACATAGGCCCGCCGCAGCAACAGCGTGCGGAACACCGCCGCGAGCGGCCGGACCAGCGCGGGCGGCACACCATAGTCGCCGAGCCCGAGGAACGGCGCCGTCAGCACGTAGCGGCGGAACCGCGTTTTCATCTCGGCGGCATTCTGGATCAGCACCAGACCGGCGGTCGAATGCCCGAGCGCGAAATAGGGCGGCGGACACTGTGGGATCATCACCGCCTCGACAAAAGTCGCGAGGTCGGTGCCGTAGTCGCTGAAGTGCTTGACGTGGCCCTTGCGGCGGTTGCGGATCACGCGATCCGAACCGCCCTGCCCACGCCAGTCGACCGTGGCGACCACGAAGCCGCGCACCTGCAGGTCGCGCACGGTCTCGAAGAAGCGCTCGATGAACTCGGCCCGGCCGTGAAACAGCGCGACCGTACCGCGCGGCGTCGCGGTCGCCGGCCGGAACACGGCCCAGCGCAGCCGGATGCCGTCCTCGGTCATGACGTAGCCGGCCGACGCGCCGGGCGGGATCGGGTTGTCCGGATGATCGACCAGGACGCCGGCCGCCTCCGCCGACACCGGATCGAAGGCTTCCACCTCGGCCTGCGGAAACCTCGAGACGGGGACGGCCTCACCGGCAGTCTCGACCCTGGCGGCGGGCTCGACCGGGGCGGCGAGCTCGGCTTGAGTGGCGGGGTCAATCTGGGCGGCGGGCTCGACCGGAGTGGCCGGTTCGGCCGGAACGGCGGCCTGCGCCGCGGCCTCGACCGGCGTGCCGCCGCCCCCGGCGGGGACCATGACGGTCACCGCATCGCGATCGTCTTCGGCAGGCGCGGGTCGCGGCGCGCCGGGATTCGACGTCCCGGCACGCGACGCCGCGACCTCGGGCTCGGCGGACGACGGCTGATCGGACGATTGCGTCATGGGGGCTCGCGGGCTGGAGGCGGGTCGAGGGCGTCCGGCAAGACGCGATCGAACCATCTGGCCACCAGGGATACCGCGGCTCGGACCCGCCCTCAACGGGCGATCGCCGGGGGAGCCGACCCGACGGGGAGCCTCACCCATCGATAGCAGGTCCGAGCCGCAAGGGACGGGAAAAGCGACATCCCCGATCCGCGAACGACTTTGGATCCCGGCCGCTGAACGGTTTCGGAAACCGTCGTTCACAGGCCGTTCAGGCATGGAAACCGTGCGCAAGCGCCGCGCGGCGGTCACGCTTGCCCGAAGTCTCCGCCCCCCTCTTGAAAGCCCCGAACGAGCTTCCCAACTGATGGGAGCGGACGCCGGAACCGGGTCCGCGAGGAAGCGTCGAGATGTCGGCCCGATGGCGGCATCACCCGGAAAGCACGGGATGAGGACGGCTTCCCCCATGAACTGAGTCGCTCAACAGGAGGACTTCATCCATGCGTATCGACTTCTCTCCGCTCTACCGCAACACCGTCGGCTTCGATCGCCTGTTCTCGCTCATCGACCAGGTGTCCAATGGCGAGACCGCTCAGCCGACCTATCCGCCCTACAACATCGAGCGGACGAGCGAGAACGACTACCGCATCACGCTGGCGGTTGCCGGCTTCGGCGAAGGCGACCTGACGCTCGAGTCCAAGGAGAACACCTTGACCATCAAGGGTGAGCGCAAGGACGTCGAGGAGGGCCGCGAGGTTCTCTATCGCGGCATCGCCGCCCGCGCCTTCGAGCGCCGGTTCCAGCTCGCCGACTTCGTGGTCGTGAAGGGCGCGACCCTCGCCAACGGCCTGCTGCACGTCGATCTGGTCCGCGAGATCCCGGAAGCCAAGAAGCCCCGGCAGATCCCGATCGCCAATGGCGGCGCCAAGCAGATCGAAGCGGCTGCGGCCTGACTGAACTTGGGGTCCGGGCCGCGGTCCCAGCCGCGCCCGGTCCCCGCGTCTGCGTCGAGTGTGCGTGACAGTACCCGCGTGTGACACGAAAGCGCCCCCGAGCCAGGCTCGGGGGCGCCTTTCGTTTGTGCGGGTCGGAGCGCGCGGCGATCAGCCCAGCAGCGACACGAACCGGTCGACGTCGGCCGGGTCGGTCGCGAAGCTCGCGATCAGCCGGATCATGATCTCGCCGTCGCGCGGACCGTCCTCGGGCGCGAGACCCACGGTCGACCATTCATAATAGTGTGCGCCCGCGGCCTTCAGCCGCGCGTCGGTCTCGGGCGTGATGAAGGCGAACACCTCGTTCGCCTCCGGCGTCCAGGCAATCCGCGCCCCGGAAGAGGCCGCGATGCCCGTCGCGAGCCGATCGGCCATGGCGTTGGCGTGCGACGCGAGCGCGAGCCAATGTCCGCCGTCGAGCCAGGCTTCGTACTGAGCCGTGGCGATCCGGTGCTTCGACAGGAGCTGGGCGCCGCGCTTGCGCAGATAGCCGAGCGCATCCTTCTTCGAAAGGTCGAACAGCACGACGCCCTCGGCCATCAGGCAGCCGTTCTTGGTGGCGCCGAACGACAGCACGTCGACGCCCGCCTTCCAGGTCAGGTCCGCCGGCGTGCAGCCGATCCGGACCAGCGCGTTCGAGAAGCGCGCGCCATCCATGTGCAGCGCGAGACCGCGGCCATGTGCCACGTCGGCGATCGCGCGGATCTCGTCCGGCCGATAGACCGTGCCGAGTTCGGTCGCATTGGTGATCGACACGATGCTCGGCTGCACATGATGGACGACGCCGGCGGGCAGTTCGGCGAGTGCGTCCACCAGGGTCGGCGGCGCGATCTTGGCCCGCGCACCGGGCAGCCCGATCAGCTTCGCGCCGGTGAAGAACTCCGGCGCCCCGCACTCGTCGACCTGGATATGGGCCTGCGCATGCGAGAGCACCGCGCCCCAGCGCGGCGTGAAGGCGGCGAGCGCCAGCGCATTCGCCGCCGTGCCGGTCGTCACCGCGAAAAACGCCACCTCGCGTTCGAACAGATCCGACAGGATCCCTTCGAGTCGCTTGGTGTCATCGTCACCGCCGTAGGCGCTCCGGGTTCCGGCGCAGCAATCGCGAAGCGCCTCGGCCACCTTCGGCGAGGCGCCGGCCCAGTTGTCTGATGCGAAGATCATGTCGCCCATACGCCATGGATCGCCCCTCGCGACAAGCCGGCACAGCGCCATGCCGCCATCTGGAATCGGCATGGGCGGAACGCGACGGAAGGCGGGCCGCACCGCAACAAAATTATCCTGACGGTGAACGAAGTTTCGGCTTGTTGCGCAAACGCCACCCGGACCCGCAACAAATCATCCTTGCCCATGTTGCGGACCCTGTCGTTTTCTGGCATGGTCCGGCCGTTAAATAGGACAGCAATGCTGTCCCAACCTGTGGGGCACGGGAATTGCTCGACGGGTTGGCAGGGAGCTGGCTCGCAGGAGACCTCCGGACGTCGGGTGAGAGGCGGAAACGCCCGGCCGACGGAACCGGAACCCGAGGTTTCGCGAGCGACGGCGGGGGCCGCGACGACGGACGCTGGAAAGACCGACGGATTGCTACGATCCGTCCGGTTTTCGATGTCCGCGCGATGGTCTAAGACCGACGTCGGAACAGACGCGAGAGGACGGCGGACGAGGCGACCCTGCACGGGTCTGCGCGTCGCCGCGGTCTCGAAGACGAATTGCGGCCGGTCCGGACGGCATCCCGCAGCGCGGGCGACCGACCGGACGAGCCGCCGGAAGTGGAACCGGTCCGATCCGGCTCGTCGCACGCCTCGACGTGGTCACCCCCGGGTGAGCGTCGGGAACGGCGCGGTGCGGGAGAGGACCAATGATCATGTGGACGAAACGCGAGGACGGATCCATGGCACGGATCGAAGCTGAAGGACATTGGGGCGCCGGCTTTGAGGCCCGCACCGCCAAAGCCGCTGACGCATACGCGGTTCGCGCCACGAAAAATCCGCTGCGCGGCGAAGAGGGCATGTATGACCCCGCCCTCGGCCAGGACAGCTGCGGCGTCGGCTTCGTTGCCCATCTGAAGGGCACCAAGAGCCATTCGATCGTGCAGGATGCGCTGAAGGTGCTCGAGAACCTCGAGCATCGCGGCGCCGTCGGCGCCGATCCGCTGATGGGCGACGGCGCCGGCATCCTCGTGCAGATCCCGCACCGCTTCTTCGCGGAGGATTGCGCGCGGCTCGGCTTCGCCCTGCCGGCCGCCGGCGAATACGCCATCGGCCAGTTCTTCCTGCCGCGCGACGCGGCCGACCGCGACCGCGCCGTCGCGATCATCGAGCGCGCCGTGACCGCCGAGGGCCTGTCGCTCCTCGGCTGGCGCGACGTGCCGGTCGACAACGCCTGCCTGTCGGACGGCGTGCGCGCGACCGAACCGGTGATCCGCCAGCTCTTCGTCACCTCGAAGACCCCGTTCGCCTCGTCGGACGACTGGGAGCGCAAGCTCTACATCGTCCGCAAGGTGATCTCGGGCGAGGTCTACGAGGCCGACTGGAACGGCGCGACCAAGCGCAGCCAGGACGCGTTCTACGTCGTGTCCTTCTCGTCGCGCACGGTCGTCTACAAGGGCATGTTCCTGTCCTACCAGGTGGCGGCCTACTACAAGGATCTCGCCGATCCGCGCTTCGAGAGCGCCATCGCCCTCGTGCATCAGCGCTTCTCGACCAACACCTTCCCGTCCTGGAAGCTCGCCCATCCCTATCGGATGGTCGCGCACAACGGCGAGATCAACACGCTGCGTGGCAACGTCAACTGGATGTATGCCCGCCAGGCGACCACCACGTCGAAGCTGATCGGCGAGGACATCGAGAAGATCTGGCCGATCTCCTATGAGGG
Organism: Ancalomicrobiaceae bacterium S20; assembly: GCA_040269895.1. Classification (NCBI taxonomy): domain Bacteria; kingdom Pseudomonadati; phylum Pseudomonadota; class Alphaproteobacteria; order Hyphomicrobiales; family Ancalomicrobiaceae; genus Methyloraptor; species Methyloraptor flagellatus. Next base: position 4,866,255 of record CP158568.1, on the reverse strand, counting down.
TCAGTCGGACACGGCGTGCTTCGACAACGCGCTCGAATTCCTCGTCCAGGGCGGCTACTCCCTCCCCCACGCGGTCATGACGCTGATCCCGGAAGCCTGGGCCGGCAACCAGATGATGGATGCCGAGCGCAAGGCCTTCTACGAGTACCATGCCGCGATCATGGAGCCGTGGGACGGCCCGGCCGCGATCTGCTTCACCGACGGCCGCTCGATCGGCGCGACGCTCGACCGCAACGGTCTGCGCCCCGCCCGCTACGTCGTGACCGACGACGATCGCGTGATCCTGTCGTCGGAATCCGGCGTGCTGCCGATCCCGGAGGAGAAGATCGTCCAGAAGCTCCGGCTGCAGCCGGGCAAGATGCTGTTGCTCGATCTCGAGGCCGGCCGGATCGTGTCGGACGAGGAGATCAAGCACCAGATCGCCACCGCGCACCCCTATGCGACCTGGATCGACGAGACCCAGCTCGTCATCGAGGACCTGCCGGAAGTGCCGGCCCAGGCCCCGAAGACGCTGGAGTCGCTGCTCGATCTGCAGCAGGCCTTCGGCTACACGCAGGAGGACCTGAAGCTCCTCCTGCCGCCGATGGCGGTCACAGGGCAGGAAGCGGTCGGCTCGATGGGCACCGACACGCCGATCTCGGCGCTGTCGCACCAGCCGAAGCTGCTCTACACCTACTTCAAGCAGAACTTCGCCCAGGTGACGAACCCGCCGATCGATCCGATCCGCGAGGAGCTCGTCATGAGCCTCGTGTCGTTCATCGGCCCGCGGCCGAACCTGTTCGACCTCGAGGGCTCGGCCGCCCACATGCGGCTCGAGGTGCGCCAGCCGATCCTGACCAACGAGGATCTGGAGAAGATCCGCGCGATCGCCAACGTCGCCGACGAGGCGTTCCGCTCGATCACGATCGACATCACCTATCCGGCCGCCAACGGCGCCTCCGGCATGCGTGCCGCCCTGGAAGCGATCTGCGTCCAGGCGGAAGCGGCCGTGCGCGTCTCCGCGACCGGACAGGTCTACAACATCATCATCCTGTCCGATCGTGAGATCGGCGCCGGCCGCATCGCGATCCCCGCGCTGCTCGCCACCGCCGCCGTGCATCACCACCTGATCCGCAAGGGCCTCCGGACCCGCGCCGGCCTGGTGGTCGAGACCGGCGAGGCGCGCGAGGTGCACCACTTCGCGCTGCTCGCCGGCTACGGCGCCGAGGCGATCAACCCCTATCTCGCCTTCGACACGCTGCAGGCCATGAAGCCGCAGTTCCCGGAGGAGGTCGACGAGCACGAGATCGTCCACCGCTACATCAAGTCGATTGGCAAGGGTCTGCTCAAGGTCATGTCCAAGATGGGCATCTCGACCTACCAGTCCTATTGCGGCGCGCAGATCTTCGACGCGATCGGCCTGAAGTCGGACTTCGTGAAGCAGTACTTCTTCGGCACCGCGACCAAGATCGAGGGCGTCGGTCTCGACGAGATCGCCCGCGAGACGGTCGAGCGGCATCGCCGCGCCTTCGGTGACGATCCGGTGCTGCGCCACGCGCTCGATGTCGGCGGCGAATACGGCTTCCGCCTGCGCGGCGAACAGCATGTCTGGACGCCGGACGCGGTCGCGCACCTGCAGCACGCGGTGCGCACCACCGACTACGCCAAGTACCGCAAGGAATACGCCGACCTCGTCAACTCCGAGGCGCAGCGCCACCTGACCATCCGCGGCCTGTTCCGGATCAAGCTCGCCGAGGAGGCCGGCCGGGCGCCGATCTCGATCGACGAGGTCGAGCCGGCGGAAGCGATCGTCAAGCGCTTCGCCACCGGCGCGATGTCGTTCGGCTCGATCAGCCGCGAGGCGCACACCACGCTCGCCATCGCCATGAACCGGATCGGCGGCAAGTCGAACACCGGCGAGGGCGGCGAGGAAGCCGACCGCTTCAAGCCGCTCGCCAACGGTGATTCGTTGCGTTCGGCGATCAAGCAGGTCGCCTCGGGCCGCTTCGGCGTCACCACCGAGTATCTGGTCAACTCCGACCAGATGCAGATCAAGGTCGCGCAGGGTGCCAAGCCCGGCGAGGGCGGCCAGTTGCCCGGCCACAAGGTCGACGCGGTCATCGCCAAGGTCCGGCACTCGACGCCGGGCGTCGGCCTGATCTCGCCGCCGCCGCACCATGACATCTACTCGATCGAGGATCTGGCCCAGCTGATCTTCGACCTGAAGAACGTCAACCCGGCCGCCGACGTTTCGGTGAAGCTCGTCTCGGAAGTCGGCGTCGGCACCGTCGCCGCCGGCGTCGCCAAGGCGCGCGCCGACCACATCACGATCTCCGGCTTCGAGGGCGGCACCGGCGCTTCGCCGCTGACCTCGATCAAGCACGCCGGCAGCCCGTGGGAGATCGGCCTCGCCGAGACCCAGCAGACGCTGGTCGTCAACGGCCTGCGCTCGCGCGTCGTGCTCCAGGTCGACGGCGGTCTTCGCACCGGCCGCGACGTGGTGGTCGGCGCCCTGCTCGGCGCCGACGAGTTCGGCTTCGCGACCGCCCCGCTGATCGCGGCCGGCTGCGTGATGATGCGCAAGTGCCACCTGAACACGTGTCCCGTGGGCGTCGCGACCCAGGATCCGGTGCTGCGCAAGCGCTTCAAGGGTGCGCCCGAGCACGTCATCAACTACTTCTTCTTCGTCGCCGAGGAAGTGCGCGAGCTGATGGCGGCCATGGGCTTCCGGACCTTCGACGAGATGATCGGCCGCTCCGATCTGCTCGACCGCGAGGCCGTCGTCGCCCATGCCAAGGCCAAGGGTCTCGACTTCGCCAAGCTGTTCCATCGTCCGGAAGCGACGGCGGAAGAGATCCGTCACACCGGCCGTCAGTCGCACCCGATCGACGACGTGCTCGACCGCAAGCTGATCGCCGAGGCGGCCCTGGCGCTCGAACACAAGAAGCCGGTCAGGATCGAAGCCCCGGTCAAGAACGTCGACCGCTCGGTCGGCGCGATGCTCTCCGGCGAGATCGCCAAGCGCTTCGGCCACGTCGGCCTCGCCGACGACACCGTGCACATCAAGCTGACCGGCACCGCCGGCCAGTCGTTCGGCGCCTGGGTCGCGCGCGGCGTGACCCTCGAGCTGATCGGCGATGCCAACGACTACGTCGGCAAGGGCCTGTCGGGCGGTCGTCTCGTGGTGAAGCCGCATCCGGACAGCCGGATCGTGCCGGAGCGCTCGATCATCGTCGGCAACACCGTGCTCTACGGCGCGGTCGAGGGCGAGTGCTACTTCCGCGGCCTCGCCGGTGAACGCTTCGCGGTCCGTAACTCGGGCGCCGTGGCGGTGGTCGAGGGCGTGGGCGACCACGGCTGCGAGTACATGACCGGCGGCGTCGTGGTCGTGCTCGGCCCGACCGGCCGCAACTTCGGCGCCGGCATGTCCGGCGGCGTGGCCTATGTGCTCGACGAGGCCGGCGACTTCGGCAAGCGCGTCAACATGGCGATGGTCGATCTCGAGCCGGTGCCGGAAGAGGACATGCTGCTCGAGCGTCTCCACCACCACGGCGGCGACCTCGAGTTCAAGGGCCGCGTCGACGTCTCCGGCGACATGACCCGTCACGACGACGAACGGCTCTACCAGCTGATCTCGAACCATCTCCACTGGACCGGCTCGGCCCGCGCCAAGGAGATCCTCGACAACTGGGAGACCTTCCGTCCGAAGTTCGTGAAGGTCATGCCGGTCGAGTACAAGAAGGCGCTCCTGGCCATGGAGAAAGCCCGGATGAACGTCGCGGCGGAGTGAGCCGCGACATCCCCCGGCCGGGTCATCGCCCCGTCGCATCCGATCGCGATCGTCGCGATCGGACGGGATGCGGGCGGACCCGGGACGGGACCGACGAACAACGGGTTTCAATGCCGGCAGCGCAATCAGTGTCGCGCCGGCCACTGACTGGGTAGACGACCATGGGCAAGGTCACAGGCTTTCTCGAATTCGACCGGCAGGAGCAGAAGTATCAGCCCGCCGGCGATCGCATTCGGCATTTCAAGGAGTTCACGCTCCCGCTTTCCGACATCGACGTCGAGCGGCAGGCCGCGCGCTGCATGGATTGCGGCGTGCCCTACTGCCACACCGGTTGCCCGGTGATGAACCAGATCCCGGACTGGAACGACCTCGTCTATGCCTCGGACTGGGAAGCGGCGGCGCGCAACCTGCACTCGACCAACAACTTCCCCGACTTCACCGGCCGCGTCTGCCCCGCCCCGTGCGAGGAGGCCTGCACGCTGAACCTCGAGGACGTGCCGGTCGCGATCAAGACCGTCGAGCAGTCGATCGCCGACAAGGCCTGGGCGAACGGCTGGATCCTGCCCCAGCCGGCCGCGCGCAAGACCGGCAAGACGGTCGGCATCGTCGGCTCCGGCCCGGCCGGCCTCGCCGCCGCCCAGCAGCTCGCCCGCGTCGGCCATGAGGTCCATGTCTACGAGCGCGAGCCGAAGGCCGGCGGCCTGCTGCGCTACGGCATCCCGGACTTCAAGATGGAGAAGACCGCCATCGACCGCCGCGTCGCGCAGATGGAGGCCGAGGGCGTCACTTTCCACTACCGCGTCAACGTCGGCCACGACGTGACCGCGGCGGAACTGGCGGCCAAGCACGACGCGCTGCTGCTCGCCGGTGGCGCCGAGCGCCCGCGCGATCCGGCCCTGCCGGGCGTCGAGCTCGCCGGCGTCCACTACGCCATGCCGTTCCTGGTGCAGTCGAACCGCCGCGTCGGCGGCGAGGACATCTCCCACGAGGCGCCGATCGTCACGACCGGCAAGCACGTGGTCGTCATCGGCGGCGGCGACACGGCGTCGGACTGCGTCGGCACGTCGTTCCGCCAGGGCGCCGTCACGGTGACCCAGCTCGACATCCGCCCGGTCGCGCCGAAGCACGAGGACAAGCTCACCGTGTGGCCGTACTGGCCGACCAAGTTCCGCACCTCCTCGAGCCAGGCCGAAGGCGCTGAGCGCGAATTCGCCTGCGCCACGCTCGAAGTGGTCGGCGAGAACGGCCACGTCACCGGCGTGCGCTGCGCCCGCGTCGACGAGAAGCGCGTGCCGATCCCGGGCACCGAGTTCGTGATCAAGGCGGATTTCGTGTTCATCGCGATCGGCTTCGCCGGCCCGGTCCACGAGGGTCTCGTCGCCGAACTCGGCCCGACGCTCGACCGGCGCGGCAACGTCTCGGCCAACGAGGACGACTACAAGACCTCGGTGCCCAAGATCTATGCCGCCGGCGACATGCGCCGCGGCCAGTCGCTGGTGGTCTGGGCGATCCGCGAGGGCCGGCAGGCCGCCCGCTCGATCGATCTGGCGCTGATGGGCAAGACCGACCTGCCGCGCTGAGGCGCGCGGGCGGCCATCTTGCCCGACAATGACGAAGCCCGCCGCGCTCGATCGAGCCGGCGGGCTTCGCTGTTCAGGAGCCGCGGAAGGTTGAACGCGAGGTCGCGGCTTCCGAAGCGAGGTCGAATCGGCGCCCCCGGAGGCGGATCAGGTCGTGAAATCGGCGACCAGCGACTTCGCCGCCGCGGTGGAGGAACCGCTCGAGGAATAGCTCGAACTCAGCGACTGCTGGATCTGCTGCAGGAACTGCTGGAGCAGTTCCTTGTCGGATTTCGCCGACGAGGTGCTGGTGCTGGAGGCGGAGCTGCTGGCGGAACCGGAGTCGGTGTCAGAGTCGGAATCGCTCGCCTCGCCCGGCGGCGGGCCGGGAGGCGGGCCGCCGGCGCCGCCCGCGCCATGGGCATGGCCCTTCGAGCCGCTGGACAGCAGGCTCTTGAGTTCGGTCGCTTGGTCGCTGGTCAGTGATCCGGACGAGACCTGGCTATCGATGAGGCTACCGATCTTGGACTGGATCTCGTCGGGACTCGGCGGTCCCGAGGTCGTGCTCGAGGATCCGGAGCTCGACGCACTCGTGCTCGAGCCGGATTTCAGCGACGCATCGATCGTATCGAGGGCGCTGGTGATCGCGGTCGCATCGGTCTGGCTGATCTTGCCGGACGATACGTCGGCGGAGAGCTGCTGGTCGACACGATCGCGCGGCGACGGCGGATGCGGACGATTGGAGACGGACGACAGGCTGGTCATGGCGAGCACCTCGGTTGGTGTCTCTGGGGACGGGAGTCTCTCGGAACGCGAGAACTGCGATCACCAAGCGCCCGCCGTGTTTAACGAGGTGTAAACCGCCTGACCCAGTTTGTTACGCCGCGTTGCCGCCCGCGGCCGAGCAACACATCGCAACAATTTTCCTGGTGTGCGACGGCCCGAGTGGAGTTAGCTGAGGGCCATGAACGCACCACCGCTGGCATCCCCGCACATCCTGGTCGTCGAGGACGATCGCGAAATCCGCAACCTCGTCGCCCGCTACCTGAAGACCAACGAGATGCGCGTCTCGATCGCGTCCGACGGCCGCGAGATGGATCGCGCGCTCGCCGAGAACCGCATCGATCTCGTCGTACTCGACATCATGTTGCCGGGCGAGGACGGCCTTGCGCTGTGCCGACGGCTGCGCATGCAGTCGAACCTGCCGGTGATCATACTCTCGGCGCGGGCCGGCGACATCGACCGCATCCTCGGCCTCGAGATGGGCGCCGACGACTATCTGGCCAAGCCCTTCAACCCACGCGAACTGCTGGCGCGCATCCGCGCCGTGCTCCGTCGCGGCGCCGGTGACAGCGCCCCGGCGCGCGAGGCCCGCCACTTCCGCTTCAAGGGTTGGGAGCTCGACGCCGTGGCGCGGCACCTCACCAATCCCGAGGGCGCCCGCGTGATCCTGACCGGCGCCGAATTCGACCTGCTGCAGGTCTTCTGCGAGCGTCCGACCCGCGTCCTGTCGCGCGAGCAGTTGATCGACTTCACGCAAGGGCGCGCGTCCGGATCCAGCGAGCGCTCCATCGACGTGCTGGTGAGCCGGCTCAGAAAGAAGCTCGAACCGGAGGCGGAGACGCCGGAGCTGATCAAGACGGTCCGGTCGGGCGGCTATATCTTCACCGCCGAGGTCGAGGCGTCATGAAGCGGGCGGTGCGGCCTCTGCGGCGGATCAGCGGGCAGATCGGCCTCTTGATCGTCCTGTCGATGCTCGCCGTCAACATCATCGCCACCCTGGCCTTCTGGCTCGACCACCAGTACCGGGATCCCGACGACGAACCTCGCACACTGACCTATGCCGCCCGTCTGATCGCCGGCACACCAGCGAGTGACCGGCACGCCATCATGAGCGCCCTCGAGGCGACGTTCCCAGCCCTGCGGCTACGCGAAGGCGACGAATCCGCGGCAGACGGGACGACGGCCATGCCATCGGCGCCCGGTGCTCCGGCGCGAGGCTTCCCCGTCTCCGGCGCGATCCGGGACCGTCTCGGTGCGGACGTGATGGTGAACGACTGGCAGGACGGGCCGGAGCCTCGGCACCGCCGCGTCGTCGTGCGCCTCGCCGACGGCTATGTGTTCTCCGGCCGGGTCGAGGAGCGGCGGCGGCCCTGGGTCGGCCCCGCCGCCGTATCGCTGAGCTTCGTGGTCGTGACGTTGACCATCGTCACACTCTGGGCGGCACGGGCCCTCACCCGACCGCTGACTGATCTCGCGGCCGCGGTCGAGGCCTTCCAGCCCGAGCGCGCGACGCTGGTCCGCGAAACGGGGCCGGCCGAGATCCGCGACCTCGCCCGCGCCTTCAACGGCATGCAGACGCGCATCGCCAAACTCGTCGCCGATCGCACGCGCATGCTCGCCGCCGTCAGCCACGACCTCAGGACGCCGATCACCCGGCTCCGGCTGCGTGCGGAGTTCGTCGACAACGACGCCAATCGCGCCGCGATGCTGGCCGATCTCGATCAGATGGGGGCCATGGTCGAGAGCGCGCTGTCGTTCCTGCGCGAGGGCCGCACCCAGACGAGCAAGGCGCGCGTCGATCTGCCCGCGCTGCTGCGCACGATCGTCGACCGTTTCTCCGACATGGGCCGACCGATCGCCTACGAGGGACCGGAGCGGTTTCCGGCCGAGATCCGACCCGACGAGATCGAACGGGCGGTCACCAACCTCGCGGACAATGCGCTGAAATATGGCACCGACGCCCGCATCCGGCTGGTTCCCGGCGTCGACGAGGTCACGATCGAGGTCGTCGATGACGGCCCCGGCATTCCACATGCCGATCGCGATGCGATGCTTGATCCGTTCGTGCGCGGCGATGCGGCGCGCACGATGACGCCGGATTCGGGCTTCGGGCTCGGCCTGTCGATCGCCCGCGCCATCGCCGAGGGCCACGGCGGCCGCCTCGCCTTCGACGATCCGCCGGCCGGACGCGGCCTGATCGTGCGGCTGGTGCTGCCGATCGCGTGAGCGGTGGGCGGCGAGCGGTGGGCGACGCTCCGGTGCCGGTAAGAGAGCTCAGCGACTGAAGTCGTCGACCCGGCCGGTCGGCGCGTCGATCGCCTCGCCCTTCACCAGCCGGCGATAGAGCGGCGTCTCCGTGATCGGATAGCCGCCGGGCATGGTCTCGCGCACCGGACCACGCGCCGGCGCGCCGGCGAGATCGCCGTCGGCCTCGGCCCCTGCATCGAGCGGCAGCACCGGCCCGACCTTGCGCCAGGGGCGGGCGGCAGCGGCGGCGGCGCGGCGAGCATGGCCTCGTCACCCTTCGGCTGCACGGTCGTCTCTGGCGTCGTCGGCTCGACCGGCATCTCGCCGCGCATGATCTTGCGGATCTCCTGCTCGACGAAGAAGGCGAGCTTGCGCTGGCCGGCGCGCGTGAACAGCACGCCATCCGACGAGCGCAGCCGCTTCACCTGACCGTCGACATCCGGTCCGGTCGGGGTGAAATGGCCGCCGTCGTCGGCGAAGGCGTTCCAGATGTCGATGAACTGCCCGCCGGCGCCCTCGACTGCCGGCTTGTACCAGGTGTTCAGGTTCGACAGGAACGAGGCGTATTCCGCGCGAGCGCTCGGCCGGAGGTCCGGGTCCGCCGTGGGCGGCAGGCCGACCCAGAAGAACGGCTTGCCGGTCGCCTTGATCTGCTCGACGAGCTTCCGGAGCCGCTCCCGATAGGTCTGCTCCCACGCCTCGGAGCCGGTCTCGAGCGCCTTCTGCCCGGCGACCGGAATCGTCTGCTTGTCGTTGACGCCGAGCATCACGACGATGAAATCGGCCTTGTTGTCGGCGAGCACCTTGGGCGCGAGCGTGCTCCACTCGCCCTCGTTCTCGCGCGTCAGGCCCGAGGCGTTGCGCGACTTGTTGACGATCGCGATCGACGGCACATCGGCGAAGGCCATCTGCAGGCCGTTGGCGAGATCGCGGGCCTCGATATCGCCGATCACCAGCACGACCTGCGCATTGGGCAGCTTCGGCACCTCGACGATCTTCGGCTCGGCCGGCGCTTTCGGCTTGCTCGGCATCGGCTGCAGCGGGATCGGTTGCGGGACCGTCTCCGGCTGGCGCTGGCCCCCGAACAGGAAGCGGAAGAACCCGGTGACCGGATCGGTCTGCGCGGCGGCCGGCGCCGCGCCGGCGACCTGGACCAACACGACAGCCAGCACGACCAGCGCGGCGCGCAGGAGCGCGGCGCATCGGCCGTTCGCAGGACGCGACAAGGCGGCGGCGGGTCGGATCATCGGGCCTCCATGACCGCGGCGCCGCCGCGGTCCGTCGCGCTGGACCGGATCGCGGCCGGCCGCGCTTCCGGGGGTCGCGGCCCGCTCCGGGCCTCGCGACGCCGCGCGACCTTACCCGCCCCGGAGCCGCTTGAGAACCGCATCCGACGGAAAGCCGTCGGGCGGGATCATGCCGACCGCGCGCTGCCAAGCCTGGATCGCGGTCTGCGTCTTCTCGCCGATGCGGCCATCGACGCCGCCGGTGTCGTAGCCGGCTTGCGTGAGCTTGACCTGGATCTCCTGCACCTCGGCGAGCGACAATTGCCGCTCGTCGGTCGGCCAGGGCGTGACGAACGGGCCGCCGCCGCGGATCCGGTCGGCGAGATGGCCGATCGCCAGCGCATATTTGTTGGACGGGTTGTAGGAGCGGATCGCGAAGAAATTCGCGACCAGCGCGATGACCGGCCCCTTGGCCCCGGCCGGCATCCACAGCCGCGCCTTGTCGGCCGGCCGCGGGAAGGCATCGCCGGTGATGCGACGCACGCCGAAGGCCGACCATTCGCCAAGCGAGCGCCAGGTCCGGCCATCGGCCAGACCGACATCGAAACCGGGCGGCAGGCCGACCTCGTAGCCCCAGGTCTCGCCGCGCCGGAACTTGCCGCGCTCCATGAGGTAGCGCGCGGTGCCGGCGAGCGCGTCGTCCGGCTTGCCGAACGGGCTGACCTTGCCGTCGCCGTCGAAATCGACGCCCATGTTGAGCCAGACTTCCGGCATCCACTGGGTATGGCCCATCGCGCCGGCCCAGGAGCCGATCATCTCCTCGGGGGTGGACCAGCCGCGGTTGACGATCACCAGCGCGTTGAGCAGCTCGGTCTCCCAGTAGCGGCGCCGGCGCGCCTCGCCCCAGGCGAGGGCGGCGAGTGCCGGCATGACCGGGCGCATCCACTTCATGTTGACGACGACGTCGCCATAGGCCGATTCCATGCCCCACAAGGCACAGAGCATATAGCGATCGACGCCATAGGTGCGCTCGATCCGGTCGAACAGCGGCGCGAAATCGCGGATCCGCGCCTTGCCGGTCTCGATGCGCCAGTCGTTGACCCGCCGGTTCATGTAGCGCCAGATCGGCTCTTGGGTCTCCGGCTGCGCCTTGTCGAACTTGTAGACCTCGACGTCCGGCTGGATCGATCGCATCACCCGGTCATAGGTCGGCGCCGAGATGCCGCGCGCGAGCGCCGCGGCGCGGAACGCCGTGACCCACTGCTCCCAAGGCATCGTGTTTTCCTGCGCCAGCACCGGCGCGCCGCCGATCAAGGCGCTCGCCAGACCACCGACGCCGACGCCGAGGAGACCGCGCCGCGTCAGGACCGCGATCGCGTCGCGGGAAGGAGGCAGATCTCGAACCCCATGAGCCATCATCGACCTCTCGCGCACCGCCGGACGCAAGCGGGACGAGGTCCCGCGCCCTGTCGATCCGGACCCCGAGCCGCTTGGCTGCAGGTGAAAGGCGGCGCCAACGCGCCTCTTTCAGGATCGCCCATGGAACGAGTGAGGACAAGCATGGTTAAGACGGCGTAAACGCAGCGCGACCACGGCCGTTCACGCGGCATTCAACTCCACGCTGATAGAAAACGACCATCGTCGAACATCGCTGTCGACATGACGTGATGCAGGACAGGCAGGTCGCGTTCAGTTCAGCGGAATTGAGACGTTTCAGCTCGAATAAGGGATAGTCAGGACCCTCCGATGCCCAAGAAGATCCGCAAAGCCGTTCTCCCCGTCGCCGGTCTCGGCACCCGGTTCCTGCCCGCCACCAAGTCCGTTCCGAAGGAAATGCTCACCGTCGTCGACAAGCCGGTGATCCAATACATCGTCGAGGAGGCCCGCGAGGCCGGCATCGAGCACTTCGTGTTCGTCACGGGCCGCAACAAGGCCGTGATCGAGGACCATTTCGACATCGCCTACGAGCTCGAGGCGACGCTCGCCGCGCGCGGCAAGACCTCCGAACTCGGCATCGTCGAGCGGAGCCGCATGCCGCCCGGCTGGGCGAGCTTCACCCGCCAGCAGGAGCCGCTCGGCCTCGGTCACGCGATCTGGTGCGCGCGCGACATCGTCGGCGACGAGCCCTTCGCGATCCTGCTGCCGGACATGATCATGCGCGGCCGCGAAAAGGGCTGCCTCGCGCAGATGATGGACGTCTACGCCGAGACCGGCGGCAATGTCATCGCGGTCGAGGAGTGCGATCCGGCGCTCGCCCATCAGTACGGCATCGTCGGCGTCGGCGAGACGCGCGGCAACGCCCGCGCCATCACCGGAATGGTCGAGAAGCCGCCGAAGGGCACCGCGCCGTCGAACCTCTACATTTCGGGCCGCTACATCCTGTCGCCGGAGATCTTCTCGCATCTCGGCCGCCATGAGCGGGGCGCCGGCGGCGAGATCCAGCTCACCGACGCCATGCTGCGGCTCATGGACAAGGACCGGTTCTGGTCGGTCAAGTTCGACGGCACGACCTACGACTGCGGCTCGAAGATCGGCTTCCTGATGGCGAACCTCGTCTACGGTCTCGACCGTGACGGGCTCGGCGACGAGTTCCGCCGTGAGATCGAGGCGCATCTGAAGGCGCACTGATCGGCACGCCGGCTCTGCTATCCTCCGACGAGCGCCGCGGCCCCCGCGGCGCTCGTTCCGTTTAATGGGGGGGGGAACCGCCGGCATGCAATCCGTCTGGCACACCGGCGTCCTCTATGTCGCCGCCGCGCTCGCCGAGATCGGTGGCTGCTTCGCCTTCTGGGCCTGGCTGCGCCTCGGCCGTTCGGGATGGCTCGCGCTGCCGGGTCTCGCCTCGCTCGCCCTGTTCGCCTGGCTGCTGACCCGGGTCGACCAGGCGGCCGCCGGACGGACCTTCGCCGCCTATGGCGGCGTCTACATCGTCGCCTCGCTCGGCTGGATGGCGCTGGTCGAGGGCGTCTCACCCGATCGTTGGGACACGGCCGGCGCCGGCCTCTGCCTGCTCGGCGCCGCGGTGATCCTGCTCGGCCCCCGCTGATCCGGAGCCTTCAGCGCTGCAGCCGCACGCCGGCGTAGACCGTCTCGGAATCGTAGTCGCCCGAACCGCCGACGCGCATGAAGCGCTCGAACTCGCCGCGCACGAAGACCTGGACGTTGCGGTTGAACTTGTAGGTCAAACCGGTCGTCGCCTTGAGATCGTACTCGTTGGGCATCGCGGTGGCCGTGTAGGTGCGGGTCAGGAACTGCCCGCCGATCTGAGCCGTCAGATCGCGCCGGAGCGACTGCTCGAGCGTCACGCCGACCGTGTCGGCGACACTGCCGCTGACGCCGGAGACCGTCGACGGCTCGAAGGCGGTCGAGGCGGTCAGCGTCACCTTGGTCAGCCGGGTCGGCGACCAGACCAGCGATCCGTCGACGACCAGCCCGCGCAGCTCCGACAGCGACGCCGAGCGCGGTCGCTCGACGCCGTAGCCGGCGGAGATCTCGCCGCGCAGCAGCGGACCGAGATCGGTCGTGACGCCGCCTTTCAGGATGTAGCCGGTCGAGTTTCGATCGTCGCCGTTGATCACGGCCTGATCGTAGGTGCGGCTGGTGAGCTGGCCCTCGACGAAGGGCTTCAGCGCCTCCGAGGCGTTGTAGGTGACCCGCAGCGCGCCGATGACCTGGGTGTTGTCGCGGTTGATCACGCCGAGCGAGCCGCCGCCGACCAGCTCACCACCCGAATAGGTGCCGCGCGCGACGTCGCCGCGCAGTGTCAGTGCGAACAGGCCGACGTCGCGGGTGAGCCCGACCGAGCCGGTCAGCGTCTGTACCGTCGCCGGCACCAGCGTATTGGCGGGGTTGTTGGCGCTCGACGCCTGCTCCCGGCCGAGCGCATAGCCGCCGCGCAGGTCCATCCGCATCTCGTCCGAGAGATCGACCCGGCCGCGCACCGTGCCCTGGAAGCTCGGCTGGTCGTAGACCGTGTACTGCGGATAGTTCGTGTAACTGCCGCGCAGGTCGAACGATAGCGCATGGCGCGACCAGTCCGACTGGCCGGTGATCTCCGGCGCCACCCGGAGTAGCGCGCCGGCCTCGCCGCCGGCCCTGCCGGGGATGTTGCTCGCGTAGCCCGCCGACGCTTCGACCGCCGGATACCAGGTGAAGCCACCGGTCCGGAGCCCGAGCGGCTGGTAGCCCTCGTCGACGCTGTCCTCGGCGTAAGGGTCCAGGCGCGAATCGCGCGGCACCGGCTGGGTCGCCCGCAACGGCGTGCGCGGCGTGACCGGTCCGGTGCTGCCGGTCACGAGCGGCGTCGTGCCGGTCGTGGCAGTGCCTGTGCTCCCAACCGCGGCGCCCGTCGCCCCCGCCGCCGTGCTCCCACGAGCACCGTTGGTCCGGGCCGGCGGCCGGGACGGCGTCGGCCCGGCGACCGGATCGCCGAGCGCATCGGCGCCGAGAGCCGGCGGCACCGGCTCGTCGAGCACGTTCGGGGAGTCGAGCGAGGCGGCTGGATTGGGACCGATCCACTGGACCGGGACCGGAGCGGCGGCGGGCGCCGCGGTCGTTCCCGGACGCGCGCTCGTCCTGCCCTTCGCGGTCGACGAGCCGCGCAGGAGCGAGGAGCCGTCACCCGTCGACTGGGCCTCCGCCAGGGCGGCACCGGCGACCACGACGGCGATCGACACGATCGCGATCGACGAGGCGCGCCACCATGCGTCGGGGCGCAAGGAAGCCCCCGGCCGGCCGCCTCGGCCCGCCCGGTCTCGTCCCTTCGCCGTCGAAGCGCGATCCGGCCGCTGCATCGTCCCTCTGTGGCTGCGGGATGATCGGCGCAGGTCCCCACGACCGACGCCGCCCGCCTCGTTTCTTGCCGAAAGGTAAATGCGGATGGTTAACGATTGCTTGCGATCGCCACGCGCCCGGACGCGTGCGCCCCTGCCGTGTGCCCCGCCGGGCCGCCGCCCGTCGCCGTGCAAGGGGTGGCCCACCCCGGCCACGCGTGCTAGTAACGGCCTTCCGGGGATCGCGACCCGGCCTGACGGATGCATTTCCGCATCCGCGGCCCCGATCCGGCCCCGCCTCCCGGAGTTGGACCAGCGACCGGCCCGAGGCCGCCCGTCGCGTTCCGGCGGGCCGTCCGCGCCCCGAAGATGTGAACGAGAGACCGCAAGATGACGTTGAGAGCGCCGCTCGACCAGGAATCGGTCGCATCCGCCATTCGCACCATCACTGCGGAGGCCCACGGCCTGGATCTGCTCAGCGCGGCGCTCGCCGGCCCTCTCGGCATAGCCCTCGCCTCGGCGGTCCGGCTGATCCACGAGGCGAGCGGCCGCGTCATCATCACGGGCATCGGCAAGAGCGGCCATGTCTGCCGCAAGATCGCCGCGACCATGGCCTCGACCGGCACGCCGGCCTATTTCGTCCATCCGAGCGAGGCGAGCCACGGCGACCTCGGCATGATCACGCCGGACGATGTCGTGATCGCGCTGTCGTGGTCGGGCGAGTCGAACGAGCTCGCGGCGATCCTCGCCTACACGCGCCGCTTCCGCGTGCCGCTGGTCGCCTTCACCTCGCGGGCCGATTCGACGCTCGGCCGCTCGGCCGACCTGATCCTCGAGATGCCCGACGTCCCCGAGGCCTGTCCGCACGGGCTGGCGCCGACCACCTCGTCGGTCGTACAGCTCGCGCTCGGCGATGCGCTCGCCATCGCGCTGCTCGAAAGCCGCGGCTTCACCGCGCAGGATTTCCGCGTCTTCCATCCGGGCGGCAAGCTCGGCGCCAGCCTGAAGCTGGTCCGCGACGTCATGCATGTCGGGGATTCGGTGCCGCTCGCGCCGCTCGGCACATCGATGAAGGAAGCGATCGTGCAGATGAGCCGGCAGGGCTTCGGCTGCGTCGGCGTCACCGACCCGGCCGGCCGGCTGGTCGGCATCGTCACCGACGGCGACTTGCGCCGCCACCTCGGCGAC
Source organism: Ancalomicrobiaceae bacterium S20 (assembly GCA_040269895.1). Classification (NCBI taxonomy): domain Bacteria; kingdom Pseudomonadati; phylum Pseudomonadota; class Alphaproteobacteria; order Hyphomicrobiales; family Ancalomicrobiaceae; genus Methyloraptor; species Methyloraptor flagellatus. The sequence continues at coordinate 4,850,711 of CP158568.1, read as the reverse complement.
CACCTGCTCGCCCACCGCGTCGAGGACATCATGACGCCGGGCCCGAAGACCATCCGGCCCGACATGCTGCTCGCCAGCGCGCTGGAGACGCTGAACGCCTCGGCGATCACCGCGCTGATGGTGGTCGAGAACGAAAAGCCGGTCGGCATCATCCACATGCACGACCTGCTGCGCGCCGGCGTGGCGTGAAGACACGGAGTTCGACAGAACGACCGCATCGATCTGCGCCCAATCAGGTCGCGCTGTCGACTTTCAGGACCGCGCCGTCAGCGCCTGAAATCCTCACCCGCGCGCCTGCTGGCAAGTCCGGGCCGGATATTCGCCAAATCGTATCATCGATCGAGAGCCGTCCCGAGTTCTCCACAATTGGCTCGGCGAGCGTGAATACGCGCCCGATGTAGCGCCGCGACCGTTCATTGACGTCCCGCGTCTCATGGAGGCGATCACGTCTGCGCCACGGCACCCAAGTGTAGAGCAGGAAAACGATCGTCAAGCCGATCCAGATCAGCGTCGACGTTTGCCAGGACAAGGTCACGGCGAATGCCAATGCGCCCACGACGAACGCAGCAATACCGAACCAGAGAAAGAAAGCACCTGGAGCCAGCACCTCAAGCGCAAGCAGCGCGAGCCCGAGCACCCACCAGCTCCAGGCGCCGTATTGTGTAAATGCCGTCTCGATCAGCCCCATGGGTGCCCCCCGGTGATTGGCGTCAGCCGCCGATGTTCGGCATGCCACCCGGCCGGCGCGCCGGACGCTCGGTACCATCGCCGAACGACGACTTGGCGATCTCGGCGATGCCCGCGATCGAACCGAGCACAGAGGTCGCATCGACCGGCATCATCAGCACCTTCTGGTTCGGCGCAGAGGCGAGATCCTTCAGCGCCTCGACGTATTTCTGGGCGACGAAATAGTTGATCGCCTGCACGTCGCCCTGCGCGATGGCGACCGAGACGAGCTGGGTCGCCTTGGCCTCGGCCTCGGCGAGGCGTTCGCGTGCCTCGGCATCGCGGAACGCCGCCTCGCGCCGGCCTTCGGCTTCGAGAATTTGCGCCTGCTTCTGGCCCTCGGCGCGCAGGATCTCCGACTGGCGCAGGCCTTCGGCTTCGAGGATCGCCGCGCGCTTGTCGCGCTCGGCCTTCATCTGCCGCCCCATCGAGGCGACCAGATCGGCCGGCGGGATGATGTCCTTGATCTCGATGCGGTTGATCTTCACACCCCAGGCGGAAGCCGCGGCGTCGACGACATGCAGCAGCCGGCCGTTGATGTCGTCGCGGTGCGACAGGAGCTGGTCGAGATCCATCGAACCCATGACCGTGCGGATGTTGGTCATTGTGATGTTGAGGATCGCCGATTCGAGATTTTGAACCTCGTAGGCCGCGCGCGCCGCGTCGAGCACCTGGAAGAACGCCACGCCGTCGACCCGGACCGTGGCGTTGTCCTTGGTGATCACCTCCTGCTGCGGCACGTCGAGCACCGTCTCCATCATGGAGAGCTTGGCGCCGACCCCTTCGACAAAGGGCGTGATCACATTGAGGCCAGGCTTCAGCGTCCGCGTGTAGCGGCCGAAGCGCTCGACGGTCCAGTTATAGCCTTGCGGCACCGTCTTCACGCCGGCGAAGAACACCAGGATGGCGAGCAGGACGACGACCACGACGACAATGTCGAAGCCAGAGACGGCGAAGCCCATGGGAAAACTCCCTCGTTGCGGTCCGGCCGACCGCCCGAGGAGAAGGTAGGCGCGCGGGCGACCGGCCGCAACGGAGCTAGCCGAGGCATGTTTCGGGAGTTTGTCGGGAGGGGGACATGTCGCGGTGACCGCGAGGGCCAATCAGGCGATCTCGACGTCGGTCGAGCCGAAATCCTCGCCCTTGAACAAGAGCGGCACGCCGGTGCCCTTTGCACAGGCGTAAGCGAAACAGTCGCCGAAATTGAGCCGTGCGGGATGGCCGACAAAGCGCCCATAGGTCCGTGCCGCGTCGATTGCGGCAGCGCCGAGCGCGAGGTCGATAACGATCGCCCGCGCGCCGACGGCTTCGAGAAATCGCTCGACGTCCCGTTTCGCGCGGTCGATCAGCTCCGGAGGCATCGGTCGATCGACGAGCCCGAGGCTGCGCGCTTCGATCCTCGCGAGCCCGATCGCGGCTTCGAACACCGCGGTCGCCGAACAGGTGATCGGCGTGGGAGAGGCTTCGATCTTCGCGAGGAAGCCGGCCGCCTCGGGCTCGTCGTCGAGGATCGCGATGATCGCGGAGGCGTCCAGGAACATCAGAGTTCCCACATCTCGTCCATGAACGCCTTCATGTCGACTTTGGGATCATGGGGCCCGCGTCGGGCCTTGATCGCGTCTTGGATCACTCTGATCCGCTCCCGCAGCGGTACCTCGTCCCGCGCGCGCGCCAGTTCGTTCGCCAGCGCGCGCCGCACCGCCTCGGTCTTGTTGGGCGCGCCGGTCGCTTTCTGAACTTCGACCGCGAGCGCATCGACGGCATCGTCCCTGATGTAGAGCGGCATGACGCCCTCCCGGACACAGGATGAATATTCAATGATCGTATCGCGAATATCCCTGTCGAACAACGGCGCTCGGCCCTCCCCTCACACCCACCCCATCAATTCCCGCCGCACGACATGCTCGATCACGTCCATGCCGAGATCCGAGTCGTTGAGGCAGGGGATGAAGTGGAACTTCTCGCCGCCGTTGTGGTGAAAGATCTCGGCGTTCTCGCCGGCGATCTCCTCCAGCGTCTCCAGGCAGTCGGCGGTGAAGCCGGGCGTCACCACCGCCATGCGTTTCACGCCGGACTTCGCCAGCGCCTCGACCGTCTTGTCGGTGTAGGGCTGCAGCCACTCCTCGGGTCCGAACCGCGACTGGAACGTCATCTTGAACGTCTCGCGGTCCTGGCCGAGCACCTCGCGCACCAGCCGCGCCGTCTTGGCGCATTGGCAATGGTAGGGGTCGCCCTTCTCGAAATAGGACTTCGGGATGCCGTGGAACGAGGACAGAATGACCTCGGGCTCCCAGTCGATCGTGCCGAGGCTCGCCCGCACGCTCGCCGCGATCGCGTCGATATAGACCGGGTCGTCGTGATAGGGCGGCACGGTGCGGATCGCCGGCTGCCAGCGCATCGCCTTCAGGGCGTCGAACACGACGTCGTTGACGGTGGCCATCGTCGCCGCAGCATATTGCGGATAGAGCGGGAACACGAGGATGCGCTCGCAGCCGGCCTGCTGCAGCGCCTGCATGCGCGAGGCGACCGAGGGCTGGCCGTAGCGCATCGCATAGTCGACCACGACCTTGTCCGAGCTCGGCGCCAGACGGGCGGCGAGCTTTTCCGCCTGCGAACGCGTGATGGTCCGCAGCGGCCCCTCGTTGCGCTCGTTGTTCCAGATCGTCGCGTAGTCCTTGCCCTTCCGACCCGGCCGCGTGGTCAGGATGATCAGGTTCAGGAGCGGCCACCAGAGCCAGCGCGGCGTCTCGATGACGCGGCGGTCGGACAGGAACTCCTTCAGATAGCGGCGCATCGACCAGTAGTCGGTACCGTCGGGCGTACCGAGCGCCACGATGAGCACGCCGACCTTGCCGGCGGCGACACGCGGATGGTCGGACGGCAGGCGGATCGTGCGGTAGTCGGCCGCTCGGGCGGCATCGGAAGGCGCGGCGGGCAAGGTCAAGGCTCTGATCCGTATCGGCAGGGGCGGCGCGGCCGGCTCCGGACCGGGCGAGGTCCGGAGCGCCGCACCGACGCGGGGTTTCCGCCCACATACGTCACAGCGGCGAAATCCGATCAAGCGTTGGCTTCATTGTCCGACCCGAGCGGTACGCCGCGCCGCATCCGCACGGGCCGCACCGCGCCCCAGCCGGGCCGATCGCAATGCCGATCACGTTGCAGAGTGACACACAGGAACGTGAGGACAGTCGCCGGACCGCCTCGGAACCCGAGCCTTGCCATGGCAGGTGTTACGATATAACATCCAAAGCAATCGAGGCACCGCATGTGCCCTGAGCCGAGATCTGGAGTTCCGATGTCCCGTGCCGAGCATGCCCACGCCCCGTCCATCGCCGAAGCGCAGGACGGGTCCGCGCACCGGCACGGCGGGTCGACCGGACATGCGTCTCATGCACACCATCACGGACATGCGCACCACCACGGGCACGCGCATGACCACGGACACGCGCATGACCACGGCCCGGCAGCGTCCGCCGACAAGTCCGCGCTCGCCGCGCCGCCGGCCCTGTCGATGCTGCGCATGTCGCTCGGCGCCAGGCTCGCGGTCGCGGCTTGTCTCTCGGCTCTGATCTGGGCCGGCGTCTATTGGGCCATGGCGTGAGGATGTTGCCAATGAACACGCTCCGCCCCCGCGACGCCGCGATCGGCTTCGACAATCTGACCCTCGGCTATGACCGCCATCCGGCCGTCCACCATGTGTCGGGCCGCATCGCGCCGGGCAGCCTGGTCGCGATCGTCGGCCCGAACGGAGCCGGCAAGTCGACGCTACTCAAGGGCATCATGGGCACGCTGAAGCCGCTCACCGGTCGCATCGTGCTCGACAATCTCGACCAGCGCGAGATCGCCTACCTGCCGCAGCTCGCCGAGATCGACCGCTCGTTCCCGTTGTCGGTCTATGATTTCGTCGCCATGGGCCTGTGGCGCCGCTGTGGTCTGTTCCGCGGCTTCGGCCGCGGCGACCATACCCGGATCTCCGAAGCGCTCGCCGCCGTCGGCCTCGAAGGCTTCGAGCGCCGCGCCATCGGCACGCTGTCGGGCGGCCAGATGCAGCGCACGCTGTTCGCGCGCCTGCTGCTGCAGGATGCCTCGGTGATCCTGCTCGACGAGCCGTTCAACGCCATCGACACCAAGACCACCGCCGATCTCCTCGATCTGGTCGCGCACTGGCACGCGGAGAAGCGCACGGTCGTCGCGGTCCTGCACGATCTCGACACCGTCCGCCATGCCTTCCCCGAGACGATCCTGCTCGCCCGCGAGACCGTCGCCTGGGGCCCGACCCGCGATGTGGTCACCCCGGAAAACCTCGCCGCCGCGCGCCGGATGGTCGAGGCATTCGACCGGACCGCGCCGCTCTGCGCGCGCGATGCGGCGTGAGGGCGCGATGATCTGGGACACGTTCTTCGCCCCCTTCGCCGAATTCGAATTCATGCGCCGCGCGCTGATCGGCGCGATCGCGCTGGCGCTCGGCGCCGCCCCGGCCGGCGTGTTCCTGATGCTCAGGCGCATGTCGCTCACGGGCGACGCCATGGCCCATGCGATCCTGCCCGGCGCCGCGCTCGGCTATCTGGTCGCCGGCCTGTCGCTGCCGGCGATGACCATCGGCGGACTCGCCGCCGGCATCGCGGTTGCGGTCGGCGCCGGCGCGGTCGCCCGCACGACCATCCTCAAGGAGGATGCCAGTCTGGCGGCCTTCTACCTGCTGTCGCTCGCGCTCGGCGTGACCATCGTGTCGACCAAGGGCTCGAACGTCGACCTGCTGCACGTGCTGTTCGGCTCGGTGCTGGCGCTCGACGATCAGGCGCTGCTGCTGATCGCCGGCATCGCGACCGTCACGCTGTTCGCCTTCGCGGTGATCCTGCGCCCGCTGGTGCTGGACTGCATCGACCCGAACTTCCTGCGTTCGGTCAGTCGCTCGGGCGCCGCGGTGCACCTCGTGTTCATGACGCTGGTGGTGCTGAACCTGGTCGGCGGTTTCCATGCGCTCGGCACGCTGCTCGCCGTCGGCATCATGATGCTGCCGGCCGCCGCCGCGCGGCTCTGGGTCTCCGACCTGACCGCGCTCTGCGTGGTCGCCGCCGGCTTCGGCATCGCCTCCTCTTACGGCGGGCTGATCGTCTCCTACCACGAGAGCCTGCCCGCAGGCCCGTCGATCATCCTGGTCGCCGGCGTGATCTACATGATTTCCCTGGTGTTCGGACGCGCGGGCGGTCTTGCCCGCGATCTCGGACGCCGCCGCCATCTGGAAGCCTGACGCCGCGCCTCTCCCTCCGCGAGGCGCGGCACCGAACCCGACCAGCCTGACCGGCAACCGCCGGCCCGGATGAGCTTCTTCGCGAGTTTTTGAACGTCGATCGACCGCATAGCAGAGACCCGAACCCGGGCGTTTCGGCCCGCTTCCCCAAAGGACGGAAATCTCATGACGATGACCCGCAGATACGCCCTGGCCGCCGCCGGCCTCGCCGCCCTCCTCGGCTTCGCCGCGCCGCGCGCCGCGCTGGCCGCGGATCGCATGCCCGTGGTCGCCACCTTCTCGATCCTCGGCGACCTCGTCGCTCAGGTCGGCGGCGACCGCGTCGCCGTGAAGACGCTCGTCGCCCCTGGCGGCGACGCCCACGTCTACAATCCGACCCCGGCCGACGCGAAGGCGATCGCCGGCGCCAAGGTCGTCTTCGTCAACGGCCTCGGCCTCGAGGGCTGGTTCGATCGGCTCCTGAAGGCCTCCGGCACCAAGGCCCCGATCATCGTCTCGACCAAGGGCATCACGCCGCGCGAGATGGAGGCCGAGGACGAAGGTCACGACCACGACCACGGCGCCGACAAGAAGAAGGCCGAAGCCAAGGCCGACGCGCCGAAGATGGTGACCGACCCGCACGCCTGGCAGTCGATCGCCAACGCCAAGATCTACGTCGGCAACATCCGCGATGCCCTGGTCGCCAACGACCCGGCCGGCGCGGACACCTACAAGGCCAACGCCAGCGCCTATCTCGAGAAGCTCGACAAGCTCGAGGCCGACACCCGCGCCGCCTTCGAGAAGGTCCCGGCCGAGCAGCGCCGCGTGATCACCTCGCACGACGCCTTCGGCTACTTCGGCGCCGCCTACGGCATAGAGTTCCTGGCCCCGCAGGGTGTCTCGACCGAGGCCGAGGCGACCGCCAAGAACGTCGCCAAGCTGATCCGTCAGATCAAGGCCGAGAAGATCCGCGCGATCTTCGTCGAGACCATCACCGATCCGCGTCTGATCAACCGGATCGCCAAGGAATCGGGCGTCAAGCCGGGCGGAGCGATCTTCTCCGACAGCTTGTCTCCTGCAACTGGACCGGCGGCCACCTATATCGATATGGTCCGCCACAACGTGAAACTGCTCACCGCGGCGATGGTGGGTGCCTGACGCCCCATCCGGTCCCCATCGACCTCGAAGAGCAGTTTTCGCCCGGCCACGGCTCACCCCGTGGCCGGGCCCCCCTTTTTTGAGATGGAGTTCCGCGCCATGAGCCAGGCTGCCGCCCCCATTCCCGTCACCGTGCTGACCGGCTATCTCGGCGCCGGCAAGACCACGCTCCTGAACCGCATTCTGACCGAGGACCACGGCAAGAAATACGCGGTCATCGTCAATGAGTTCGGCGAGACCGGCATCGACAACGACCTCGTCGTCGACACCGACGAGGAAATCTTCCAGATGAACAACGGCTGCATCTGCTGCACCGTGCGCGGCGACCTCGTCCGCATCATCGACGGTCTGATGAAGCGCAAGGGCCGCTTCGACGCGATCCTGATCGAAACCACCGGCCTCGCCGATCCGGCGCCGGTCGCCCAGACCTTCTTCATGGACGACGACGTCCGCGCCAAGACCCGGCTCGACGCGATCGTGACCGTGGTCGATGCGCTGAACCTCGCCAAGCGGCTCGACGACAGCCCCGAGGCCGAGGATCAGGTCGCCTTCGCCGACGTGATCCTGCTGAACAAGGTCGATCTGGTCTCGGCCGACGACCTCAAGCGCGTCCGCGCCGAGATCCGCGCGATCAATCCCTATGCCCGCGTGATCGAGACCGAGCGCTGCAAGGTCGATCTCGGCGAGGTGCTCGATCGCGGCGCCTTCGACCTCAATCGCATCCTGTCGGTCGAGCCGACCTTCCTGACCGAGGACAACCATCGCCACGACGACGAGGTCCGCTCGATCAGCCTGGAGGCCGGCGATCTCGACCCGCAGAAGTTCTTCGACTGGATCGGTCAGGAGACTCAGACGCAGGGGCCGAACATCCTGCGGCTCAAGGGTATCATGGCGTTCAAGGACGATCCGGAGCGCTATGTCGTCCAGGGCGTGCACCAGATCGTCGAGGGCGACCATCAGCGCGAATGGAAGGCCGACGAGCCGCGCCGGAGCCGTATCGTCTTCATCGGCCGCGATCTCGATTGGGCGGGCTTGAAGAAGGGCTTCGAGGCCTGTAGGGCCTGACGCGCCGCAGTCCCGCAGCGAACGTGCGGACCACCCGGTCCGCGCATCCGCCTTGCCCGGAGCCTGCCTCTTCCGGAGCCCAGCCTTGCCGACCGCCTTCTCCCGTGACGACCTCGCCGCCCTCGTCGCCATCCTCAAGGACGCGGCGCGCGCGGAAATCCTGCCGCGCTTCCGCCGGCTCGGCGCCGGCGGCATCCGCCAGAAGAGCTCGGCGCTCGATCTCGTCACCGACGCCGACGAGGCGGCCGAGCGGCGCATCACGGCCGCGCTCACCGCGCGTTTCCCCGGCTGCGTCGTGGTCGGCGAAGAAGCGACCGAGCAGGACCGCTCGTTGCTCGGCCGCATCGCCGACGCGGAACTGGCCTTCGTGGTCGACCCGGTCGATGGCACCTGGAACTTCGCCGCCGGCCTGCCGCTGTTCGCGGTCATGGCCGCCGCGATCGTCAAGGGCGAGATCGTCGGAGCCGTGATCCTCGACCCGATCATCGACAGCGTCTCGGTCGCGCTCCGCGACGGCGGCGCCTGGACCGAGAGCGCCGACGGTGTCCGCGAGCCGCTGAAGGTCGCGCCCGCCGGTCCGCTCGCCGAGATGGTCGCGGCGCTGTCGTTCTCCTGGCTCGCCGATCCGCTGCGCACGACGGTCGCGCGCAACGCCGCGAAGTTCGGCGCCTGCGGCGCCTATCGCTGCGCCGGCCACGAATACCGGCTGGTCGCCTCCGGCCGCGCCCACACGCTGCTGTTCGCCAAGCTCATGCCCTGGGACCACGCCCCCGGCTGGCTGATCCACCGCGAGGCCGGCGGCTATTCGGCCCGGTTCGACGGCTCGCCCTATCTGCCGAGCCACACCGACGGCGGCCTGCTGCTCGCCCCCGACGCGGCGAGCTGGCAGATCCTCGCCCGCGAACTGCTGGTGCCCACCGCCTGATCCCGGTTCCCGCAAGCCCCGTTCGCCCGCGCCATGGCCGCCCAACCGGTCGACGGTTCGGAGCAAAACCTCAGGAAGATTGATCCCGTGCCCAAGCTCGATCCGGTTTCATTCGATGCCTATGTCGTCGCCGCCGGCTTCCTCGGCGAGGCCGCGATCTATGCGCTCGCCGATGGCGCGGTGAAGATCGTCGCGCCGGACGGAACCGTCACCGCCGTCGATGCCCACGACGGCGGCATCCTCGCGGCCGCCCTCGACGCCGACGCCGGCCGGCTGGTGACGACCGGCGACGACGGCCGCGTCGTCGCGACCCGCCCCGACGGCAGTATGGAGGTCCTGGCCGAGAAGACCGGCAAGTGGATCGACCAGCTCGCGCTCGGGCCGCAGGGCGCGATCGCCTTTGCCGCCGGCCGCGTCGCCTGGGTGCGGCTCGCCGACGGCCGGATCGAGGAGTTCCCGCACGAGAAGGCGGTGGGCGGCGTCGCCTTCCTGCCCAAGGGCCTGCGCCTCGCCACCGCCACCGTCGACAAGGCCCGCCTGCTCTGGGTCACGGCCAAGGGCGCGCCGGTCGATCTCGAATGGGCCGGCGCCCATACCGGCGCGACCGTGTCGCCGGACGGCAAATTTCTCGTCACGACGATGCAGGAGCCGGCTTTGCACGGCTGGCGCATCGAGGACGGCAAGCACATGCGCATGACCGGCTATCCCTCGAAGGTGAAGTCGGTCTCGTGGAGTGCCAAGGGCCGCTATCTCGCCACGGCCGGCGCCAATGCCGCGATCCTGTGGCCGTTCATGACCAAGGACGGCCCGATGGGCAAGCCGCCGCTGCAGCTCGGCCCCTACGCCAAGCTCGCCTCGCGCGTCGCCTGCCACCCGAGCGAGGACGTCTGCGCGATCGGCTACGAGGACGGCCTGATCATGGCGGTCCGCATCGCCGACATGGCCGAGGTCGTGTTCCGCCCGCCGGCGACCGCTCCGGTCACCGCGCTCGCCTGGGACAAGGACGGCTTCCGCATCGCCTTCGGCACCGAGACCGGCGAAGCCGGCACGATCGACATCCGCGCCTGAAACCGCCGGAGCGGATCGGCGGCCGGCCGCCTGCTATGGCGGGGCCGTCATCCCACCGCTTTCGAACGCGTTCATGTCGACGGCGTTGGACCAGCGGTGCGCGACATGCCGTCTCGCCGTCGGCGCATCGGGCGCGCCACCGTTTGCCTTACGCCGGCGGACGGGCGACCATGCGCCTCGAACGCAGGAGACCCGAATGCTCGCGCTCGCGCGGATCTTCTATTTCATCCCCGCCCTGCTGCTCGGCCTGACGCTGAGCCAGGCGCCGGAATTCGCCCAGCAGTATCGGCAGCGCCTCGGCGGCGCGCTCGACGAGCTGGAGGCGATCGTGCAGCGCTTCACGGCGGACGCGCGACGGCAAGGGCTGGAGCCGCAGGCCGCGATCGGCCGGCTCGAGACCAACCCCGATCCGCTCGCGCGTGATCGCGGCGCCGACATGCGCATCGTGATCGATCGCCGCGACCGGCTCGCCCGCCAGATGACCGCCTTCGAGAGCGGCGGCCCGTTCGCGCGGCTCGCGGAACTGGTGGTCGACTTCGATCCGGATCTGGCCGCGGGCGCCTGGAGGGCCTTCGAGCCCGCGATCCCCGTCACGCTCGAAGGCGCGGTCGCGGCCGGCGCCGGCGTGCTCGCGGGCCTGTTCGCATCGGAGGCGACCCGCGTCGGCTGGAAGCGGCGCCGCGCCCGCAAGCTCGCGGCGCGGCGCGTCTGAGGTTTTCGATCACCCGACCCGGAGCTGGCCGAGGAAGGTCTCGACCCGGGCCTTGAAGCCTCCGACCCGCTCGCCGAGTTCGTCGGCGAGCGACACGAGGCTCTGCGCCGCCTGCATGGTCTCCGAGGCCGATGCATCGACGGTCTCGATACCCTGCGCGACCTCGTTCGAGGCCGCCGCCGCATGCGCGACGTTGCGGGCGATCTCGGACGTGGCCGCCCCCTGCTCCTCGATCGCCTCGACCACCGTGACGGTGATGCCGTCGATCGCGTCGATGCGCGAGCGGATCTCGCGGATCGCGTCGACCGTGACCCGCGTCGTGCTCTGCATGGCGACGATCTGCTCGGAGATGTCCTCGGTGGCGCGCGCCGTCTGGTTGGCCAGCGCCTTGACCTCCTGCGCGACGATCGCGAAGCCGCGCCCCGCCTCGCCGGCCCGCGCCGCCTCGATCGTGGCATTGAGCGCGAGGAGGTTGGTCTGTTCGGCGATCTGCTGGATCATGCTGACGACGTCGCCGATCCGCGCCGCCGAGACGTCGAGCCCCTGCGCCGTGGTCGAGGACCGCTCGGCCGCGCTGACCGCATCGCGCGCCGCGCCGGCCGCCTCGTCGACCCGACGGTTGATCTCCTGCACCGAGGCCGAGAGCTCTTCGGCCGCCGCCGCCACTGTCTGAACGTTGTCGGCGGTCTGACGCGAGGCATCCGCGGTCGAGCCGAGGCTCGACGAAACCGTTTCGGCCATCCGGATCTGCCCGCGCGCCGAACCGCGCACCTGATCCGCGAAGCCGACCAGATCGGCGAGCAGGGTCTGCGCCTCGGCGTTGAACGCGGCGACGGCCGCGTCGCGCGTATTCTGCCGGCCCTGCCGCGCCTCGGCCTCCGCCTTCAGGCGCTCGGACAGCTCGCCGGACGAGCGCACCGCATCGCGGAACACTTCGACGGCCCGGGCCATGGTGCCCAGTTCGTCGCCACGGTCGGTGTGCGGTACAGCGGCGTTGGTCCTGCCCTCCGCGATGGTCCTCATCGCGTCGCCCAGATCGTTGATCGGGCGGCTGACACCGCGGCGCACCAGAACGATGCCGCCGGCGATCGTCGCCAACGCGGCGGCAAACAGGCCGAGCATGACGACCTGACCGCGCCTTTCGATGCCGCGCACCTCCTCGTCGAGCCCGCGCGACTTCTCCGCGAAGGCACTGGCGAAGCGTTCGAGATCCTTGTTGAGCGCAGTGCGCACGGTCCGGTTGGCGTCGTTGTCGCCGTATTCGCGCGCCGCCGCCGGCGCGATCTCGAGCCCGCGCCGCAGCATCTCGAGCCGGAAGGTCCGGAACTCCTGCACCCGCTTGGCAAAGGCCTCGTAGGTCGCCTGCTCCGGCCCGTCGATCGCCTCGTCGAGCTCGGCCGACGCCTTTTGAAGCTTGTCGAGGCTGACCTTCATGAGGTCGCCGAACTTCTTGACGCCCGTGACGTCCGCCGACATGTAGATGCCGCGGCTGTCCATCACCACGGCATAGACGAGGCCGTTGATCTTCTCGATGCCGGAGGTGCCGACCTGCGCGCGATACATCTGCGCCACCACGCCGCGCAGCGTCGCCGCGTACCACAGGCGTTCGGCAGCGAAGAGACCGATCAGGACGAGCATCGCGCCGAGGACGCCGGCGAGCTTGGTGGTCACGGAGAGTGATTTCATCGGAAACGCTGCCATCAGAGGACATTCCCCAAGACGATGGGGCATGGCCCGACGTTGCTCCACCAGCGTAAATCCGGCGTAAATTTTGCCGTTTTGGAATGTCAGTATATTACTTTAGACGTCCATGCCGCCTGTCGGCGCTCGTTCAGCGCGCCTTTCCGCCGACCTTGCGAAAAAACAAGGGCCGGAACGGATCCGGCCCTCGTGTCGACAATGATCGGCAGATCGCGGGGTGACGCGATCGGTCAGCGCACCAGAATGTTCTTGAACGACCAGGGATTGGCCGTGTCGAGTTCTTCCGGGAACAGGCTCTGCCGATCGGTCAGCGGCGTCCAGTCGGTGTAGTAGCCCTTGACCGGGCCGAGATACGGCGACTGAACCTCGAGGCAGCGCTCGTAGTCCATCTCGTCGGCCTCGACGATGCCGGCGTTCGGATTGTCGAGAGCCCAGACCATGCCGGCGAGCACGGCGGACGACACCTGCAGGCCGGTGGCGTTCTGGTACGGCGCGAGCAGACGCGTCTCTTCGATCGACAGCTGCGAACCGAACCAATAGGCGTTCTTGCCGTGGCCGTAGAGCAGCACGCCGAGCTCGTCGATGCCGTCAACGATCTCGTTCTCGTCAAGGATGTGGCTGGTCTTCTGCTGCTTGCCGCCATTGCCGAACATCTCGTGCAGCGACAGCACCGCGTCGTTGGCCGGATGGTAGGCATAGTGGCAGGTCGGCCGGAACTCCGGCTTGTCCTTGTCGCCGACCGTGAAGAAGTCGGCGATCGAGATCGCCTCGTTGTGGGTAACGAGGAAGCCGTACTGCGGGCCCGGGGTCGGGCACCAGGAGCGCACCCGCGTGTTGGCGCCCGGCTGCATCAGGTAGATCGCGGCCTTGCAGCCGGTCTCGTGGGTCTTGGCGTTCGCCGGCATCCAGGTCTCGGCCGTGCCCCAGCCGAGCTCGGCCGGCTGGTTGCCCTCCGAAACGAAGCCCTCGACGGACCAGGTGTTGACGAACACGCCCATCGGCTTCGGCGCCTTGGCACGCTGGGTGTCGCGCTCGGCGATGTGGATGCCCTTGACGCCGACGCGCGCCATCAGCTTCGCCCAGCCGTCGCGGCTGGTCGGCTTCTCGAACGACAGGCCGAGCCCGCCGGCGACGTCGACCAGCGCCTTCTTGACGAACCAGGACACCATGCCCGGATTGGCGCCGCAGCAGGAGACCGCCGTGGTGCCGCCCGGCGACCGGCGCTTCTCCTCGAGCACGGTCTCGCGCAGCGCGTAGTTCGACCGCGCCTCCGGGCCCTTGCTCGTATCGAAATAGAAACCGGTCCACGGCTCGACCACCGTGTCGATATAGGGGACGCCGAGCTCGCGGCAGAGCTTCATGATGTCGAGCGACGAGGTGTCGACCGACAGGTTCACGCAGAAGCCCGTGCCCTCGCCCTCGGTCAGGAAGGTGGTGAGCAGCTCGCGGTAATTGTCCTTGGTCACCGCCTGGTGGACGAAGCGATAGCCGCGGTCGTCGACCAGCTTCCGGTCCCCGTCGAAGGGATCGATCACGGTCAGCCGCTTCTTGTCGAACTTGAAGTGGCGCTCGATCAGCGGCAGCGTGCCTTTGCCGATCGATCCGAAGCCGATCATGACGATCGGGCCGGTGATCTCGTGATAGACGGGCCAGGTGCTGGTCATGCGGGTCCACTCCGAAGCAGTTTGTGTGAGGGGGAAGCGGGGCCGGATGGCCGGGATGCTCACATCACGGAAAAGGGCGCGGGTCGTCACGCCCCGCGCCCCTTAGCCGGATGTGTGTCCCGGATCAACCGGCGAGGCGGAATTCCGCGACGATATCGGCCTTTTCCGACCGCCGTACGACAGCCGGCACAGCCGCCGGCAGCGCAACGGCGCCGGTCGCGCGCAAGATACCGGCCGCGCCGTCGAGCGCCCCGGGATGAGCTCGAGCCCGAGCAGACGCCGGCGCTCGAAGGCGCCCGGCATCGCGACGGCTTCGAGCCCGCGGGCCGAGAAGCCGAAGCGCTCGTAATATTCCGGGTCGCCGACCAGGATGATTGCGGTGTGACCGCGCAACGTCGCCTCGGCGATCGCGCGGCGCATCAGCTTGGCACCGATGCCGTCCTTGCGATGCGCCTCGTCGACCGCGAGCGGGCCGAGCATCAGCGCCGGCCGGCCGTCGCCTTCACCGCCATCGGCTCCGCCGCCGATGGCGACGTGCCACAGCCGCACGGTGCCGACGAGACGGCCCTCGGCGGGCTCGTCGCCGAACACGGCGAAATCGTCCGCGGCATGCGCGACGAAGGCGAGACCTTCGGCCGCGAGCCGGCCTTCGCGCAGCCGCTCGGACGACTTTTCGAAACGCGCCGCGCCGAAGCAGCGGTCGAGCAGATCTTCACGCGCGGCCACATCGGCCCGCGCCTCATGCGAGAACACGATCATCGGTCGGACCCTCCCGGGCGAAGCCCAGACGAGGTGACAAAACCCGGCGAGCCAGAGGCCCACCGGCGTTGCGTCGAACCCGGCTCGCGAGCCGGGCCCCGGATGGATACGGGGGAAGAGAGAGACGCGGCGGCCGGGCTCGACCGGCATGCATCCGGTACGGAGCTTCGCGGGAACCGGGCCGCCGCGAACGGATCGGATCAGAAGGTCGCCCCGCCGATCAGATCACATAGGCCTTCAGCGGATCGAAGCCGTTGAAGGCGACCGCCGAGTAGGTGGTCGTATAGGCGCCCGTGCCGGTGATCAGGACCTCGTCGCCGATCTCGAGCGAGATCGGCAGAGCATACGGGGTCTTCTCGTACAGCACGTCGACCGAATCGCAGGTCGGGCCGGCGATGATGCAGGGCTCCATCGCGTCGCCGTCGCGCTCGGTCAGGATCGGGTAGCGGATCGCCTCGTCCATCGTCTCGGCGAGACCGCCGAACTTGCCGATGTCGAGATAGACCCAGCGCACCTGATCGTCGGCGCTCTTCTTGGAGATCAGCACGACCTCCGCCTTGATCACGCCCGCCTCGCCGACCATGCCGCGGCCCGGCTCGATGATGGTCTCCGGCAGATCGTTGCCGAAGTGGGCCAGGATCGAGTCGGTGATGGCCTGGCCGTAGGCTTCGACCGACGGCACCTCGTTGAGGTACTTGGTCGGGAAGCCGCCGCCGAGATTGACCATCTTCAGGCGGATGCCGCGCTCGGCCATCTCCCGGAAGATGCCGGCAGCCGCCGCCAGGGCCGCGTCCCAGGCCTTGGTGTTGCGCTGCTGGCTGCCGACGTGGAACGACACGCCATAGGCCTCGAGGCCGAGACGATGCGCATGCTCGAGCACCGACGGCGCCATCTCCGGATCGCAGCCGAACTTGCGCGACAGCGGCCATTCCGCGTCGGCGCCATCCGACAGGATGCGGCAGAACACCTTCGAGCCGGGCGCCACGCGGGCGATCTTCTCGACCTCGGCCTCGCAGTCGACCGCATAGAGGCGCACGCCCATCGCATAAGCGGTGGCGATGTCGCGCTCCTTCTTGATCGTGTTGCCGAAGGAGATGCGGTCGGCGGTCGCGCCGGCGGCGAAGGCCATCTGCATCTCGGCCACCGACGCGGTATCGAAGCAGGAGCCGAGCTCGGCCAGCGCCTTGAGGATCTCCGGCGCCGGGTTCGCCTTCACCGCATAGAAGATGCGGGTGTCGGGCATGGTGCGGGCGAAGGAGAGATACTTGCGACGCACCACGTCGAGGTCGACCACCAGGCAGGGACCCTCGGGACGTCGGTCGCGCAGGAATTCACGGATACGGGCGGTCATCGGCGGGATCTCCCCTCGGCAGCCAAGCGAACCCTTGCGGGGTTCAATGCCGGAGCGAACTCCGGCGTTCGGTCATCCCCGTCGCCTCGGGACCCTCACCTCTCGGCTCTGGACCCCTGCCCGGCAGGCCGGGCGGAAGGACGGGCGTTGCCCCGATCGTCGATCCGGTCGAAACCGGGCCGAAGACGGGATGCATCGGGGAGCGTCGTCGTGCCCTCACGCCGCGATGGAGACGGCGGGATTGCAATACGATGCACCCGACGAGCCGGCGTGAACCGACCCGAACCCGCGTTAAGGAACGCGGACCCTTCGAGACGAATTGACCTCGCGAGCGGCAAACCGAGAAGGCCTCGGAAAAGCGCGATCACGAGCCGAAAACGACCCGAACATTGGTGCCATGGATTGGAACGGGAGACCCGCACCGCACGCCCGGCAAGGAAGTAGTTGCCTCTTTAGCGTCGCCGGCTGTTGGAAAGCCGACAGAGACCAAAAAAGCCCTCTACGTCGTTGCTTTAAGCCACGTCCCCCGTGTGAGACACGAGGTGCGCCGGTTTTATCTCCGGCTGCCGGTTGCCCTGGCGACCTCCGGGCCTCTTGTCCCTCGGGTGTCGCCAACCGGCACGCGGCCACAGGCACGTGCGAAATTGGGCAAGCGGTAGATAGGGCTATTCACCCCCCTTCGCAAGCGAAAATTTCGTGTCGGACCGTCATAATTCACGGCGCCGGTCACGCGGGGGATTCCTCATGAATTCAGCGTGCCAAATCAGTGGCTTGCCAAACGCCTTACAGCAATCTGACGCGCCCCTGGATCCGAAGGTTCGCCAGTCTTGTAAAGCGAACGCAAGGCATGGGCCCGATCGCCCCCGCGGATGAAGAAGACGCCGGCAGGGCCTCGCCCCGCCGGCGTCTTCTTCATTGTACGGATCGAAGCTGGCGCGGGGCTGGTTCAGCGCACCGCCGCAGCGAGCCGCGCCTCGGCCGACGCCGTGCCACCGAGCGCGAAGGCGCCGGCGCCGAGGAACACCTGGGCGACCGCGGCCGCCGTCAGGAACACCGGATATTCCCAGCCCCCATTCGGGTTCGAGAACACCCAGCCGTTGCCGCCGTGGCCGAAGATCGCCGCGCCGAGCAGCACCGGCACGGTGATGGCCGCAACCGCGCGGACCTGAAAGCCGACGATCATGGCGAGGCCGCCGATCAACTCGATCGCGAGCGTGGCATAGGCAGCGATGGCCGGCAGGCCGAGCGAGGTGAAGTACCCGACGGTGCCGGGGATGGTGAACACCAGGACCTTCAGCAGGCCGTGGGCGATCAGCATGACACCGAGCGACAGACGCAGGACGAAGGCGCCGATAGCGGGATCGAGGCGGTTGAGCATGGGAAAATCTCCAGAATTCAAACGGTTGATCATGGGGTATTCCGTTGCGACAGAAGATGCGCCCCAGAACAAAGGTTGACAATTCAGGGATTTCGATACTCATTGTTCACGTCAGGGAGACATTCATGGACACCTTCACCCGGATGCAAGCCTTCGTGGAAGTGGTCGATGCCGGCGGCTTCTCCGCCGCGGCGCGCAAGATGGCCAAATCGAAGGCGCTGATTTCAAAATACGTCCGCGACCTCGAGGACGAGCTCGGCGTGCGGCTCTTGAACCGCACCACGCGGCAACTGTCGCTGACCGAGGTCGGCCAGGCCTACCACCGCGAGGCCAACGACATTCTCCAGCGCGTCGACGATCTGGTCGCCTCGGTGCGCGACACCCACGCCGAGCGGCGCGGACTGCTGCGCGTCTCGGCGCCACGCTCGTTCGGCGACGCCGAACTCGGCAAGGCGATCATGGAGTTTCTGGTCTCCGCCCCTGAGATCACGGTCGACCTGCGCATGGACGACCGTTTCGTCGACCTGGTCGACGAGGGCTTCGACGTCGCGATTCGCGTCTCCGAACTCGCCGATTCGAGCCTGATCGCGCGCCGCCTCGCGCCGTTCCGTGTCGTGCTCTGCGCCACCCCCGCCGTGATCGAGCTCGACGGCCGACCGGAGACGCCGGCCGATCTCGCCCATCGCCCGGCGATCGTCGACACCAACGCGCGCAGCCGCTCCAACTGGGTGTTCTCCGACGACGGCGAACGCGTTTCGGTCCAGGTGAAGCCGAAGGTCGAGGTCAACAGCCCGCAGGTCGCGCTCGAAGCCGCGGTTGCCGGCCTCGGCTACGCGCGCCTGCCCTATTTCACCGCGCGCGATGCGATCGCTGATGGTCGGCTGGTCTGCCTGCTCGAGGAATACGAGAACACCAACATCGCGATCTACGCGGTCTATCCGCACCGCCGGCACCTGTCGGGCAAGGTGCGCGCCTTCGTCGACTTCATGGTCGCCTGGTTCGAGAAGCGCCGCGCCGACCGCGGCGACGACTGCGGCACCGGCGATCCGGCCAAGATCAAACGCACGCGCGCGCCGAAGGACGAAGCGCCCGAGCCGGCCTCCGAACCCCAGGCCGCGACGACGCCCGAAGCCGCGACGACGCCCGAAGCCGTGACCGGCGCCTGACCGGACCTGCCGCTTTGTGGCCACGTTACGCTGGCCTTCTGCGCGTCAATCGAACCGTCTCGACAAGCACCAGAGCCGCTGACACCCTGCACCCCATGCAAATGAACCGTCTCTCCAGCGCGATTCGAGCGCTTCTCTTGGCTCTGGGCGTGCTCGCCTTCGGGGCCACGCCGACGCTGGCGCATCCGCACATCTTCGTCGATGCGCGCGTGGAGATCGTCTTCGACGCCAAGGGTGAGATCACGGCGTTGCGCCACGTCTGGCGCTTCGACGATGCCTTCTCGGCCTTCGCGACCCAGGGCCTCGACGCCAACGGCGACGGCATCCTGACCCGCGACGAGCTGCAGCCGCTCGCCAAGGTCAATGTCGAGAGCCTGAAGGACTACGACTACTTCAGCTTCCTGCGCGTCGCCGGCAAGCGCGTCGGCTTCAAGATCCCGACCGAATACTGGCTCGAGATGACCGACGGGCTCCTGACCCTGTTCTACACGCTGCCGCTCATGCAGCCGGTCGATCCGAAGCAGGGCGTCGTGATCGACGTGTTCGACCCGATCTATTTCGTCGACTTCACACTGGTCGAGAAAGAGCCGGCGCTGCTGGTCGGCGCACCGACCGGCTGCACGCTCGACGCCAAGCCCAAGGGCGAGCCCGACGCCGCCTCCGCCGCCATCCTGAGCCAGGTGCCCGTCACCGAGCGCGACCTGCCGGTCGAACTGCGCTCGTTGACCAAGGACCTCGCCAACCGCATCACGGTGAAATGCCCGTGACTGACGCGCGCCTCACCCCCCTTTCGGCGCGAGACGGCGCCGCCGCTTCGAGCGCCCCGCAGGCGGCCGTTCCCTTCGCGCGGCAGGCGACCGCGATCCTGTTCGGCGCCCTGCTGGTCGCCATCCTCGCCGGCATCGTCTGTCTGATCGACGCCTCCGCCGCGCTGGCGCAATCCGCCGGCCCGTTCGGCGTCGCCGCACCCGAGGCCGGCGCCGCCGTGCCGGTGAGCGGCTTCTTCGCCTGGGTCGCCTCCGAACAGAGCGCCTTCTACCGCGCCCTCACCGGCGCGCTGCGCGCACTCCGCAACGATTCGAGCGCCGCGTTCCTGCTCGTCGGCGTGTCCTTCGCCTATGGCGTGTTCCATGCCGCCGGACCCGGCCACGGCAAGGCGGTGATCACGTCTTATGTGCTCGCCAACGGCGAGACGCTGCGCCGCGGCATTCTGCTGTCGTTCGTCTCCGCCTTCGTGCAGGCGCTGGTCGCCATCGCGCTCGTCGCGGTCGCGACCTGGGCGCTGCGGCTGACCGCCGTCGAGATGACCCACGCCACCATGGCCTTCGAGCTGACCAGCGCGCTCCTGATCACCGCGCTCGGCCTGTGGCTGACCTGGCGAAAGGTGATCGCGAGCGGCCTGAAGCTGGTGTTCACCAAGCCGGAGCCGCAAGTCGCGGTCCTTTCGATCGCGCCGCGCGCCAACGCCTCGCTGGCCGCCGGATCCGGTTTCGGCGCGCCTTCGAGCTTCGGCAATGCGCCCGCCTTCGGCTCCGCCGCCGGCCCGGCGCTGCGCTTCAAGAACGTGCCGACCGGGGTCGACCTGTCGCGGCTCCAGGCCGCCTGCGCTGAATGCGGCGTCAGCCACATGCCGGACCCGAGCCATCTGGTCGGGCCGTTCAATTTGAAGCGGGCGATCTCGACCGTGCTCGCGGTCGGCATCCGTCCCTGCACCGGCGCGCTGATCGTGCTCGTTTTCGCCTTCGCGCAGCGCCAGCATCTCGCCGGCATCCTGTCCGTCTTCGCAATGGCGGTCGGCACCGGCATCACGGTCGCGGTGCTGGCGACGCTGGCGGTCTCGGCCCGCAGCGTCGCGCTGCGCTTCGCCGGCGCCGACACGGACTGGACGCGCCGCGTGCTGCGCGCCGCCGAGATCGGCGGCGCCCTGGTCGTGCTGCTCGCCGGTCTCACCCTGCTCGGCGCCTGCCTGGTCGGCACCCCGACCGGCGGTTGATCCCCTGACGAACCCGGCTCACGGGCCGGCTCACTCCGCGGCGAGCTTGGCCACGCCCGAACGCGCGTCCGCATAGTCGCGCACGGCCTCGCCGAAGGCCTGGAACAGCCGCGCCGACGGCGCATCCGACCGGACCCAATATTCCGGGTGCCACTGCACGCCGACCGCGAAGCCGGCCGCGTCGGTCACGCGTACCGCCTCGATGGTGCCGTCCGCCGCCGTCGCCTCGATCGCGAGCCCCGGCGCCAGTTCGCCGACCGCCTGACGGTGCAGCGAGTTGACCTGAATCTCGTCATGGCCGAGCACGCGGCCGATGCAGCCCTCGCGCACGATTTTTACGCCATGACGGATCCCGTAGCGGTGATCCGCCTCCGGATGCTCGGGCGCGCGATGGTCCATGCGGCCGTCGAGTTCCTGCACCTCCGTGATCAGCGTGCCGCCGAGCGCGACGTTGAGCTCCTGAAAGCCGCGGCAGATCGCGAACAGCGGCATGCCCAGCGCGATCGCCTTGCGGATCAGCGGCAGCGTGGTCGCGTCGCGCGCCGGGTCATAGGGCTCGTACTTCGCCTCCGGCTCGACGCCGTAGAGGCTCGGGTGCACGTTCGAGCGCGAGCCTGTCAGGAGCACGCCGTCGACCCGTTCCAGCACCGCGTCGAGATCGAGCCCCTCGCCCGCCATCGGCGGCAGCACCAGCGGGATCGCGCCCGAGCCGTGCAGCACGGCCTCGACATACTGCGCGGGCGTCGCGTGCCAGCGGCCCTGATCGAAGACGCGGAAATCGGAGGTGATGAGGACGATCGGTGCGGACATCGGGTCGCAAATCCGGGTTGGAGGCTGGAATCCTCAAGATATGCCATCGAAACGGGGCGAATTCGAGAGCATGCGTACGACGTCCCGGTCAGGGAATGGCGGCGTTGCGCAGCAAGGCCAGCTCGATCGCGGTGCGGCGGTCGACAAACCCGGCCGCCGCCGCTAATCGAACCCGACCAATGGCGTGGCGCCGCGCCCCGCCGTTCGCGAAGGGTTCGGCCGAGATGCTGCAGATCGCCCGCAAGATCGACGCGCTGACGAGCGGCCTCGGCCGCATCGTCGCCTGGGGCACGGTGATCATCGCCGTCCTGCAATTCGCCGGCGTCATCATGCGCTATGTCTTCGGCATCGGCTCGGTCTGGATGCAGGAATCGATCACCTACATCTTCGCCTCGCTGTTCATGCTGACCGTCGGCTACGGCTTCGTCGTCGATGCCCATGTCCGCGTCGACATCTGGCATTCGATCGCGAGCCCCCGCGCCAAGGCGATCGTCACCATCCTCGGCACGCTGGTGTTTCTCTGGCCGGTCGCGATCCTGCTCGTCGTCGAGGCGACGCCCTACGTCGCCCGTTCGGTCGCGATCCTCGAAGGCTCGCGCGAGACCGCCGGCATCCCGGCGTTGTTCGTACTCAAGGCCGAGATCCTGGTCTTCGCCCTGCTGCTGCTCGTCCAGGGCGTGTCGCAGGTCCTGCGCGCGGTCGCGGCCCTACGCGGCGAGGTCGACGACGCTCCCCACGGCCTCGACAAGCACGGTCTCGAGAAGGCGGTCCATTGATCATGCACGGACAGATCTCCACCGTCCTCGACATCCTGATGTTCGTCGCGACCTGCCTCTTGATCCTGGCGGGCTATCCGGTCGCCTTCACGCTTGCGGGCACCGCGGTCGCCTTCGCCGGGCTCGGCTGGGCGCTCGGCGTCTTCGACCCGAGCTTCCTCGCCGCGCTGCCGCAGCGCATCTTCGGCGTGATGACCAACCCGGTGCTGATCGCCGTGCCGCTCTTCGTCTTCAAGGGCGTCATGCTCGAGAAGTCGAAGGTGGCGATCGAACTGATCGAGACCATGGGCCGGCTGTTCGGCCCGATCCGCGGCGGCCTCGGCTATTCGGTGACGATCGTCGGCGCACTGCTCGCCGCCTCGACCGGCATGGTCGGCGCGACCGTCGTCACCATGGGCCTGCTCGCCCTGCCGACCATGCTGCGCTGGGGCTACGATCCGAAGCTCGCCACCGGCTCGATCGCCGCCGCCGGCACGCTCGGCCAGATCATCCCGCCGGCGATCACGCTGGTCGTGCTCGGCGACGTGCTGGCGACCGCCTATCAGAAGGCGCAGACCGACCTGGGCAATTTCGCGCCCGAGACGGTGTCGGTCTCCGACCTGTTCGCCGGCGCGCTGATCCCCGGCCTCGTGCTCTCGGGCTTCTACATCGTCTATCAGGCCGTCGTCGCGCTCGTCCGGCCGAAGAGCTCGCCGCGCGCTCCCGAAGCGCTGGGCAAGGTCACGCTCGAGGAGATCCTGACCGCGCTCGTGCCGCCGATCGCGCTCATTCTCTGCGTGCTCGGCTCGATCCTCGCCGGTATCGCCACGCCCTCCGAGGCCGCCTCGGTCGGCGCGATCGGCACGGTGCTGCTCGGCGCCGAGCGGCAGGACCGCGCGCGGCGCTGGCTCTATCGCCTGGGCTGGGTCGCGCTGATCGGCCTGATCGCGCTCGCCTCCACCGTCGACATGCGCCTCGGCCGGCAGGTGGTCAGCGCCTCGCAGCACGCCGCGATCATCGCCGCGACCGTGCTGACCCTGGTGCTCGGCGTCGCGGTCGTCGCCTCGCTCTGGACCGTCTGGAAGCGCGGCGTCCTGAAGCCGGTCGTGCTCGCGACCACCGAGATCACCACGATGATCTTCTCGATCGTGATCGCGGCGACCTTCTTCAGCCTGGTGTTCCGCGGCTTCGGCGGCGAGGAGACCGTCTCGGCCTATCTGAACGACCTGCCCGGCGGTACGCTCGGCGCGGTCGCGGTCGTCATGGTCGCGATGTTCGTGCTCGGCTTCTTCGTCGACTTCCTGGAGATCAGCTACATCGTCGTGCCGATCGCCGCGCCGGTGCTCCTGAAGATGCCGATGCCCGACGGCTCGGCGATGAGCCCGGTCTGGCTCGGCGTCTTGATGGCGGTCAACCTGCAGACCTCGTTCATGCACCCGCCGTTCGGCGTGGCGCTGTTCTATCTGCGCGGCGTCGCCCCGAAGGAAGTGAAGACCACCGATATCTATATCGGGATCATCCCCTTCGTCGTGATCCAGCTGTTCAGCCTGTTCGTGCTCTGGTGGTGGCCGTCGCTCGCCACCTGGCTGCCGCGCGTGATCTACGGCACCGGCGCGGGGTGACCTTCGCCCTATGGCCCTCGTCTGCACGCGCCCTTATGCTCGAGCCACAACCGCCAAGTGGACGCGCGCGTGATCACGGCCGAGCAATTCAGGACGATCGCCTTCTGGGCTGACGAACTCTCCGACGACGAGTTCGAGCGCGCGCGTCGCGGCATCTCCGAGAAGGCCTATCCCGAGGGCTCGTACCTCTGGCATCGCGGCGACAAGGTCGACGCCTGGACCGGCGTCGTCGAGGGCCTCGTGAAGGTCTCGACCGTCTCGAAATCCGGCAAGGCGATGACCTTCACCGGCGTGCGTACCGGCGCGTGGTTCGGTGAAGGCTCGGTGCTCAAGGACGAGGCGCGCCAATACGATGTGGTCGCGCTGCGCGACACCCGCGTCGCGCTGATGGGCCGGGCGACCTTCCTGTGGCTGCTCGACAATTCGGTCGGCTTCAACCGCTTCCTGGTCCGGCAACTGAACGAACGGCTCGGCCAGTTCATGGCGCTGGTCGAATACGACCGCACCTTGGACGCGCCGGCGCGGGTGGCGCGCTGCCTCGGCTGGCTGTTCGATCCCGTGCTCTATCCGCGCACCGTCGGCAGCCAGATCGAGATCACGCAGGAGGAGATGGGCCTGCTCTGCGGCCTGTCGCGCCAGAAGACCAACGAGGCGCTGCAGATCCTGCAAAGAAAGGATCTGATCCGCCTCGAGAAGTCCGGCATCGTCGCGGTCGACCCGGCGCGGCTGATGCGCTTCGGCGAGTGAGCGAACCTCACGCCCGCGCGCCCAGATGCGCCGCGGATCAGGCGCGCCAGAACGGCTTCGTGACGTAGTCCTCGAGCGCCCGGCGCGTGAGGCCGAAATCCGCCAGCATCTCGTCCGGCACATGGGCGAACTCGCGCGCCAGCGCCTTGCGCCATTGCCGCCGGAGCCACCAGCGCAGCACCGTCGGGCGCGGCGCATACTCGAAGCTCGGCGCGAGCAGGTCGTCGCGCGGCGCGGCGGCCGCGCGCGTGCCCAGTGCCGGCCGCGGCCGGCCGTCTCGCCGCGCCAGCACCCGGCTGCGCGGGTCGCGCCGGTCGAACCCGTCGAATGCGATCACATCGGCCATGATCCATCTCCCATCTGGAGCCGGACCATGCCAGCAAGGCGCTTGCGGATCACGCGAGAACATCACACCATGCTGTGAGGAAAATTCACAAGAGGGCACACCCTTGTCCATGCGCCCGCTGCCACCGCTCTCGCCGCTCCGCGCCTTCGAGGCGACCGTCCGGCTCGGCTCGATGACGCGCGCGGCCGAGGAACTGGGCCGTACCCACGGCGCGATCTCCAAGCAGATCCACGGTCTCGAACAGGATCTCGGCGTCACGCTGGTCGAACGCGACGGCGGCCGGATCGCGCCGACGCCGGCCGGCGCGGAATTCTATTCGAGCGTCAACACCGCGTTCCTGGCGCTGGAGAAGGGCCTCGCACGCCTGCCCGGTCGGCGCGGCACGACGCAGCTGCGCTTCGCCTGCGGCTCGACCTTCGCGACCCGCTGGCTGGTGCCGCGCCTGCCGCGCTTCTACGAGCAGCATCCCGGCATCTCGATTTCGCTGTCGATGGGCCGGCACTCGATCATGGAGGTCGACGATTTCGACGTCGGCACGACATGGGACCGGCTGCGTTACGACCCGGCGCCGGGCGACCACGTAGTCGTGCTCGGCGACGTGAACTTTGCGATCGTGTGCCGGCCGGACTACGTCCACCGTGTCGACGGCAATCGGCTCGATTTCGAAACCCTGCTTGTCTCCGACACGGCGGTGTCGAGCACACCGGCCTACGAACGCCGCGCCGGCGTCGAGCTGCGGCCGGCCCGCACCATGACCTTTCCGCACATGCATCTGTGCATCGAGGCCGCGCTCGGCGGGCTCGGCGCGACGCTGGCCGAGGCGCGACTGGTGCAGGACGAACTGGCGGACGGACGGCTCGTCGCGCCGCTCGGCATCTACAACATCCCGAACGGCTTTCTCGCCATCCTCAACAAGAACCGGCCGCCATCGAGCGCGGCGAAGCGGCTCGCGCGCTGGCTGCAACAGGAAGCCGCCGCCGACGCGGCCAGCGCGTCGCGAACGGCGCATTCCTCGACCTGAGAGGCCGCGTTGGGCCCCCGGTGCGGCCCCGGGACCTCGCACGCTCGCGTATCGCGGCCAGCATCCATGCTGAAGGCACAACGGGCCGGGATCGATAATACCGGTCAGCCCTTTGAATTCGGCCACCAATCCAATGCCGATCATACTATTCGCTGCAGCGCACAAGAACATTGTGCGCTGCATCGCAGTCGGTCACGAATAGAGGCGGTGAAAGTATTAGATAAACCTTCGTCGTGTCTGTCAAGGGACTGCTTGCAGCGCCTGTCAGCCATGTCATTCTGATGCCCAGAGCCGAAACGGCCATGGTGCGCGGGAGTTGGAGCCGAAGCTCCGCCCCGCTGACGCCGAGGGAGGAAGACACGTGGCGAATGCTGCCGCCGACCGGGACACGTTCCCGAAGCTGCTCCTGTACAACGAGACCACGCGTGGATCGCGGCCGGCGATCCGCGAGAAGGACTTCGGCATCTGGCAGACCTGGACCTGGGGGCAGGTCGCCGCCGAGATCCGCGCGCTGGCGCTCGGTCTTGTCGATCTGGGCGTCACCGCCGGCGACAAGGTTGCGCTGATCGGCGCCAACCGGCCGCGGCTCTACTGGACCTTCTGCGCCGTGCAGTCGCTCGGCGCGGTGCCGGTGCCGGTCTACAAGGACAGCGTCGCCGACGAGATGGCCTATGTGCTCGAACATGCGGAGATCGCGCTCGCGGTGGTCGAGGACCAGGAGCAGGTCGACAAGGTCCTCTCCGTGGCCGACCGGCTGCCCGGCCTGCGCCACATCATCTACGACGAGGAGCGCGGCCTCCGGAACTACGACCACACCCGCCTGCACAGCTTCGCCTCGGTGCAGGACCGCGGCCGCAGGACCATGGATACCGATCCGGGCGCGCTGGTGCATTGGGTCGCCGGCATCGAGGCGACCAAGGGCTCGGACCTCGCGGTCATCCTCTACACCTCCGGCACCACCGGCCGCCCGAAGGGCGTGATGCTGACCTTCGACAATGTCGTGATCGCCGCCCGGATCGGTGCCGAGTTCGACGGACTCGACGAGACCGACGAGGTGATCGCCTATCTGCCGATCGCCTGGGTCGGCGACCACATCTTCTCCTACGCGCAGTCCTATGTGACGGGCTTCTGCGTGAACTGCCCGGAGAGCCCGGACACGATCGTCGAGGACCGCCGCGAGGTCGGCACGACCTACGCCTTCGCGCCGCCGCGCGTCTACGAGAACCTGCTGACGCTGACCATGGTGCGCATGGAGGACGCCGGGCGGCTGAAGAAGAAGATGTTCGACTTCTTCATCGCCCATGCCGACCGTGTCGGCGAGGCGATCCTCGACGGCAGGCCGGTCGCGCTCAAGGACCGGCTCGTCTACAAGCTCGGCGACTGGCTGGTCTACGGCCCGCTGAAGAACCGATTCGGCTTCACCCATATCCGCGTCGCCTATACGGCCGGCGAGGCGATCGGCCCGGAGATCTTCCGCTTCTATCGCTCGCTCGGGCTCAATCTGAAGCAGCTCTACGGCCAGACCGAAGCGGCGGTCTACATCACGCTGCAGCCGGACGCCGAGATCTATGCCGACACGGTCGGCCGGCCGGCGCCGGGCGTCGACATCAAGATCTCCGAGACCGGCGAGGTGCTCTATCGCGGCCCCGGCGTGTTCCAGGCCTACTACAAGAACGACGAGGCGACCGCCGACACCAAGACCGCCGACGGCTGGGTCCGCTCCGGCGACGCCGGCTTCTTCGACAAGACCGGGCACCTGAAGATCATCGACCGTGCCAAGGACGTCGGGCGCCTGAACGACGGCGCGCTGTTTGCGCCGAAATACATCGAGAACAAGCTGAAGTTCTTCCCCAACATCAAGGAGGCCGTCGCCTTCGGCCACGGCCGCGACTTCTGCACCGTCTTCATCAACATAGACCTCGTCGCGGTCGGCAATTGGGCCGAGCGCAACAACGTCAATTATGCCTCCTATCAGGAGCTTGCCGGCCACCCGCTGGTCTACGAGATGATCGAGCGCCACGTCGCCCAGGTGAACCGCGACCTCGCCGCCGAGCCGATGATGGCCGCCTCGCAGATCCGCCGGTTCCTGGTCCTGCACAAGGAGCTCGACGCCGACGACGGCG
Organism: Ancalomicrobiaceae bacterium S20; assembly: GCA_040269895.1. Taxonomy (NCBI): domain Bacteria; kingdom Pseudomonadati; phylum Pseudomonadota; class Alphaproteobacteria; order Hyphomicrobiales; family Ancalomicrobiaceae; genus Methyloraptor; species Methyloraptor flagellatus. Next base: position 4,822,391 of record CP158568.1, on the reverse strand, counting down.
AACTCACCCGCACGCAGAAGGTCCGCCGCGGCTTCATCGCCGAGCGCTACGCGCCGCTGATCGAGGCGCTTTACGACGGCTCGGCCGAGCGCTTCGTCGCGACCGAAGTCACCTTCGAGGACGGCCGCAAGGGCGCGATCTCGGCCACTGTGAAGATCCGCGACGTGGCGACGGTCGCGGCTCCATCGGCTCCGAACATCATCAGGGAGGCGGCGGAATGAGCGCTTTCGTGGCTCCCGGCGACATCGCCGCCCGCCGCACCCTCGCCCCCGGCGAGGTGCTGCTCGCGGTCGACAATGTCAGCCTCTCCTTCGGCGGCGTGAAGGCGCTGACCGACGTGTCCTTCGACATCCGCAAGGGCGAGATCCGCGCGATCATCGGCCCGAACGGCGCCGGCAAGACGTCGATGCTCAATGTCATCAACGGGTTCTATCACCCGCAGCAGGGCCGGATCACCTATTGCGGCACCGTCCGCAAGCGCCAGCGACCGTCCGAGGCGGCGGCACAGGGCATCGCGCGGACGTTCCAGAACGTCGCGCTGTTCAAGGGCCTGACCACGCTCGACAACATCATGGCCGGCCGGACGCTGAAGATGACGCGCGGCTTCTTCTGGCAGTGCCTACGCTTCGGCCCGGCGCTTCAGGAAGAGATCGCCCATCGCCGCCGCGTCGAGGAGATCATCGACTTCCTCGAGATCGAGCACATCCGCAAGACGCCGGTCGGCAAGCTGCCCTACGGCCTCAAGAAGCGCGTCGAGCTCGGCCGCGCGCTCGCCATGGAACCGGAACTCCTGCTGCTCGACGAGCCGATGGCCGGCATGAACCTCGAGGAGAAGGAGGACATGAGCCGGTTCATCATCGACGTGCGCGAACAGTTCGGCACCACGATCGCGCTGATCGAGCATGACATCGGCGTGGTCATGGACCTCTCCGACCGCGTCGTCGTGCTCGAATACGGCCGCAAGATCGCGGACGGCACGCCGGACGAAGTCCAAAAGAACCAGGCCGTCATCGACGCCTATCTCGGCACGTCGCACTGAGGGGGGAACGGGTACATGGATCTTCTCTCTGCGATCTTTCTCGAGCCGTTCCTGAAGATGGCCGCCAATCCGGCCTTCTTCGTCCAGGTGATCTGGGAAGGCTTCGTCTCGGGCATTCTCTATGCGCTGATCGCGCTCGGCTTCGTGCTGATCTACAAGGCCTCGGGCGTTTTCAACTTCGCGCAAGGCATCATGGTCGTGTTCTCGGCCCTGACGCTGGTCGGCTTCCACGCGCTCGGCGTGCCGGCCTGGATCGCGGTGGCGCTGACCTTCGGCGTCATGTGGCTGCTCGCCGCCGGCGTCGAGCGGCTGGTGCTCAGACCGCTGGTCAACCAACCCGACATCATCCTGCTCATGGCCACCATAGGTCTGACCCGCTTTCTGGTGGGCCTGGGCGAACTCACCTTCGGCGGCGAGCCGAAGGTGATGATCGCCCCCGAACTCGGCATCCCGACCGGGGTCTGGCGCGTGCCGCTGTTCGATCGCGCGATGGTGATCAAGCAGATCGACCTGACGGCGGCGATCGTCGCGATCCTGATGGTGGCGTTCCTGGCGGTGTTCTTCGCCAGAACCCGCATCGGCCGGGCGCTGCGCGCGGTCGCCGACGACCATCAGGCCGCGCTGTCGGTCGGCATTTCGCTCAATCAGATCTGGGTCATCGTCTGGTTCGCCGCCGGCTGCGTAGCGTTGGTCACCGGCGTCATGTGGGGCGCCAAGAGCCAGGTCTCGTTCGATCTCGAGATCATCGCGCTGAAGGCGCTGCCCGTCCTGATCCTCGGCGGCTTCACCTCGGTGCCGGGCGCCATCGTCGGCGGCCTGATCATCGGTATCGGCGAGAAGGTCGGCGAGCTCTACTGGGGCCGCCTGCTCGGCGGCGGCATCGAAAGCTGGCTCGCCTACGCCATCGCCCTCGTTTTCCTGCTCGCCCGGCCGCAGGGCCTGTTCGGCGAAAAGATCATCGAACGGATCTGAGACATGCTCTATCGCGAGGCCGGACAGTTCAAGACGACCTATGCCGCGGACATGGGCATCTTCCCGCTCCGGGAAGACCGGCTCGGGATCACGCTGATCCTGTTCTTCGCCGCGGTCGTGATCCCCTTCACCGCCAACGACTTCGTGCTGAAGTCGATCATGATCCCGGGACTGGTCTTCGCGCTGGCCACGATCGGCCTCAACGTGCTGACCGGCTACGCGGGACAGATCTCGCTCGGTACCGGCGCCTTCATGGGCGTCGGTGCCTTCGCGACCTACAAGCTCACGACGAGCTTTCCCGAGGTGAACATCCTGATCTGGATGCTGGTATCGGGAGCCTTCTCGGCCGCGATCGGTGTCGTCTTCGGCCTGCCGTCGCTCCGGATCAAGGGCCTCTATCTGGCGGTGACGACGCTCGCCGCGCAGTTCTTCCTCGGCTGGTGCTTCGAGCGGATCGGCTGGCTCACCAACTACGGCTCGTCGGGCGCGATCCAGGCCGTGCACCGGACCCTGTTCGGTATTCCGGTGACCGGGCCCGATACCAAGCCGGTCGTGTCCTACTTCGTCGTGCTGGTCTTCGCGGTCGGTCTCACCTGGGTGACCTCGAACCTCGTCCACGGCCGCATCGGCCGCACCTGGATGATGGTGCGCGACATGGACATCGCCGCCGAGCTGATGGGCGTGCGGCTGCTGCCGGCCAAGCTGCTCGCCTTCGCGGTGTCGTCCTATCTCGCCGGCGTCGCCGGATCGCTGATGGTGTTCTGCTGGCTCGGCGCGGCCGAACCCTCGGCCTTCGCGATCTCGCTGTCGTTCCAGGTCCTGTTCATGGCGATCATCGGCGGCCTCGGCAGCCTGATCGGCAGCTATTTCGGCGCCGCCTTCATCTGGGCGCTGCCGGTGATCCTGAAGTTCGCCCCCGGCGTCTTCGGCATCGAGATCCAGTCGGCGACCATCGAGCACGTCAACGCGATGATCGTCGGCGCCATGATCGTCGTGTTCCTGATCGTCGAGCCGCACGGCCTCGCCCGGCTCTGGCAGATCGGCAAGCAGAAGCTGCGCGTCTGGCCGTTCCCCTACTGAGGACCGGCGACGCGCGCATCAACGGCAGGAGCCGGAAAACCGGCCCGCATATTGGGAGGAATAGCCATGCTGAAGAGCCTGCTCTCGACGCTTGCGGTCTCGGCCGCGGTCGTGACGACCGCCCTGCCGGCGGCCGCCGAGGACACGATCTACATCCCGCTCTTGACCTACCGGACCGGCGCCTATGCCGGCTCCGGCATCCCGATCGCCGACGGCATGCACGACTACCTGAAGATGCTCAACGCCCGCGACGGCGGCATCGGCGGCGTGAAGCTGGTGATCGAGGAGTGCGAGACCGGCTACACGGCGCAGAAGGGCGTCGAGTGCTACGAGGCGACCAAGGGCAAGGGCGCCGTGATGTACAATCCGTGGTCCACGGGCATCACGCTGCAGCTGATCCCGAAGGCCTCTGTCGACAAGATCCCGGTCCTGTCGATGGCCTACGGGCTCTCGGCCGCGGCGGTCGGCAAATCGTTCCCCTGGGTGTTCAACCCGCCGCTGACCTATTGGGACGGCGCCTCGGTCGCGGTGAAATACATCGGCACCAAGTCCGGCGGCATGGACAAGCTCAAGGGCAAGAAGATCGGCTACGTCTATCTCGACGCGCCCTATGGCAAGGAGCCGATCCCGCTGATCGAGGATCTCGCCAAGCAGTACGGCTTCGAGCTGACCAAATACCCGGTGCCCGGCGACAAGATGCAGGACCAGTCCTCGCAGTGGCTGGCGATCCAGCAGGACAATCCGGACTGGGTCGTGCTGTGGGGCTGGGGCGCGATGAACCCGACCGCGGTCAAGGAGGCGACCAAGGTCGGCTTCCCGATGGACAAGTTCATCTCGGTCTGGTGGGCCGGCTCCGAGGATGACGCGCGCGGCGGCGGCCAGGCTGCCAAGGGCTACATGTCGCTCAACTGGACCGCGGTCGGCGCCAACTATCCGGCGATCCAGGACATCGTGAAGCTGGTGTTCGACAAGGGCCAGTCCACCGTCAAGGACAAGGCCAAGATCGGCGAGACCAACTACAACAAGGGCGTCTACAACTCGATGCTGATCGCCGAGGCGATCGCGACCGCGCAGAAGCTGACCGGCAAGAAGGTCGTCACCGCGACCGACGTGCGCGCCGGTCTCGAGGCGCTCGACATCGGCGAGGCGCGCATCAAGGAGCTCGGCCTCGCCGGCTTCATGTCGCCGCTGAAGATCACCTGCGACGACCATTCCGGCGAGCACGCGGTCTACGTCCAGCAGTGGGACGGCACCAAGTGGGTGAAGGCCTCCGACTGGATCGAGCCGATGCGCGACAAGGTGCGCCCGCTGCTCGAGAAGGACGCGACCGACTTCACCACCAAGAACGCGCCCTGGCCGGCGCGCACCGAGGCCTGTCCGAAGAGCTGATCCGCAAAAGCCGGATCCGCAGCGCGCGGCGGGGCGATCCCCTGACCCGCCGCGCGCCCGCCCGCTCCACGGAGCCGAAGCCGGAAACCCGTCACAGCCGGAACCCGCCCATGACCACGACGCCCGCAGCCAGCCCTGCGCAAGACGCGATCCTCGCGGTGAACAATATCGAGGTCGTCTACGACCACGTGATCCTGGTCCTGAAGGGCGTGTCGCTGACCGTGCCCAAGGGCGGCATCGTCGCGCTGCTCGGCGCCAACGGCGCCGGCAAGACGACCACGCTGAAGGCGATCTCGAACCTGCTGCACGCCGAACGCGGCGAGGTCACCAAGGGACGGATCCTGTTCAAGGGCGAGGAGGTGCAGGATCTGTCCCCGAACGATCTGGTCCGCCGCGGCTGCATCCAGGTCATGGAAGGGCGGCACTGCTTCGGCCATCTGACGGTCGAGGAGAACCTGCTGACCGGCGCCTTCACCCGCAAGGACGGCCGCGCCGCGATCCGCGACGATCTCGAGACCGTCTACCGCTTCTTCCCGCGCCTGCGCGAGCGACGTCAGTCGCAGGCCGGCTACACCTCCGGCGGCGAACAGCAGATGGTCGCGATCGGTCGCGCACTGATGTCGCGGCCCGAGATGATCCTGCTCGACGAGCCGTCGATGGGCCTCGCGCCGCAGATCGTCGAAGAGATCTTCGAGATCGTCGGCCGGCTCAATGCCGAACAGGGCGTGTCGTTCCTGCTCGCCGAGCAGAACACCAACATCGCGCTCCGCCACGCGACCTACGGCTACATCATGGAATCCGGCCGTATCGTGCTCGACGGCGAGGCCGCGAGCCTGCGCGAGAACGAGGACGTCAAGGAATTCTATCTCGGCGTCGCGGCGGCCGGCCGCAAGAGCTTCAAGGACGTCAAGCACTACAAGCGCCGCAAGCGCTGGCTCGCCTGAGGGCCGCCGATGACCCGCTCCGAGCCCCAGACCATGACCCGCGCCGAGACGCGCCCGCCGCGGTCGCGCCCGCTTTGCGGTTCTTTGAACGACCGCCCGTCGACCGCCCGTTTTGATGCCCCAATCGGGTGGCAGGCTCACGTGCCTGGACGACCTGAAGCGGGACCGACCGATGGCAGCGCCGACCTATCTCCTCGCCCTCGCCGCGGCAGCCTATGCCGCCTGCGCCGGCCTGATGCCGGACCGCCTGCCGCCCGGCTGGCCGGTCGGTCCGACCACGATCCTGACCGCGCTCGCCGTCGCCGCCGGCCTGCTGACGCTCGGCCGGATCGTGCAGATGCTCGAGCGGCTGGATCGTCGACTGACACCGATCGAAGCGATCGCCGCGCGGCTGGTCGCGCGGACCGAGGACTTCGATCGCGGCACGTCGAACGAGGCGGACACCGCGGTCGAACGGGTCGAGCCGGTGATGCGGCCGCCGACCGTCACGCCGGAAGACCGGTTCGCGCCGCAGACGGCAGCCGCACCGTCGGTGGCCGCGCGGACGCCCGAATCGCAGTCGGAAGCGCTGGGCGAGGCCGAGCCCCACGACCCACTGCTTGCCCCGCTGCTCGACCCGCGGCTCGATTGGGCGGAAGCCGAAGCGGCCGCAGCAATCTTCGACGTCGCCACGCCGGAGCCGAGCGCGGCCGGCGCGCCCGACCGGCATCGCGGCCGCGAGATCCTGCGCCACGACGACGGTACGGTCAGCGTGCGCACCATCGCCGGCTGGCGCCGGTTCCGGTCGCTCGCGGACATGGACGACCAGATCGGGCCGCTGCGGTCGTTCTCGCTGGTCGAGGGCGGCAGCCGGACCGGCTGAGCGGGCGCCCGCCGTCACCACGCCTCTCACCCCACATCCATGAGAAGGCCGCCTCGGCACGCCGAAGGCCGTCCGGCACCTTCGATTTCAGATGGATGACACATGCATCCAGGGGAAGCGTGGAGCGAGGCACGGCGGCCGGCGGGAGGCACAGATGACGGTTCATTACGACGCCCTGGAAACCCGGCACCCGAGCGAGCGGCAGATCGCCCAGTTCGAGCGCCTGCGCGACGCCGTCCGCCGGATCGGCGGCCGCGACCCGCGCCTCGCCGGCCTCGATCCGGACACGCTTCGCGACACGACCGACCTCGTGCGCATCCCGGTGCTGCGCAAGGACGCGCTGAAGGATCGCCAGCACGCCGCCCCGCCCTTCGGCGATGCCGACCCGCGCGCCATGGGCGCGGTCGGCCGGCTGTTCATGTCGCCCGGACCGGTGTTCGAGCCCGAAGGCCGGCAGGACGATCCCTGGGGCACCGCCCGCGCCTTCCACGCCGCCGGCTTCCGCCCGGGCGACATCGTGCTCAACACCTTCGCCTATCACCTGACGCCCGGCGGCTTCATCCTCGACGGCGGCGCCCGCGCGCTCGGTTGCCCGGTGATCCCCGCCGGCCCCGGCAACAAGGAGGCGCAGCTCGACCTGATCGCGCATTACCGTCCGGCGGGCTATGCCGGCACGCCCGACTTCCTGAAGATCATTCTCGACGCGGCGCGAGACGCCGGCCGCGACGTCGCCTGCCTCACCAAGGCGCTCGTCTCCGGCGCCGCACTGCCCGGTTCGCTGCGCGCCGAACTGGAAGGCCGCGGCGTCGCGGTGCGCCAGTGCTACGCGACCGCGGATGCCGGCCTGATCGCCTACGAGACCAGCGCGCCGGACGGCACGCTCGTCCCCGGCATGATCGCCGATGAAAGGATCCTCCTCGACATCGTCCGCCCGGGCACCGACGAGCCGGTCGCCCCCGGCGAGGTCGGCGAGGTGGTGATCACCAAGCCCGACGCGGTCTATCCGCTGATCCGGTTCGGCACCGGCGATCTGTCGGCACTGATCCCGGAGCCTGCGCCCTGCGGCCGGACCCATGTCCGCATCCGCGGCTGGCTCGGCCGCGCCGACCAGCGCACCAAGGTGAAGGGCATGTTCGTCGATCCGGCCCAGATCGCGGAACTGCGCAAGCGCCATCCGGAGATCGCCCGCGCGCGCCTGATCGTGACCCGCGCCGGCGAGCAGGACGAGATGACCTTGCGCGCCGAAGCCTCGGCCGCGCCGGACGGCTTCGCCGACGCCGTCTCGGCATCGCTCGCCGCCATCACAAAGCTGAAGGGCAGGATCGAACTGGTCGCGCCCGGCTCGCTGCCGAACGACGGCAAGGTGGTCGCCGACGAGCGGCCGATCGGCTGAGTAGGACTACCCCCGGCGTCCGGGCTGCGGCCCCGTCGCTCACCGGCCTCACGCCTTCGGCGGACAGCTCGTCTCGCGCACGTGCAGCTCCGGCCGCACCAGGACACGCGGGTCCTTCGGCCGCTTGCCCGCGACGACGTCGAGCAGCGTCTGCGCCGCGAGACGACCGACTTCCTGCTGGCCGTTCCAGACCGACGTCAGCGCCGGCGACCAGGCGGCCGCCTCGTCGATGTCGTCGTAACCGACCAGCGCGATATCGCGGCCGGTCTCGACGCCACGGCGACGCAGTTCGGTGGTGAGACCGAAAGCGAGCAGATCGTTGAAGCAGACGACCGCGGTCGGCTTGGCCGCGATCACCTGCTCGGCGACCGCGCGGCCCTCACGACGCGTCGCCAGCGTCGGGAAGATCAGCTCGCGATCGACCGGCAGACCCGCCTCACGCAGCGCGTCCTCATAGCCGGCACGGCGCTCCTGGCCGGTCGAGAAATCGCCCGAGCCGCCGACGAAGGCGATGCGCTTGTGGCCGAGCTCGATCAGATGCGCGGTCGCGAGCCGGATGCCGGTCCGGTCGTCGCCGCGGATCACCGGCACATCGGGCAGATCGGCCAGTTCGCGCGCGATCAGCACGGTCGGCAGACCGGCATCGACGATGCGCTCGACCTCGACCGAGCGGCTGCCCGCCGCCGGGCACAGGATCATGCCGTCGGCGCGATACTGCAGCAGCGTCTCGAGAAAGTGCCGCTGGCGCAGCACGTCATCGCCGTGATTGCACAGGATCACGGTCTGACCGTGCTTCTGCAGTTCGACCTCGAGCGCGGCCACCAGTTCGGCGAAGTAGGGATTGAGAATGTCGTGCACGACCAGACCGACGATATTGGTCTTGGCCGTCCGGAGGCTCGCGGCGGAGCGGTTGTAGATGTAGCCCAGTTCTTCGGCGAGCGCGTGGACGCGCTTACGCGTCTCTTCCGCGACCAGCGTCGAATTACGCAGCGCCAGCGAGACCGTCGCAGTGGACAGTTCCAACTGTTCGGCGATCATGGCCAAGGTGAGGCGCCGTTTCGGCGTAGCGCCAGGCATCGGCTCGAAATCCATGACTAGAACCGCGGCCGGACGATTCCGCCGCATGTGCTCTCTCTTACCGAATTCCGCGCGGCGTGGCGAGACTTATTGTGCATTGCGGAATACGTATGACTTTCCCGATCACGACGCCGAGCGTCGCGCGGCCTGCCGCTCGGCGCGCTCGCAGTAGAGCAGGTAGAGCCCGCTGGCGATCACGATCGAGGCGCCGGCGAGCGTCGCGAGACCCGGCACGTCGCCGAAAACGAGGTAGCCGAACAGCACCATCCAGACGATCTGGGTGTAGGTGAACGGCGCTATCACCGAGGCCGGCGCCCGCGCATAGGCCATGATCAGGAAGAAGTGCCCGACCGCGCCGAGCACGCCGGTGTCGAGCAGCACGGCCCAGGCGAAGCCGCTCGACGGCCAGACCCAGAACCCCGGCAGGAACGGCGCCATCGCGACGACCGGCATCAACGCCGAGAAGATCAGCATGCTGGCGCTCGAATCCACGCCGGAGAGCATGCGGGTCGTGATCGCATAAGCCGCGTAGCAGAGCACCGCCGCGAAGGTCCACAACATCGCCGGATCGAAGCCGCCACCCGGCCGCGTCACGACCAGCACGCCGAGAAACCCGACCACGATCGCCGCCCAGCGCTTCAGCCCGACCGTCTCGCCGAGCAGCCGCCCGGCGACCAGCGCGATCAGGAACGGCGTCGCGAAGGTGATCGACATGGTCTCGGCGAGTTGCAGCTTCCGGAGCGCCAGGAAATTGAAGATCGTCGAGCCGAACAGCACGGCGGCACGGAAGACCTGCAGCCACGGCCGGCTCATCCGCCACGCATGCGGCGCGCGCACCGGATTGAACACAAGGCCGGCGACCAGGAACGCCATGCCATAGCGCACGAAGGTGACCTGGATCGGCGGCAGGTCGTGGCGCGTCAGCCACTTCGCCGAGGTGTCGAGCAGCGAGAACAGGAACAGTGCCAGGCAAATGAGCCCGATGCCCTCGAGCCGGAGATTGCGCGCACGCGGCCGCTCCGGCACCGCTTCCGTGACATCCAAGCTCGCCACCGCGACCGTCCGACTCTCGAAATGATCTTGTTGAAAGTGGCCGGACCTGACGGACCCCCGAGTCCTCGGTCCATCGATTCATCGCCACCCATTACCTGCATAGCTGAACCGCCCGCCCCCGGTTAGCCCTGCGCGGACATGGGTCGTCTGCACGGACAGTCCGTGACAGCCCCGTCACGATTCCCGAGGAATCTTCGCAGTCCGACGCGACGTCGGCGAGGGTTTCGTCCTCCGGTTCGATCTGGCATGACGTCGGGCCGAGGGGGAGCCGCCGATGACCGAGACGATCACCGCCGAACCGCCACGCGTGCCGCTGGCCACGGTGCTGCGCACCTTTCTCGAGATCGGCGTCCTGTCCTTCGGCGGACCGGCCGGCCAGATCGCGCTGATGCACCGGATGCTGGTCGACGACCGGCGCTGGCTCGACGAGAAGCGCTTTCTCGATGCGCTCAACATGTCGATGCTGCTGCCCGGCCCGGAGGCGCAGCAGCTCGCCACCTGGTGCGGCTGGCGCGTCGCCGGCATCGGCGGCGCGCTCGTGGCCGGCAGCCTGTTCGTGCTGCCCGGCGCGGCGATGATGGCGGTGCTCGCCTATATCTACGCCGCCTATGGCAAGGTCGACGCGGTCGAAGCGCTGTTTTTCGGCATCAAGGCCGGCGTGCTGGCGATAGTGATCGAGGCGCTCATCAAGGTCGGGCGGCGGGCGCTGAAGACGCCGCTCGCCTGGGGCATCGCCGCCGCCGCCTTCCTGGCGATCTTCTTCCTGCGCATTCCCTATCCGCTGATCGTGCTGGCCGCCGGTGTTGCCGGCTGGCTGTCGGCCCGCGGCGCCCTGCCCTCGACCATGCCGGCCGGGACGGTCCATGACCGGCTCGCCCGCCGGACGCTCGGCCTCGCCGCGGCCGGCGCGGCGATCTGGGCCGCGCCGATCCTCGTCGTCGCGCTGACACTCGGGCCGACGCACGTACTGGTGACGATCGCGGCATTCTTCTCGAAACTCGCCGTCGTCACCTTCGGCGGCGCCTATGCCGCGCTCGCCTATGTCGCGCAGCAGGCGGTGCAGGTCCACGGCTGGCTCGCCCCCGGTGAAATGCTCGACGGGCTCGGCCTGGCCGAAACCACGCCGGGGCCACTGGTGCTGGTGATGGAATTCGTCGGCTTCCTTGCCGGCTGGCGCGCGCCGGCGCCGTTCGGCCCGCTCACCGGCGGCCTGCTCGGCGCCGGCATCACGATCTGGACCACCTTCGTACCGTCGATGCTGTGGATCCTGCTCGCTGCGCCGCTGGTCGAGCGTATCGGCCGCATCCCGGCCGCCGCGGCGGCCCTCACCGGCATCACGGCGGCCGTCGTCGGCGTGATCCTGAACCTGACCGTCTGGTTCGCGCTGCATGTCTTCTTCCGCGACATCACGGAAACGACGCTCGGGCCGCTGACGCTCGACCTGCCGCGGCTCGCCTCGGCCGATCCGGCCGCGATCCTGTTCGCGGCCATCGCGGCCTATGTGCTGTTCGCGCGGCACTGGACGATCGCGGCGACGGTCGGGTTGACCGCAACGCTCGGCCTCGCGGCGCATGGGCTCGGGCTGAGCTGAGGTCCATGCCGTGCGGGCGGCGAAACAATGCGCGGGGTGGGACGATAAGCCGGCGCTCCAAGGGCCGGCCCGCGCGGATCACTCGGCCGCGTCGTCCTCGACCAGTTCGACGTCGGCGACATCGTCGACATCGACATCAGGGATCGAGGTCGCGGTCAGATTGCGCTCGATCTCGCGCAAGAGCTTGCGGATCCGCTTGCGGTCCTTCTCGTCGAGGCCCGCGAGCGCTTCCTTCTCCAGCCGCTTCCAGGCGCGATCGACTTCCTCGATCCGCGCGCGGCCGTCCTCGGTCAGATGCACGCGCGCCAGCCGGCCGTCGGTCTCCGACGCGACGCGACGGACGAGACCCTGCGCCGACATGCGGGTGATCATCTTGGTCACGGTCGGCGGTTGAACGGACAGAACCTGCGCGAGCTGGCTCATCGTCTGGCCGTCGGTCTCGTCGAGAGCCTTGAGTACGGCTTCTTGGCCCGGATGGAGGCCGATCCGGGACAGGTGCACGCCCGATCGCGCCCGGTGCGCCTTGGCGGCCTGGGCGAGACGATAAGTGACCGACTTGCGATGATTGAAGGTCATGGCGGCTGTGTAACCTCCGGGCATGTCGGTTTGTTGACGGCGAACAAACTCTTTGCCGAAGACAACCACCCCCGCATCAGGGAAATTGCGTATGCCATCGCGCCGCATGGACGGCGGCATCCTGTCCGAACACACTGATCGGGCTCGGAGGAAATGGGCGCGGGTCGCGCCGCCGGTTCGCCGGCGGCTCCCTCTCCGGAGGGCGATCCGCGCCTCCCCGACGCCCGTTTTCCTTACCCGTCAATGTTCGCGGCAAGAATGTTCGCGGCAAGTTTCGCCGATTGCGGCAGCCGCCTGCGCGTCTCCGAGCTCACGTCACGGCTCGCGCGCCATCGCGCTCTCGTGCCAGCGTCTCAGCACGAGATGGCTGATCAGGCTGAGAACCAGAAAGATCACCACGCCGGTGATCGAGATCAGGATCAGCGCCGCGAACATGCGCGGCATGTTGAGCCGGCTCGACGCCTCGATGATCCGGAAGGCGAGACCGGAACCGCGCCCGCCGGCCCCGACCACGAACTCCGCCACCACCGCGCCGATCAGAGACAGGCCGCCGGCGATCCGGAGACCGCCGAGAAAGTACGGCGTCGCGGCCGGCAGGCGCAGAAAGATCAGCGTCTGCCAGCGCGTCGCGCCGTAGAGCTGGAACAGGTTGCGCAGATTGTGATCGGCCGAATTCAAGCCCAGCGTGGTGTTCGACAGGATCGGAAAGAAGGCGACGATCCAGGCGCAGATCAGGAGCTGCGCGGTGATGCTCTCGACATAGATCGTGATCAGCGGCGCCACCGCGATCACCGGCGTGACCTGGAACACCACCGCGATCGGGAAGAATGACATCTCGACCCATTTCCACTGCGCGAAGATCACCGCGAGCCCGACGCCGCCGACGACCGCGATCGCGAGCGCTCCGAAGGTGATCTGGAGCGTGTTGACGAGCGAGGGAAACAGCGTCGGCCAGTCGGTCGCGAGCTGCGCGAACACCACGAAGGGCGACGGCAGCACATAGCGCGGGATCGCGAACCAGACGACCAGCCCGTGCCAGAGCCCGACGGCGCCGGCGAGCACCAGGATCGGCAGCGCCCAGCGCGCGACCGCCTCAACGCGCCTCATCCGCGCCCGCGCCGCCTCGGCCGGATCGAAGATCGGCGCGGCGGCCACCCCGGTCTGCCGGGCTGCGGCGAGCGAAGGATCGGCGGTCGTCCGGTCGAGCATGGCCTCAGGCCCTCGCAGTGTCGTCGGCACGCGTCACAAATGGTCCCGTGCGTCCATCGCCCGGTGCAGTGCCTCCGAGGCGCGCCGGCAGGTCGCGGCATAGTAGGCCGAGGTGCGGAAATCCTCGCCGCGCGGATGCGGCGCCTCGACCGCGATGTCGTCGACGACGCGCCCCGGCCGCGCCGCCATCACGACGATCCGGCTCGACAGGAACACCGACTCGTAGACCGAGTGGGTGACGAAGATCACGGTCCAGCCGCCGGCCTCGTAGAGCCGCATGATATCGTCGTTGAGCTTGAAGCGCGTGATCTCGTCGAGCGCGGCGAAAGGCTCGTCCATGAGCAGGATGCGTGGCCTGGTCACCAGCGCGCGCGCGATCGAGACGCGCATCTTCATGCCGCCTGAGAGTTCGCGCGGATAGGCATTTGCAAAGCCCGCGAGCCCGACCCCGTCGAGCGCATGCATGATCTCGTCGCGCGCGGTCTTGGCGGAAATGCCCTTCAGCTTCAGCGGCAGATGGACATTCTGGAACGCCGTCGCCCAGGGCATCAGCGTCGGTTCCTGGAACACGAAGCCGATCTCGGGGCGATCCGTGCCGGCCGCGGGCACGGATCCGCCCGCGCCGAGCCAGTCGACCCGCCCCGAGGTCGGGTTCGTCAGCCCGGCAACGATGCGCAGCACCGTCGACTTGCCACAGCCGGACGGCCCGAGCAGCGACACGAACTCGCCCTCTCCGATCGCCAGATCGAGCCCGGCGAGCGCGGTCGTGCCGTTCGAGAACGATTTCGAGATGCCCGACAACCGCACGATCGGCGCAGCATCCGAGACCGAGCCGGACGTCGCGCCTGTCACGGCGGCGGGGGGCGGAGATGCGGCAGTCGTGACCATCGTTTTCCCATGCGGCCCGAGCCCCTGGCGGTCGGGCGCCCACACGATCAGGGCTTCTTCAGGTCCAGCCCGACGCCCTTGTTCACGAAGGCGAGCGTATAGGCCTTGGTATAGTCGACCGTCGGCGCCACGACCTTGGCCTTGACCATCTTGTCGAAGAAGCTCTTGAACCGGGCATCGGTCATCGCACCGATGCCCTTGGTCAGCGTATCACCGGAATCGACGATGCCGTACTCCTTCATCGCCTGGATCGAGAAGGCGATCTGCTCGTCGGTCATGTCCGGATTATCTTTCTTGATCAGATCGTTGGCCGCCTTGTTGTCCCCGTAGAGATAGACGTACCAGCCCTTGATCGAAGCATCGACGAAGCACTGAACGACCGCCGGCTTCTTCTCGATCAGGTCGGTGCGCGTCTCGATCGTGGTCGCATAGGTGTCGAAGCCGAGATCGGCGAGCACGAAGACCTGCGGCTTGAACCCGCCCTCCTTCTCGACCGCATGCGGTTCGGAGGTGACATAGCCCTGCTGGGCGGAGCGCTTGTCCTGGATGAACGGGCCGGGATTGAACGTGTAGGGCCGGCGCTGTTCCGGCTTGAAGCCGAACTCGGCGATCATCCACTGGTAGTAGGAATTGTAGCCGTCGTTGGCGAGGAACAGCTTGGCGTCCTTGAGCGCCTCGAATGTCTTGAACTCGCCGGGATGGGCGAGCAGCACCTGCGGCTCCTTCTGGAAGATCGCGGCGACGACCTTTGTCGGGATGCCCTGTTCGACGGACGAGAAGCCCTCGAGCAGGTTGCCGCCCATGTAGAAGTCGACCTTGCCGGCCGGCAGCAGGATGCGGTTGTTGGCCTGCGGACCGCCGGGCACGATCGTGACGTCGAGCCCGCAAGCCTTGTACGAGCCGTCCGCGACCGCCTGATAGAAGCCGCCATGCTCGGCCTCGGCCTTCCAGTTGGTGCCGAACTTCACCGCCTCGAGCGCGGCCGCCGGGGCCGCGGCGCCGGCGAGGCCGACCAGCGCAGCAGCCAAGGTCGATGCGGTTTCCAGTCCCATCCTGCCGCTCATGCCTGTTCCTCCCAAACTCACCAACGGGAACACCGCCACCGGGAACGCTACCGGGCCTTCGCCGCGCTGGCGCGAAATTCGGACGCGGCCTTATTTGGCTCCGCGAAATCCCGTACCGCAAGGGATTTGAGCAAACGACGTGCCAGCGAAACCGCCAACCCACGCGCCCCTTGCGGACGGCGTGGCCGCCGGCGTCCTGGGCCATGCTGCCGAAAGCTGCGCCAGCATGGCCGCGAAAACGCCCACGAAAGCGGCTGCGATCCCGGCCTGTCGTCGGCATCGATCGCGGCCGCAACGAAATCGAGCCGCCGGCACACCGGCCCTGCGCGGCGCCCTTGTTGCCGCGTCCGCGTCGCCGCTCTAGCCTCGGCCGCGATCACCCCACCCGACAATCAGCCGAGGCCTGAGCCGATGCCGTTGAAACCCCTCGTTCCCGCCGCCATCCGCAAGCCCTTCGCGCGTTACAGCCACGGCATCGAGATCCCGGCCGGCGCGCGGATCGTCGTCGTCTCCGGCCAACTCGGCATTCGCGCCGACGAAACGATTCCCGAGAGCGCCGAGGAACAGGCCGAACTCTGCCTCGCCAACATAGCGGCGATCCTGGCCGAGGCCGACATGACGCTCGCCGACATCGCCCGCCTCAACGCCTATGTCACCGACCGCGCCCACATGGCCGGCTACATGGCCGCCCGCGACCGCGTCGTCGCGACCCCGCCACCGGCCTCGACGCTGATGATCGTCTCGGGTTTCGTCCGGCCGGAATTCAAGGTCGAGATCGATGTGATCGCGGCGAAGGCGCCGTGATAGACTGAGGGTCGATCGACAGAAGGCGGCGCGCGATGGCGGAAGTCCAGCTGCGGCACATGACGGCGGACGAGTTCCTCGGCTGGGATCCGGGGGACGACGAGCGATACGAGCTGGTCGACGGCGTTCCGCGCATGATGACCGGGGCGCGCGTCGCTCACGACCGCATCGTGCGCCGCGCCCTGACCGCTTTCGAACGCGCTCTCGCGGGCAAACCCTGCGAGCCGTTCACAGCCGATATCGCGGTCAAGATCCCGAGCGGCCAGGTCCGACGGCCCGACATGACGATCGATTGTGGCGCGCCATCCGACGACCAGACCTGCGCTTCCGAGCCGGTCCTGATCGTCGAGGTGTTGTCGCGCTCAACCCAGCACGACCTGATCCGCAAGCTGATCGAGTACAAGTCGCTGCCGACCATCCGTTACATTCTGACCCTCGATCCCGACCGTATCGCCGCGACGTTCCACGAACGCATCGATCAGGACCGCTGGCGCGAGAGCGCCTTCGTCGGCCCCGAGACGATCCTGGCTTTCGATGCGATCCACGTGACCCTACCGCTCGGCATTTTTTACGAGACCCCCCCCTGAAAGGCCTCCTTCCCGCATGAGACTCTGGCTGAAAGACCCTATCGCCGTGCTTGCCGACGGTGCCGAGCGCGGCCTCGTCGTCGAGGACGGCCGCATCGTCGAGCTGATCGCGCGCGGCCATGTCCCCTCGACGCCGGCGCAGGCCGTGTTCGACGCCAGCCGCCATGTGATCACGCCGGGGCTGATCAACACGCATCATCATGTGTTCCAGACGCTGACCCGCGCGCATCCCAAGGCGATCAACAAGGAACTGTTCCCCTGGCTGACCGCGCTCTACCCGATCTGGGCGCGCCACGTGAAGCCGGAGGCGTTCCGCCTCGCCGCGCGGCTGGCGGCGACCGAACTGCTCATGTCCGGCTGCACCACCGCGGCCGATCACCATTACCTGTTCCCGCTCGGGCTCGAGGACGCCGTCGACATCGAGGTCGAGGAGGCGCACCGCGTCGGCATCCGCATGACCGTCACGCGCGGCTCGATGAATCTGTCCGAGAAGGACGGCGGCCTGCCGCCCGATAGTGCCGTGCAGGACGAGGACACGATCCTCGCCGACTGCGAGCGCGTGATCGCGCGCTATCACGAGCGCGGCCCGAATGCGAAGATCCAGATCGCGCTCGCGCCCTGCTCGCCCTTCTCGGTCACCAAATCGCTGATGCGGCAGACCGCTGAACTGGCGGCAAAGCACGATTGCCGGCTGCACACGCATCTCGGCGAGACCCGCGACGAGGATGCCTACTGCCTGCACCATTTCGAGTGCCGCCCGGTCGACTATCTCGAAGAGACCGGCTGGATGAGCGAGCGCGTCTGGCTCGCCCACGGCATCCACTTCAACGACGACGAGGTCGCCCGGCTGGGACGCGCGAAGGTCGGCGTCTGCCATTGCCCCACCTCGAACATGGTGCTCGCCTCCGGCCAGTGCCGGACGCGCGAGCTGGAGGCGGCCGGCAGCCCGGTCGGCCTCGGCGTCGACGGTTCGGCCTCGAACGACAATTCGAACCTGATCGAGGCGGTGCGCCACGCGTTGATGTTGAACCGGCTCACCTACGACGCGACCGTCAGCCATCTGGACGCGTTCCGCTGGGCGACGGAAGGCTCCGCGCGCTGCCTGGGCCGCGACGACATCGGCCGCATTGCCCCGGGCATGGCGGCCGATCTCGCGCTCTTCACGCTCGACGAGTTGCGCTTCTCGGGCGCCGGCGACCCGCTCGCCGCACTCGTCCTGTGCGGCGCCCACCGCGCCGACCGCGTCATGATCGACGGCGTCTGGAAGGTGCTCGACGGCCTGCCGGTCGATATCGACGTGGCGCGCCTGCGCGCCGAGCACGGCGCCGCCGCCAAGGCCTTTCTGGAGACGATCTGATCGCCATGCCGAAGTCCATGCCTCCCAAGCCATACTGGATCGATCTCGCGACCACCGATTTCGACACGCCCGCGGTCGCCGACTGGATCGCCGTTCTGCCGATCGCCGCCGTCGAGCAGCACGGGCCGCACCTGCCGACCGGCACCGACACGCTGATCGCCGAAGGCCACGTCAAGCGCGTGGTCGACCGGCTGCCGGCCGATCTGCCGGTCTTGTTCCTCCCCGTTCAGGCGGTCGGCAAGTCGAACGAGCACATTTCCTCGCCGGGCACGCTGACGCTCGGCTGGGAGACCGTGACACGAGCCTGGATCGACATCGGCGATAGCGTCGCGCGTGCCGGGGTCAAGAAGCTGATCCTGGTCACCAGCCACGGCGGCAACGTGCCGATCATGGACATCGTCGCCCGCGAGATGCGCATCCGCCACGACATGCTCTGCGTCGCGACCTCCTGGTCGCGGCTCGGCTTTCCGGACGGGCTCTATTCGGACGTCGAGCGCAAGTACGGCATCCATGGCGGCGACATGGAAACCTCGGTCATGCTGGCGCTGCGGCCCGATCTCGTCCGCATGGACAAGGCGGAGGACTTCCGCTCGACCCAGCAGAATTTCGAGCAGGAATTCAAGCACCTGCGCGTCCACGGCCAGATCCAGTTCGGCTGGAAGGCACAGGACCTGAACGTCGCCGGTACGGTCGGCGACGCGTCGATCGCAACCGCCGAGAAGGGCGACGAGACTCTCGACTATGCGGCCGACCGGTTCGTGGAGCTGCTGCGCGACGTGCAGGCCTGCGGGCCCGAGCGGCTGTGGAAGCCGGGCTGAGCGGAACGGTGCGTTTTCTCCGATCCCATTGTCATGCCGGGCTCGACCCGGCATGACAAATGTCGAGGGCAGACGACCGCGACAAAGCGCAATATCCGCCGCATCTGCAATTTCCTTCGAGAGACCGCACGTCCCCACCCTTTCCTCCTCTCCGCCGATCGGCTATCACCGCGCTCTGACCGAGGACATGCTGCAATGACTCAGGACATCGCCAAGATCGACGCCGTCATGATGGCCGCACCGGTGATCCCGGTGCTGATCATCGAGGATCCGGAGATGGCGCTGCCGCTCGGGCGGGCGCTGGTCGCCGGCGGCCTGCCGGCGCTGGAGGTCACCCTGCGCACCGAACGCGCGCTCGACGTGATCCGCGCGATGACCGGCATCGAGGGCGCCATGGTCGGCGCCGGCACCGTGCTCGACGAGACCATGCTGAAGGCCGCCGTGCAGGCGGGCGCGAGCTTCCTGGTCTCGCCCGGCGCCTCGCCGAAGCTGTGCGAGGCGGCCGAGACCTCGCCAGCGCCGCTGCTGCCGGGCGTCGCCACCGCCGGCGAGGCCATGACCATGATGGAGCGCGGCTACCGACGCCTGAAGTTCTTCCCGGCCGAGCCGGCCGGCGGCGCTGAATATCTGAAGGCGCTCGCCTCGCCGCTGCCGCAGGTGAAGTTCTGCCCGACCGGCGGCATCTCGCTCGACAAGGCACCGAAGTACCTTTCGCTGCCGAACGTGCTGTGCGTCGGCGGATCGTGGGTCGCGCCGAGCGATGCCATCGCCGCGCGCGATTGGGCCAAGGTCGAGACGCTCGCCCGCGAGGCCTCGCAGCTGCAGCGTTGAGCGGGCGCGCGCCGGCTCTCAACCTCGACGCGCCTCTCTGACGCAGCGACGATCGGCACGACTGTTTCGCCGTGGCGACAATGGATCGACGGCTTTTCCTCTCCGTTCCAAGCGCCTATAGACGGCGAGACCCCGGCCGCAAGCGAACGACGGCCGGGCTGGGATGCGCCGGGAGGATGAAGTGCTGAAGACGATTGCCGGATTCGACCGTATCGGGGAAGAGAACGCCTTCGCGGTGCTCGCCCGCGCCCAGGCGCTCGCCGCCCAGGGTCAGGACATCATCAATCTCGGCATCGGCCAGCCCGACTTCCGCACGCCGGAGCACATCGTCGAGGCGGCGATCAAGGCGCTGCGCGACGGCCAGCACGGTTACACCGCCGCGACCGGCATCCAGCCGCTGCGCGAGGCGGTCGCGGCCGACCTGCATCGCCGTTTCGCGACCGACGTCTCCCCCGACCGCGTGCTGATCGTGCCGGGCGGCAAGGTCACCATGTTCATGGCGATCCTGATGTTCGGCGAGCCGGGCGCGGACATCCTTTATCCGGATCCGGGCTTCCCGATCTATCGCTCGATGATCGAGTTCACCGGCGCCCGCGCGATCCCGATCCCGATCCGCGAGGAGAACGGCTTCGCCTTCTCGGCCGAGGAAGCGCTGTCGCTGATCACCCCGGCGACGCGGCTGGTGATCATCAACTCGCCCGCCAACCCGACCGGCGGCGTTACGCCCAAGGACGAAATCGATGCTTTCGTCGCCGGCATGGCCAAGTTCCCCGACGTGGCGATCATGTCGGACGAGATCTATGCCCAGATGACCTATGACGGTCTCGAGCACGTGTCGCTGCTCACCTATCCGGAGATCCGCGACCGGCTTATCCTGCTCGATGGCTGGTCGAAGACCTACGCCATGACCGGCTGGCGCATGGGCTATTCGATCTGGCCGGACAAGCTCTACGAGAACGCCCGCAAGCTCGCGGTCAACTCCTATTCCTGCGTGAATTCCGCCGCCCAGTTCGCCGGCCTCGCGGCCCTCACCGGCCCGCAGGACTGCGTCGCCGACATGGTCGCGGAGTTCGACCGGCGCAGACGCGTCGTGGTCGAAGGGCTGAATTCGCTGCCGAACGTCTCCTGCGCGACGCCGAAGGGCGCCTTCTACGCCTTCCCGAACGTCTCGAAGACCGGCTTCAAGGCCAAGGCACTCGCCTCCGCGCTGCTGGAAAAGGCCGGCGTCGCGACCATTGGCGGCCCGGACTTCGGCGTCTACGGCGAGGGCTACATCCGTCTCTCCTACGCCAACTCGACCGAGAACATCCGCGCCGCGATCGAGCGGATGCGGACCTTCCTCGAAACGGCGAACGATCGCGCGCCGTGAGGACCCCGTCGGCGCGCCTCGCTCCGACGCAGTCCGCCTCTCCCGGAATGAACGTTCCGCCCGGCGGTCGCGACTGATATATCCGTCGCGCCGTTCGAGCAGGGCCCGACCGGAACGCCCCGTTCCGGCCGGAAGAGGCCTGCGTAATCTCAAGCAGGAGCGCGCGCGACGTCTCCGGATCTGTCGGAGCGCATCGCGCGCCGC
Source organism: Ancalomicrobiaceae bacterium S20 (assembly GCA_040269895.1). Classification (NCBI taxonomy): domain Bacteria; kingdom Pseudomonadati; phylum Pseudomonadota; class Alphaproteobacteria; order Hyphomicrobiales; family Ancalomicrobiaceae; genus Methyloraptor; species Methyloraptor flagellatus. The sequence goes on along the minus strand of CP158568.1, from coordinate 4,801,284 downwards.
AGAGGGAGACGCCCGATAATGGACCGCGCCACGATCCTGATCCCCGCCGCGATGAACCCGCTCGTCACCGAGGGGCTCTCTTCGCGCTTCGAGCTGATCCGCCTCGACGGCGCGCCCGATAAGGAAAAGCTCCTCGCCGAAGCGGCCCCGCGCATCCGCGGCATTGCGTGCGGTGGCCATGCCAAGGTCGACGCGGCGCTGATCGATCGGTTGCCGAAGCTCGAGATCGTCTCGAACTTCGGCGTCGGCTATGACGCGGTCGACGCCCGCCACGCCGCAACCCGCGGCATCCTGGTCACCAACACGCCGGACGTGCTGACCGAGGAAGTCGCCGACACCGCCTTCGGCCTGCTGCTGATGACGGTGCGCGAGCTCTCCGCCGCCGAGCGCTGGGTCCGCTCGGGCAAGTGGCTCGACAAGCCCTATCCGCTGACGCCGACCACGCTGCGCGACCGCACGCTCGGCATCGTCGGTCTCGGCCGTATCGGCCTCGCCATCGCGCGCCGCGCCGAGGCTTTTGGCGTCAAGGTCGCCTATCACAACCGCCGCCCGTCTCCGGATGTCGCCTACGACTACTATCCGGACGTGCTGTCGCTCGCCGCGGCGGTCGACACGCTGATGATCGTCGTCCCCGGCGGCGACGCGACCAAGCATCTGGTCGGCCGCGAAGTGCTCGAAGCACTCGGGCCGAAGGGCGTGCTGATCAATATCGGCCGCGGCTCGGTCGTCGACGAGAAGGCGCTTGTCGAAGCGCTGCGCTCGGGCACCATCCATTCCGCCGGCCTCGACGTGTTCGAGGAAGAGCCGTGCTTCCCGCAGGAACTGGCGAGCTTCGAGCGCGTCGTGCTGCTCCCGCATGTCGGCTCGGGCTCGATCCACACCCGCAATCGCATGGCGCAGCTGGTCGTCGATAATCTCGTCTCGTGGTTCGAGACCGGCAAGCCGCTCACCCCGGTCGCCGAGACGCCGTTCCCGCGCTGAACCGACCCGGACATGCAAACGGCCGCCCCGAGGGGCGGCCGTGGAACACACGCGGATCGCGATCGGCTTTCAGCCCTTCTGGCCGAATTCCGAGATGCCGCCATGCGCGGCCGACCACGCCTGCGGCTCGTTGAGGAAGCTCTCGACCTCGGCCAGCACCTTGGCGTCGAAGTGGCCGCTCTCCTTGGCGACCGCCAACACGTCCCACCAGGTGGTGAGATAGTGCAGCGTCAGCCCGGCATCGGCGAACATCTGCCGGGCGTGCGGGAAGATGTCGTAATAGAAGAACACGAAGCAGTGATTGACCTCGCATTCCGCGGCGCGGATCGCGTTGGCGAAGCCGATCTTCGAACCGCCGTCGGTGGCGAGATCTTCGACCAGCAGCGTGCGCTGGCCCGGCTCGACGAAGCCCTCGATCTGGGCATTGCGCCCGAAACCCTTGGCCTTCTTCCGGATGTACTGCATGGGCAGCATCATGCGGTCGGCGATCCAGGCCGAGAACGGGATGCCCGCCGTCTCGCCGCCGGCGACCACGTCGATCGATTCCGCGCCGATTTCCGAGACGATGGTCGAAACCGCGAAGTCGACCAGCGCCGAACGCGTGCGCGGATACGAGATGATCTTGCGGCAGTCGGTATAGACCGGGCTCGCCCAGCCCGAGGTGAAGATGAACGGCTTCTCCTCGTAGAAGTGCACCGCCTTGATCTCAAGCAGCATCTTGGCCGCCTCGCGGGCGATCACCTTCTTGTCGACGGGGAGTGAAAAGGTCGCCATTCCTGCCGGTCTCCACGGAGAGAAGACGCCGGCCCGATCCGCCTGAGATCGCCGGACGCTCTCGGGTTCACGCGGGCCCGCGCCCGGGTCAGGCCCGGACGGCCGCGTCTCGATCGCTCATGCTCGAAAGCGGCCCGTTCTCGGGCCGAATCCCCGCCTTGTCAACAAAGCCCGACGCATGGCCCACCCGAGGCGTCGCCCCTCCGGCCGCACGTCCGCGCCCGGCTCTCAGCCCGGCCGCACGGCGAGCACGCCGAGCAGCGCGTCATGAGCGCCGGTCAGCAGGATCTGCACACCGATGCAGAGCAGCAGGAATGCCGAGAGGCGCGTCATCAGCCGGGCGCGCGCGGGCCCGAGCAGCTCGACCACACGGTCGGCCGAGGCATAGGCGAGCCCGACCGAAACCGCCACGGCCAAGGCCGCCGCCGAGGCGCCCACAAAATACTGCAGGAGCGGCACGCCGCCCGCCGGCCCGCTCGCCGACAGCGCGATCGCGACCGAAATCGTGCCCGGACCCGTGGTGAACGGCACCGTGAGCGGGAAGAACGCCACGTCCGAGGCGTCGCCGGCGACCGACGACGCCTGCTCCTGCTTGAAATCCTCGTTCTGCTGCGGCTGCGACAGCATCTGCCAGGCGCGCGTCGCAACGACCAGACCGCCGGCGATGCGCAGCGCCTCCATGCTGACGCCGAAGAAGCTCATGATCGTGGCACCGGCCCAGAGCGAGACCAGCATCACCACGCCCGAATAGAGCGCGACGCGCCAGGCGAGCGCATGGCGCTCCGCCGCCGGACGATCGCCGGTGACCTGGCTGTAGATCAGCGCGCCGCCGAGCGGATTGACGATCGAGAACAGCGCCGGCAGAGCGACGAGAAAACTGCCCGTCAAGCTGGCGAGAAACCACATCGACCGCCCCTCCCCGATCGGCCGAGGGGAAGAATCCCCCCTCTCCCGACACTATGACGGGCGGCGCTCGCCCTTTCCAGAGCCCGAGGGCGAAGGGCGCGCGCCGATTCTGCCGAGGAAGAACTGCGCCGTCACTCGGGCTCGAATTCGAGCGCGACGCCGTTGATGCAGTAGCGCTGGTAGGTCGGCGGCGGCCCGTCGGGGAAGACGTGCCCGAGATGGCTGCCGCACCGGCTGCAGTGGACCTCGGTCCGGACCATGCCGTAGCTGCGGTCGACCGTCGTCTCGACGGCGCCGTCGACCGGATCGTTGAAGCTCGGCCAGCCGGTGCCGCTTTCGAACTTCACCGTCGAGCGGAACAGCGGCTGGCCGCAACCCACGCAAGAGAACGTGCCCGCTCGTTTCTCGATCAGCAGCGCGCAACTTCCGGGGCGTTCCGTGCCATGTTCACGCATGATGCGATATTGCTCGGGTGTCAGCAGCTGCCGCCACTCGTCTTCCGTGCGCGTAACTTCGAAGACGCGATCGTTCATCTCAACCTCCGATCGATATCACCGTCGCTTCATATGGGAACGACGTCGGGTCAATTCATCGCCTGACCGCGATCACAGACCTGTCATTCGTTTTTCACTGAATGAACTCTGGTGACTTGCCAGCCGCGAACGGAAGACGAACCGGTCGATCCATCGAACATCCCGGCTACATCTTGGAACATATAGGTGCCGCAGCGGCGCCATAAGACATGCCGTTCGGGAAACATCTCAAAGCGCTCATATTCGATAACTAAATATATATTTTCTGCCGATACGGTCCGAGGTCAGAGTTGCCTCAAGGAGGCTGTCGGCATGTCGGCGCATCGACTCGTCCCCCACCTCGTTCGCTGGTGGTCGATCCGAGCCTTGGCCGGATCCATGATCGTGATTCTTCTGGCCGCCCGCGTGGCGACCGCCGGGACGCTCACCGTCGTCGGCACCGGCGACGGCGTCGACGTGCTGCGCGCGCTCGCCGAAGCCTACACGAACGCCCATCCCGAGGTCATCGTCGATGTGCCGCCGAGCATCGGTTCGGGCGGCGGCATCGCGGCGGTCGGGGCCGATCGCGAGATCATGGCCCGCATCGCCCGGCCGCTCTCCGCCTCGGAGACAGAGCAGGGCATCGTGGCGGTGCCGGTCCTGCGCATCCCCTCGGCCTTCTTCATTCATCCGGGCACAGGCGTCACCGCTCTGAGTTCGGAGGCCGTCGCCGCGATCTATCGCGGCGAGATCACCAACTGGCGCGATGTCGGCGGCGCCGATCTCAAGATCCGGCTGGTGCGTCGCGAGGACGCCGACAGCACGCTGACGGTGCTGCGCGCCTCGATGCCGGGCTGGAAGAACCTCATCCTGTCGCCGCGATCGAAGACGGCGCTGACCACCCAGGACGCGATCGAGACCGTGCGCACGGTCGAAGGCACGATCGGCTTCGGGCCGTTCACGCAGACGCTCGAACACGGCACCACCGTCTTGAAGGTCGACGGACGACATCCCTCCGCGTCCGACTACCCGAGCGCCGTGGTCGTCTCCTACATCTACAAGCCCGAGCGCCTGACCGACGAAGCGCGCGACTTCATCCGTTTCACCGGCAGCGAGGCCGCCGCTCGCATCATCGCCGGCTTCGGCGGCCAACCGCTCGCGAACCGATCCGTTCCATGACCGAGCCGAGCGGCCGAGACCGGGCAGGGCCCGCCCCGAACGGAACATCGACCGGGCCATCGCTGACCCGGTTCGAGCGCTTCGTGGTCTCGCTGTCGGACGCCATGTGCAAGCGCACCATCGGCCTGCGCTTCGCGGCCGTGACGGTCGGCACCGCCGCAGCCGTGTTCGCGCTGCTGATCACCATCATCACCTATCAGCTCCAGGCCGGCGTCGCCCGCCAGGCGACCGAGCTGGAGCATCTCTCCGACACCAAGCTCTCCGAGCGGCTCGACTCCGAAGCCAAGCTCGCCGCGGCGCGGGTTCGCTTCCAGCTGAGCGACATGCTGCCTCGCCTCGAGGCGATCGCCCAGCGCGCCGACACCGGCCGCGCGGTCGCCTCCCGCAATGTGGTCGCGATCTCGCAGCTGCTCGGCCCGGCGGCGGAGGCCGCGCACATCGACGAGATCCTGATCGTCGACCCCGCCGGCGCGGTGATCGGCGCGAGCGACGGCGCCGTCGACCTGCTCGGCGCCTATCGCCGGATCAACACCTCGCGGCTCAAACAGGGCATCGCCCGGGTCGTCGAGACGAGCCTGCCGAACAAGCCCTTCACCGAGCGGATGACCGTCTACGCTCGCGACGAGATCGCCCAGATCTTCCGCGCCAACGAGCCGCTGTCGATCGCCGAGGTCGCGGTCTATCCGCTGTTCGACGATTTCGGCGAAGTCACCGGCGCCATGGTCGGCTATCGCAAGCTGCGCCGCAGCGAGCCGGTCCTGCAGGAATTCTCGCGCCTGACCAACACCGGCATCGTCGTGCTCGGCCCGGACGGCACCGCCTCCGCGGCCGGCCTCGCCGACATTCCCTATGCGGTCTCGGCCGTGCCGAACTCCCTGCTGCTGCGCATGGCCAACGGCCGCTACATCGGCCGCTGCGTCACGTTCGAGTCCATTGTCGACGTCTGCGCGCTCGCGCCGCTGAACGAGCTCTACCTGTCGCGCAACGAATTGATCCGCATCGCCGAATCCGATGGCCAGTCGCTGATCGCCAAGCTGATCGGCCTCGGCGTGCTGTCGCTCTGTGCCTTCGCCGGCATTTCGATCCTGCTCGTCGGCCAGGTGACGCGACCGCTCGCCGAGATCACCCGCACCGTCGAGGCGGTCGCCGCCGGGCAGTACCGCGACAAGGTCGCGGGTTCGGATCGCAGCGACGAGGTCGGCAACATCGCCCGCGCGGTCGAGATCCTGCAGTCGTCGCTGCGCGAGCGCGACCAGCTGCGCGCCAACGCCATCCGCCAGAACGCCATGCTCAGGGCGCGCGACCACGAGCTCAACCTGCAGAACATGCGTTTCGACGCCGCGCTCAACAACATGCCGCACGCGCTCTGCATGTTCGACGAGGACGGCCGGCTGATCGTCTCGAACTACCAGTTTGAGAAGATCTACCGCCTGCCGCCCGGCACCGTCAGCGCCGGCGTGACGGAACGGGATCTGATGGCCGCGATCGGCCCGCTGCTCGCCGGCGGATCGGGCGACGGCAACGACGGCGCCGGTATCGAACCGACGACCGGCGTGCACCAGCAGGACCTCGCCGACGGTCGCACCATCGCCGTCACCCGCCAGCGCATGCTCGGCGGCGGCTGGGTCGCGGTCTACGAGGACATCACCGAACGCCGTCGCGCCGAGCGGCGCATCATGGAACTGGCGACCCGCGACACGCTGACCAAGCTCCCCAATCGTTTCGTGCTGCGCCAGCGCATGGAGCTGTCGCTCGCCGACATCGAGACGACAGGCGCGGAGCTGACCGTCTATTGCCTCGACCTCGACGCCTTCAAGACCATCAACGACACGCTCGGCCATCCCTTCGGCGACCTGCTGCTGGTCAAGGTCGCCGAGCGGCTGACCGAGGTTGCAGGCGCCTACGACACCATCGTCCGCCTCGGCGGCGACGAGTTCGCGGTCGTGACCACGACGCCGCAGACCGACGAGGCGCGCTCGGCCTATGCCGAGACGATCATCGGCGCCGTCGCGGCGACCTACGACCTCGACGGCAAGAAGGCCGCGGTCGGCGTCAGCATCGGCACCGCCGTCGCGCCGCGCGACGGCCGCGAGGCCAACGAACTTCTGAAGCGCGCCGATCTCGCGCTCTACACGGCGAAAGCCGAGGGCAAGAACACGCATCGCTTCTTCGCCCCGGCGCTCGAGGAGGCGCTGAACCGCCGACGCGACATGGAGATCGATCTCGCCAAGGCGCTGGAGGCCGGCGAGTTCGAGCCGTTCTTCCAGCCGATCGTCGACGTGCGCACGCGCATGGTCACCGGTTTCGAGGCGCTGTTGCGGTGGCGCCATCCGACGCGCGGTCTGGTGCCGCCCGGCGAGTTCATCCCCTTCGCCGAGGAGATCGGCCTGATCGGTGCCATGGGCGAATGGGTGCTGCGACGCGCCTGCGAGATGGCGGCGGGCTGGCCGCTGCCGCTCAAGGTCTCGGTCAACATCTCGCCGCGTCAGGTCCGCTCGCGCGGCCTCGTCAACACGGTCATGAACGCCCTCGCCGCCACCGGCCTGCCGGCTTCGCGACTGGAGCTCGAAGTGACCGAGTCCGTGCTGCTCGAGGAGGACGAGGATACGGTCGCGACGCTGATGCAGCTCCGCGCGCTCGGCGTCCGCTTCGCGATGGACGACTTCGGCACCGGCTACTCGTCGCTGCGCAGCCTGCGCGCCTTCCCCTTCGATCGACTGAAGATCGACCAGTCCTTCGTGCGCAACATGGCGACGACGGCGGAGTCGCTCGCCATCGTCACCTCGATCATCGATCTGGCGGAATCGCTTGGCATGGCGACCACGGCCGAAGGCGTCGAGACCGCCGAGCAGTTCGACATGCTGCGCCGTGCCGGCTGCGTCGAGATTCAGGGCTTCTATTTCGGGCGCCCCCGGCCGAACGACTCGGTCCCCGAAGTGCTGCAAGGCTTCGGCATGACCTGGGACGCGGCCGCGATCGCCCCGATGCCGGCGCCGGCCGCCGAAGCACGGATCGCCGAAGCCCGCATGGCCGATCATCGGACTGCGGAGACGACATCCGCCAACGCCGCCGCCCAGAGCGCTACGGCTCCGGGCGCCTCGCTCTCGGTCGGCGTCACGGACAGCCAGCCGCCCAAACTCCGCGCCGCGCGCTAGAGCAAGGCCCGATCGGAGTGATTCACTCCGATCGGAAAAGGCTTGCGTTTACAAGTAGGCTGGAGCGGCATCCGATCCAATCTGATCGGATGCCGCGCTAGGCCCTCTTACTCCGCCGCGGTCTCGGCGAGCGCCCGTCCCTTGCGGCCGAGCGCGAGCAGCGCCTTCAGCCGCGCCCCGAACGACAGCCGCGTCGGCCCCGGCCAGAACGGATCGGCATGGCAGACCGCGCCGGCCGCATCGGCGATCGCATGGACGGCGGCGACCGTCGAGGGATTGCCCGCGACATGGACCGTATCGGCGGGTCCGAGCACCGGCAGGAGCTCGGCCGGCCGTTCGGTGCGGATTTCGGTGCCGTCGCCGTCCGACGCGGTGCGGATCACCTCCGCCCCCTGCATCGCCAGCCAGTCGAGCGCCGGCCCCATGTAGAGGTCGCGGGCGAAGCGCGCGCCGGCGATCACGGTCAGCGGCCGGTGCGGCTGGCCGAGCCGTGCCGCAACCGCCATCGCCCAGATCGGCGCCCAGCCTGTGCCGGTCGAGGCCATCACGAGCCGCCCCTCGCCCCGGCGCAGGAACGCACTGCCATGCGGCCCACGCACCGTCACCGCATGCCCCTCGCCGATCCGCCGGCCGATCTCGCTCGACACCCGACCCTCCGGGTAGCGGCGGATATGGAAGACCAGCATGTCCTCTTCGGCATGCAGATCGTGGCCCTGGGTCGGGCTGAAATCGCGCCCCGGAAAGCCGGCGAAGCCGAGCCGGACATATTGGCCCGGAAGCCAGGTGAGCCGCTCGTTCAGCCGCAGACGGAGCTCGAACAGGTCCGGCCCGAGTTCGATCAGCTGGTCGACCACGGCCTTGCGCTTGCGCGGGATCGGCACCGGATCGAAGGCGATCTCGGCATCGCCGGCGAGCGTCGCCATGCAACCGAGCACGCTGCCGCGGTCCTCGGTGCCGTGACCGTCGACCGCGCCCGAGACGATCTGGACCCGGCAGCTCTCGCACTGACCCGAGAGACAATCGTGCGGGATCACGATCCGGCCGCCGAGCGCGGCGTCGATCAGCGTATCGCCTTCGGAGGCGATCACGGTCTTGCCGTTCACGATCAGCGTGCGACGTGCGGACATGACAGACGCTCCCCCTGGTTCAGCGCATTTCGAGCGTGACCGGCCGCATGTGCCGGGTGTGCCGGGTCTGGGTGTGATCGAACACCGAGACCCACATCGCAAGACCGCTTTCCATCGGCAGGTCCTGCGCATCGTGGGTATCGAGCGCGCGGGTGGCGACCAGCGTCCAATGCCCGTCGCGCCAGCGTGCCGAGGCGCGCACGTCGGCCCGGCTGCCCTCGTACTTGCCCATGATCAGCACGGCCGGAATGACGGTGCCGACCGGGATCTGATCGTCGAGCTCCTTCGAATAGGGCACGCTCTCGTCCTCGAACATCCACCATTGCGAGCCCTCGTCGTCGCTCGCATCGTCGGCGAAGTCGACCTTGCCGAGCTTGGCGGTGGTCTTCTTCCAGTCGATCGGCAGGCGCTTGACCTGGATCGGGCCCCGAAAGCCGCCCGGTGGCTCGACGACGAAATTGTAGACATAGAAGGCGCGGCCCTTGTCGCCGTCGTAACCGGCCTGATAGCGCGTCTTGCCGGCGATCTGGTCGGCGTTCGGGGCGACCGGCGTCGAGAACCACATGTCGTCCATATAGCCGAGCAGACCGCCGCGCGAGGCCTTCCACTGCCACATGTCGGCGAGGCTGCCGTCGGTCGTGTAGTGCGAGCCGCGCTTGTTGAGCGCGCTCGGCAGACCCGGCAGCGGGTTCGGGCCGAGATGGGTCGTGCCGCCCGAGCCGAAGCCGGCGCTCTTGGAGAACAGCACCGCGAACTTGTCCTCGTAATGCGCGGTCTCGTCGGCGATGTCGGCCTTGTTATGCATCATGTGCCAGCCGTCGGCGTGCTTGACCAGCGGGATGCGCTTGATCGAGCGGGTCGGATCCTCCCAGCGGAACGCGAACCAGATCCGCGCATCGTCGTGGACCGAGCGGATCTCGACCATCGACGTGCCCGTGCCGCCGAGATTGGCGCCCTGCATGGTCTTGACGAACACCGGCCGCGTCCGCCGCCAGACCGGATCCTCGAGCAGCTTTTCGCGATCCGGCGCCTCATTGGCTGCGATCCGGACCGAGGTCACCGTCTCGCCGGTCGCATGGTCGAGCGCCGCCGCGCCACCCGCGACCACCACGCCGACCAGCGCCGCGATGGCGAGCGGCCGCTCCTTCAGCGCCGCGGTCTTCGCGATCGGTGCCGGCCGGAACAGACGCAACAGCTGGCCGAGGCCGCCGTACATCGTATGGGCGAACACATGCGCGACGATATAGCCGAGGACGACCAGACAGGCGGTGTAGTGGATCGTCACCACCGGTCCGCCATAGCCGAGATAGAGCGCGACGCCCGAGCCGAGCAGCGTCACCACCGCGGCGAACAGGATCCAGTGCAGGATCACGTTCACCGCGCCCCAATAGAGCTTCGGCGCCGCCTCCAGCCCGAACACGCGCGTCCTCTTGAGCGAGACCCGCCGGCCGAGACCGCTGCGCGACAGATAGATCGCATAGGCGAAGCTGCAGACGATCACCGTCAGGGCCGAGAGGATATGCGGCGTCCAGATCTCGCCCTGCGGCAGGATCGCGTTGAGCGACTTCGCGAAGACCGAATTCTCCGCGTCGGCGGAAATCCGCAGTCCGGTGAACAGGCTGACCAGCATCGCGATGGTCATCGTCCAGTGCAGGACGATCGTGCCGGTGTCGCTGCGCGGCGGACCGGCCGGACGGCGCAGCGGCCCCGATCGCGCGGCGCCCGACGCCGCCGGACCCGGCCCGGAGCCGTCGCCGAGCGGATGAAACCGACGTCCGAACCCGGGTTCGATACCAGACTGATCGACCATGATGCGCCCCCGTACACCAACGAGGGTATATCAGAGGGTTAATGAAGCATTAATTCAATCGAAAACTGGATGCTTGGTTAACGCGGAACCTGACGCAAAGTCAGCATGGACACAGTCAGACTATTTGCAGCAATATGACAATTCGAACTTCACACCATTTGCTTGGCAAATTCCGCCCCATGCCCCTTCATTCAACTCATATATATCGAGAAAAAGTCGAACCCGAGCGCAGCGACGCGTCACACGAACCCGCAAAAACAGGAGATTCTCCTCAATATCGATCGGATTTGTACGCGCAGACACGCGTCGGTCGCCGAATCGCAAGCCCGCCGGCCCCGATGCAACTACGTCACATCGTCGGCTATGCTACACCGTGGATGGAAAGCAGCCCGCGCATGCGCGACGTCGCGCGCACCGGATCGGCGAGCAGGCCCGCCTCGGCCGCGAGGCGGAACACCTCGGCATAGTGCACGATGCCGCGGGCGGACTGCATGCCGCCGATCATCGCGAAATGGTCCTGGTGGCCGTTGAGCCAGGCGAGGAAAACGACCCCGGCCTTGTAGAACTGGGTCGGCGCTTCGAAAATCGTGCGCGACAGCGGCACCGTCGGCGCGAGCAGCCGATCGAAGCCCGCGCGATCGCCGCGTCCGAGCGCGGTCAGCGCCGAGGCGGCCACGGGCGCGATCGCGTCGAAGATGCCGAGCAGCGCGTGACTGGCGCCGGCCTCGTCGCCGGCGATCAGCTCCGGGTAGTTGAAATCATCACCGGTGAACATCAGGACGCCGTGCGGCAGCCGGCGGCGCAGCGCGATCTCGTAGCGCGCATCGAGCAGCGAGATCTTGATGCCTTCGACCTTGCCGCGATGCGCCTCGATGATCGCGAGAACGGTCGGCAGCGCGGCCTTGAAGTCCGCGCCGCCCCAGTAGCCGGCGAGCGCGGGATCGAACATCGCGCCGAGCCAGTGCAGCACGACCTTGTTCGCGGTCTGCGACAGGATCCGGTCGTAGACCCGGATGTAGTCGTCCGGCCCGCGCGCCACCCGCGCCAGCGCCCGGCTCGCCATCAGGATCACCCGGCCGCCGAGACCCTCGACCGCCCCGACCTGTTCCTCGTATGCGCGGATCACGTCGTCGACCGTCCGTGCGTCAGCCGGATCGAGATGGTCCGTGCCGGCACCGCAGGCGAGATCGGCGCCGGGGATCGTCCGCGCCTCCGCCAGCGAACGTCCGATCAGCTCGCGCGCCGTCGGACAGTCGAGCCCCATGCCGCGCTGCGAGGTATCCATCGCCTCGGCGATCTTGAAGCCGAGCGACCACAGATGCCGTCGGTAGGCGAGCGTCGCGTCCCAGTCGACCGCCGCCACGCCTGCTGCGCTCGACCATGGCGTCGCGGTCCCGACCGGATCGGCGACCACATGGGCCGCCGCATAGGCGACACGCGGCCAGAGCGCAGGATCGTTCGGCGGCAAGGAAACCGTGTCGGGAACCGTAAAGGGCACGAGGCTGCGATCCGCGCGTGGCAGCAGGATCGTGCTCGACAGGCGCTGCGACGACATGGGGCTTCCTCCGCTCTTTCGGCGCTTTGCGAGCGGACCGTACTGGAACGTTCCAGTTTGTCAAATCCTGATGGCTGCCTGCTGCGCTTGACGGCAGAGACAATCGGATCTACGAACTGGAACGTTCCATTTTCCAACCAAGGTAGCCCGCTGTGGCGAGCGACGACACGATCGACATGACCACCCGCAAGGCGACGATGATCGACATCGCCGCGGCGAGCGGCGTATCGAAGTCGACCGTCTCGCTGGTGCTCCAGGGCAGCCCGACCGTGAAGGCCGAGACGCGCGAGCGCGTGCTCGCCACCGCCGAACGGCTCGGCTACGTCTACAATCGCGGTGCGGCGCGGCTGCGCTCGGCGCGGTCGAACATCGTCGGGATGGTCATCAACGACCTCGCCAACCCGTTCTTCGCCGAACTCGCCGTCGGCATCGAGCGCGTGCTGCAGACCGCCGGCTTCGTGCCCTTCCTCGCCAACACGGCGGAGAACCCGCGCCGGCAGGCCGATGTGCTGAAGTCGATGCGCGAGCACGACATCGCCGGCCTGATCGTCTGCCCGGCGCGCGGCACCAGGGCGGCCGATCTCGAGCCGCTGGTCGGTCGCGTGCCGCTGCTGCTCGCCATGCGCCGCGTGCCGGGGCTGCGGATCTCGACCGTCGTGCCGGACAACCATCGCGGCGCCCGCCATGCGACCGAGCATCTGATCGCGCTCGGCCATCGACGCATCGCCTTCATCGGCGGCCATTCCGACATGACCGCGCAGGTCGAGCGCGCCGGCGGTTTCCGCGCCGCGCTGGAGACCGCCGGCCTGCGCCTCGACCCCACACTGGTCATCGAGGGCCCGACGACGCGCGAGACCGGCGCGAACGCGATCGACCGCCTGCTCGAGCGCGCCGACCCGCCGACCGCGGCGCTCTGCTTCAACGATGTCGTCGCCTTCGGCGCCATGGACCGGCTGAGCCGCCGCGGCCTCACCGTCGGTCGCGACATGGCGATCGTCGGCTTCGACGACGTCCGCGAGGCCGCCCATGTGCGGCCGCCGCTGACCACAGTCGCGGTCGACACCCAGGCGCTCGGCGAGCGCGCCGCCCATGCCGTGCTGCGCATGATCCATGGCGACGGCCGCATCGAGGAAGCGGTCGGCGAGGTCGATCTGGTCGTGCGCGAGAGCTGCGGCACCCACCGCGCGGCCGCGGCCGCGAGGGGAACGACCGGCATCGACTAGAACTTTGCCGGCAAATTGAAGCCCGCTCGAACGGGCCGATTGAGAGGGAGGAATGCCGATGTCGACGACACGCTGGGGCCTGATCGGCGCCTCGACCATCGCCCGCGAGCACATGATCGGCGCGATCCGCGAGGCCGGCGGCGAGATCGCCGCCGTCATGAGCACGAACCCGGAGCGCGGCCGCGCCTTCGCGGCCGGCAACGGCATCCCGCGCGCCACCACGAGCCTCGACGACCTGCTCGGCGCCGACATCGACGCGGTCTACATTTCGACCACCAACGAACTGCACCTGCCGCAGACGCTCGCCGCGGCCAGGGCCGGCAAGCATGTGCTGGCCGAAAAGCCGCTCGCCATGACCGTCGCCGACGCCCAGACCATGGTCGAGGCCTGCCGCGCCGCCGGCGTGGTGATGGCGACCAACCATCACCTGCGCAATGCCGGCGCGCACCGCGCCATGCGCCAGGCAATCGCCGACGGCCTGATCGGCCGGCCGCTCGCCGCGCGCGTCTTCCATGCGGTCTACCTGCCGGAGCACCTGCAGGGCTGGCGTCTGCACGATCCGAACGCCGGCGGCGGCGTGACGGTCGATATCGCGGTGCACGACTGCGACACGCTGCGCTTCGTCCTCGCCGACGATCCCGTCGAGGTCGCGGCGATGGTGCAGGCGTCGGGCATGGCCTCGGGCGGACTCGAGGACATGGTGATGACCACCGTCCGCTTCGCCTCCGGCCTGCTCGCCCAGACCCACGACGCCTTCACGGTCCGCTACGCCGGCACCGGCTTCGAGGTGCACGGCACTGAAGGCTCGCTGATCGCGCGGGACGTCATGACCCAGCGCCCGATCGGCTCGGTCCTGCTCCGGACCAGGGACGGCGAGCGCGCGCTGCCGTTCGAGCACGAGAGCCTCTACGCCCGCGCCGTCCGTGCTTTCCATGCCGCGATCCGCGGCGAGGGCCAGCCGAGCGCCACCGGCCTCGACGGCGTGAAGTCGCTCGCCTTCGGCCTCGCCGCCCTGGAGGCGGCGCGGACCGGGCGGACGGTGAAGATCGGCTGAGCATCGGGGCGTCGCGGCAGGGCGGCCCGCGCCGCCATCGCGACGCCCCTGCCGCCCCGCCGTCGAACCGCCGCGCAACAGAGAATGCCAATCCCATGTCGAAGCTGATATCCGCCGACGAGGCCGCTGCGTTAATCCCCGATCACGCGGTCGTCACGGTCTCCTCCTCCTCCGGGCTCGGCTGCCCGGATGCCGTTCTCGCCGCCATCGGCCGGCGCTTCGAGGCCGAGGCGCATCCGCGCGGCCTGACCACGCTGCACCCGATCGCGGCCGGCGACATGTGGGGCATCAAGGGCATCGACCACATCGCCCGCCCCGGCCTGCTCGCCCGCGTGCTCGCCGGCTCCTACCCCTCCGGCCCGTCGAGCGCCGAGCCGCCGGCGATCTGGCGCATGATCGGCGCCGATCAGGTGGAGGCCTACAACATCCCCTCCGGCATCCTGTTCGACATGCATCGCGAGGCCGCGGCCAAGCGGCCGGGCGTGCTCACGAAAGTGGGCCTCGACACCTTCGTCGATCCGCGCCGGCACGGCTGCGCGATGAACGCGACCGCGGCGGCGAAGCCGGTCGTGAAGGTGAAGGACTTCGAGGGGGAGGAATGGCTCTACTTTCCGGCGATCACGCCGCAGGTCGCGATCATCCGCGCCACCACCGCCGACGAGCGGGGCAATCTCACCTATGAGCACGAGGGCGCCTTCCTCGGGCCGCTCGATCAGGCGCTCGCCGCCCACAACAACGGCGGCATCGTCATCGCGCAGGTGAAGCGCCTCGCCAAGGCAGGCACGCTGAAACCGCAGCAGGTCTATGTGCCGGGCATCCTGGTCGATCATATCGTGGTCGCGCCCGAGCAGATGCAGACGACCCAAACCGTCTATGAACCCGCGATCTCCGGCGAGATCTTCCGGCCACTCGACAGTTTCGAGACGCCGGCCTTCGACATCGGCAAGGTCATCGCCCGCCGCGTCGCACTGGAACTGACCGCCGGCTCGGCGGTCAACATCGGCTTCGGCATCTCGGCCAACGTGCCGCGCATCCTGATCGAGGAAGGCCGGCACGGCGACGTCACCTGGGTGATCGAACAGGGCGCCGTCGGCGGCGTGCCGCTCACCGACTTCCAGTTCGGCTGCGCCTCCAACGCCGAGGCGATCGTGCCGAGCCCCTATCAGTTCACCTACTTCCAGGCCGGCGGCTTCGACGCCTCGCTCCTGTCGTTCCTGGAAATCGACCGTTTCGGCTCGGTCAACGTCTCCCGCCTCACCGCCCGCCCGCATGTGACGGCCGGCGCCGGCGGCTTCGTCGACATCACGGCGCGGGCAAAGAAGATCGTGTTCTCCGGCTACTTCAACGCCGGTGCCAAACTCGCGATCGAGAACGGCGCGGTCCGGATCGACAAGGAAGGCAAGGTCCGGAAGCTGGTGCCGGAGGTCGAGCATGTGTCGTTCTCCGGCGCGCGCGGCGTCGCGCAGGGCCAGGACATCACCTATGTCACCGAGCGCTGCGTGATGAAGCTGACGCCCGCCGGCGTCATGGTCACGGAGCTCGCCCCCGGCATCGATCTCGAGCGCGACGTGCTCGCGCAAGCCGGCTTCCCGCTGCTGGTCGCCGACGACCTGAAACGAACGCCGGACCGGCTCTACTGCGACACCCCGATCGGCCTCGCCCTCGACGGGAGGGGCGCATGAGCGAGACCCGCATCCGCGCCGAGATCCGCGGCCCGATCGCGATCCTGACCCTGGATCGGCCGCAGAAGCTGAATGCGCTCGATTCCTTGATGATCGAGGCGATCGAAGACTGGGTGGCGGCGACCGAGCGGAACCGCGCCGTGCGCGTCGCGATCCTGACCGGCGCCGGCGAAAAGGCCTTCTCCGCCGGCGGCGACATCGAGGCCTGGGCGGGGCTCGATCCGATCGGCTTCGGCCGGCACTGGATCCGCGACGGCCACCGCGTGTTCGACCGGCTGGCCCGGCTGCGCCAGCCGCTGATCGCGGTCCTGAACGGCGCGGCCTTCGGCGGCGGCCTCGAACTCGCCGGCTGCGCCGACCTGATCGTGGCAGAAGTCCATGCCCGCCTCGGCCTGCCCGAGACCGGCCTCGCCATGACGCCGGGCTGGTCCGGCACCCAGCGTCTTGTCCGCCGTTTCGGCTCGCGAACGGTCAAGCGCATGGCGCTCGCCGGCGAGATGATCGGCGCGGACGAAGCGCTCGCCCAGGGTCTCGTCGATGCGGTCGCCGCGAAGGGCGACGGCTTGACGCAAGGCCTCGCGCTCGCCGAGACGATCGCCGCGCGCGGGCCGATCGCCGTGCAGGTGGTGAAGAGCCTGATCAACGCGGCGGAAGGCGAGGAGACCGAAGCCGCCATCGAGGCACTCGCCGGCAGTCTGGTCGCCACCACCGCCGATCTCGCCGAGGGCGTCGCCGCCTTCCGGGAAAAGCGCAAGGCGCTGTTCGAGGACCGCTGAGATGACCGATGCGGCCCGCCCGACATTACCGCTCGTCTCGGCCGATCTGCCGGACGAAACCGATGTGTTGATCATCGGCTCCGGCATCGGCGGCGCCACGCTCGCCGCCGGGCTGGCGGGCAAGGGCGCGCGCGTCACGATCCTCGAGCGCGGCGGCCAGCTCCTCGACACGCCCGAAACGCGCGACTCCCGCGCGATCTTTGAGCGCGGCCACTATCGCCCGAGCGAGCAATGGCTCGATGAGGACGGCCGGCCTTTCAACCCCGGCAACTACTACTATGTCGGCGGCAATTCGAAGTTCTACGGCGCGGTGCTGATCCGCTACCGGGAGAGCGATTTCGAAGCCGTCGAACATCCGGGCGGCGTGTCGCCGGCCTGGCCGTTTCCCTATGCCGCGCTCGAACCCTGGTACGGCGCCGCCGAACGGCTCTACCGGGTCCGCGGCCGTGCGGGCGAGGACCCGACCGAGCCAGCGCGGAGCAGCGCCTTTCCCGAACCGCCGGTGCCCGACGAACCGGCGATCGCCCGCGTCCGCGCCCGCATGGCCGCGACCGGGCTCACCCCTTCTCGCTGCCGCTCGGCGTCGACATCGATCGCTGGCTGAAGCGCGCCGCCACGCCCTGGGACGCCTATCCCGACACGCGCACCGGCAAATCCGACGCCGAAACCTGCGCACTAGCCGCCGCCCTGGCCACGTCGAACGTCTCCCTCGTCACCCACGCCAAGGCCTTGCGCCTCCTGATCGGCCCGGACGGACGACGGATCGAAGCCGTCGAGGTCGAGCATCGCGGTGAACGCAGGCGCGTGCGCGCCCGACTGGTGGTGCTCGCGGCCGGCGCGGTCAACTCCGCCGCGATCCTGCTCGCCTCGGCGAACGGCGCCTGCCCGACCGGGCTGGCGAACCGCTCCGATCAGGTCGGCCGCAACTTCATGAACCACAATTCCTCGGCCATGCTCGCGATCGACCCGCGGAGCCGCAACGACAGCGTCTATCAGAAGACGCTCGGCATCAACGACTTCTACGACGGCGACGGCCGCGGCGGCCGGCCGCTCGGCAATGTGCAGCTGCTCGGCCGCGTCACCGCGCCGATCTTGAAAGGCCAGATGCCGCGCGTGCCGGAATGGGCGCTCCGGACCGTCTCATCGCGCGCGGTCGATTGGTATCTGATGAGCGAGGACCTGCCCGAGCCCGAGAGCCGCGTCCGGCTCGACGGCGGGCGCATCGTGCTGCAGTGGCGCCGCACCAACTGGGCCGCCCACGAAGGCCTGATCCGGACCATGCGCGAGCGTTTCCGCGCCGCCGGCTACCCGATCGTGCTGACCAAGCCGTTCGACCGGCGCACGCCGTCGCACCAGTGCGGCACGATCCGCATCGGCAACGATCCCGCGACCGCCCCGCTCGATCCGTTCGGCCGCGCCTTCGACCACGACAACCTGTTCGTGGTCGACGCGAGCGTGCTGCCGACCAGCGCGGCGGTGAATCCGGCGCTGACCGTCGCCGCCTTCGCGCTGCGCGCCGCCGATCACATCGCCCGGACGGAGTTCGCTGCATGACCGGACCTCGGCCAACGGCCTCCACCAAGCCGGTCGCGCTCGTTACCGGCGGCCGCCGCGGCATCGGCCTCGCGATCGCCCGCGACCTCGCCCGCGCCGGCTGGGATCTCGCCATCACCGACGCGGTCGACGATGCGATCTTCGATGCCGCGATCGGCGAATTGCGCGGTCTCGGCGCGACGGTCGCGGCCGAGACCTTCGATCTCGCCGACCTGGACGCCCACGGCCGCGCGCTCGATCGGATCTTCGCGACGCTCGGCCACGTCGATTGCCTGGTCAACAATGCCGGTCGCGGCGCCGTCGTACGCGGCGACCTGCTCGATCTTTTGCCGGCAAATTTCGATGCCGTCCTGGATGTCAATCTGCGCGGCACCGTGTTCCTCACCCAGGCGATCACCCGGCGCATGCTCGCCGCACCGGCGACGCCGCAGCCGCGCTCGATCGTCACCGTCACCTCGGTCAGCGCCGCCGCCGCCTCGCCGGAGCGTACCGACTACTGCATCTCCAAGGCCGGCCTGTCGATGTTCGTGAAGGCGCTGGCGCTTCGGCTCGCCGGCACCGGGATCGGCGTCTTCGAGGTCCGGCCGGGCATCATCAAGACCGACATGACCGCTCCGGTCACCGAGAAATACGACCGGCTGATCGACGGAGGCCTCGTGCCCGAGCGCCGCTGGGGCCTGCCGGAGGACGTCGCGCGCGCGGTCGCGAGCCTCGCCTCGGGCGCCTTCGGCTTCTCGACCGGCGCGGTGATCGACGTCGACGGCGGCCTGGCGCTGCCTCGGCTCTGAGCCGACCTGACCAGACAAGAACAGCCACGGGAAAACCCGCGGGAGGAAACCATGGTCGACTACATCATCGCCGGCGGCGGCCCCGCCGGCTGCGTGCTGGCGAACCGGCTCTCCGAGGATCCGGCGGTCTCGGTCCTGCTGATCGAGGCCGGCGGCCGCGACAATCACCCGTTCTTCCACTGGCCGGCCGGCTTCGCCAAGATGACCAAGGGCATCGCGAGCTGGGGTTGGTCGACGGTGCCGCAGCGCCACATGCAGGGCCGCGTGCTCTGGTACACGCAGGCCAAGGTGATCGGCGGCGGCTCGACCATCAACGCCCAGCTCTACACACGCGGCAACCGCGCCGACTATGACGAATGGGCCGCCGAGCACGGCTGCGCCGGCTGGTCCTACGCCGAGGTGCTGCCCTACTTCAAGCGCGGCGAGGACAACCAGAGTTTCGTCGATGCCTACCATGCCTATGGCGGCGAACTCGGCGTGTCGAACCCGCTCGCGACCCTGCCGATCTGCGATGCCTTCTTCCGCGCCGCGCAGGAATACGGCATCCCCTACAATCACGACTTCAACGGCGCGGTGCAGGACGGCGTCGGCCCCTATCAGCTGACCCAGAAGAACGCCCGCCGCTCCTCAGCGGCGATGGCCTATCTGCGCCCGATCGAGGGCAAGCGGCCGAACCTCACGGTGCGCACCGGCACGCAGATCCTGCGCGTGGTGATCGAACACGGCCGCGCGGTCGGCGTCGAGATCGCGCCGACCACGGGCGGCGCGACCGAGATCGTCACCGCGACCCGCGAAGTGATCGTCACCGCCGGCGCGATCGGCTCGCCGCGGCTGCTCATGCTGTCCGGCATCGGCCCGGCCGACCACCTCGCCTCGGTCGGCGTGACGCCCTTGCACGACCTGCCGGGCGTCGGCTCGAACCTGCAGGACCACCTAGACCTGTTCGTGATCGCAGAATGCACCGGCGACCACACCTACGACAATTACGCCAAGTGGCACCGCAGCGCCTGGGCCGGGCTGCAGTACCTGCTGTTCAAGCGCGGCCCGGTCGCCTCGTCCTTGTTCGAAACCGGCGGCTTCTGGTACGCCGACAAGGCCGCGCGCTCGCCCGATATCCAGTTCCACTTCGGCCAAGGCTCCGGCATCGAGGCGGGCGTGGCGAAAATGTCCAATCCGGGCATGACACTGAACTCGGCCTTCCTGCGCCCGCGTTCGCGCGGCACGGTGCGGCTCGCCTCCAGCGATCCGCGCGCCATGCCGCTGATCGACCCTAACTATTGGGAGGATCCCTACGATCGCGCCATGTCGATCGAGGGCTTGAAGATCGCCCGCGAGATCGTCCGCCAGAAGGCGCTCGCGCCCTTCGTGCTCGGCGAGCGCCTGCCCGGTCCGGAACGGATGAGCGACGAGGCACTGTTCGACTACGGCTGCCGGCACGCCAAGACCGACCATCACCCGGCCGGCACCTGCAAGATGGGCGTCGACGATCAGGCGGTCGTGACCCCGGACCTGAAGGTCCGCGGCATCGACGGCCTGCGCGTGGCGGACTCCTCGATCATGCCACGTGTGAACTCGTCGAACACCAACGCCCCGACCATGATGATCGCCGAAAAGGCCGCGGACCTGATCCGCGGCCGGACGCCATTGCCGGCGGCGAGGGTGTGAAGTGCAAGGCTTGATGCCTAAATTTGCCAAGGCCTGTGGCTGATGCCACGATGGCCGGCAGGAGAAGGCATCATGAACCTCAACGTCTCCCTGACCGACGAACTGGCGGACTATGTGAAGGCAAAGGTCGAATCCGGTCGCTACACCTCCTCGAGCGAAGTTGTGCGGGAGGCGCTACGCCTCCTCGAACGGCAAGATCACCTCGAAGCGGAGAAGCTGCGTTTTCTTCGTGAGGCCTGGGCCGAGGGCCTCGCAAGCGGTGATTTTCGTCCGCTCGATCTCGCCGAAATCGGGCGGGAAGGTCGCAGCAAGCTCTCCGAACGGGGATAATCATGCCGGCCGTCGTCTGGTCCGCCAAGGCCCGCAACGATATCGCGGAAATCTGGCTCTGGATCGCCGAGCACTCCGGCGCCGCGACGGCCGACACCATCGGTGCCCGCATAGAGCGCCGCGCCGCAGCCTTGGCCTCCCATCCTCACATGGGACGCCTCAGACCCGAGATTGCCGAAGGCGCCCGCTCGTTGGTCTGCGAGCGCTGGCTGGAGCTCTACATCGCTGAAGCCGACCTGGTGAAGATCGCGCGCGTCCTCGACGGCGCGCGCGACCTTCACAACCTCGACTGACCCTGCCCCACAAAGTCATCACCCCACGAACGTGCCGCCGAGCTCGTCCTCGATGTGCACGCGGATGATCTCCTCGAAGCTCGTCTCGGCGCGGAACCCGAGCGCGGTCGCGCGGCTGGCGTCGAAACTGCGCGCCCAGCCGGCGACGATGCGCATGATCGTCTCGTCCGGGACGCGCTCGATCCGGGCTGCGACCGCGTCGCCGGCGACGCGGCGCAGCGCCTCGATCTGCTCGGCCACCGTCACCGACAGGCCGGGCATGGTGAGATTGCGCCGCGGCCCGACCGCCTCGAGATCGATGGTCGCGCCATGCATCAGGAAGCCGACCGCCGCGCGCGGGCTCGCATGCCAGTGCCGCACGCTGTCCGGCACCGGCAGCACGGCGGGCTTGCCCGCGAGCGGCTCGCGGATGATACCGGAGAAGAAGCCCGAGGCCGCCTTGTTCGGCAGGCCGGGACGCACGCAGATCGTCGGCAGCCGGATCCCGATCCCGTCGAAGATGCCGCGCCGGGAATAGTCGGCGAGCAGCAGTTCGCAGATCGCCTTCTGCGTGCCGTAGGAGGTCAGTGGCGTCAGATGGAAGCTGTCCGGGATCGGCAGATCGACGGTCGCGCCGTCGCGGGCCTCCTCCGGGAACGGCGCGCCGAAAACCGCGATCGACGAGGTGAACACCACGCGCGGCCGATAGGAGGCCTGCGCGCGGATCGCCTCGAACAAGAGCCGTGTGCCGTCGAGATTGATGCGATAGCCCTTGTCGAAATCCGCTTCCGCCTCGCCGGAGACGATCGCCGCGAGATGGAAGATCAGATCCGGCCGCGGCGCGATCAGCCGCTCGGCCTCGTGCGGCGTCGAAATGTCGGACGCGGTCGCGACGATTGGGAACGGCGGATTTTCGGGCCGCGGCGGCACGACCACGTCGGCGAGCGTCATCGCCGTGATCGCCCGCCCGCCGACTTCGCCCTCGGCGAGCAGCCGCGCCACCAGCTTTCGGCCCACCATGCCGGCGGCGCCGATGATCAGAATATGCATGCGTCTCCTCCAATGTCGGCCGGTTGCTCCGGCCCTGTCGCGCCCGCGATCTTCGTCGCATGGCGCTTTGTCGAGATGAGATCAAAGTCCGTCGCGGATCTCCGCCAGCCGGCGCCGCTGCACGCCGCCCCCATCGAAATTCGCCGGCGCGAGCCAAGCGTCGAAGGCAGCGCCGATCTTCGGCCAGTCGTCGTCGGTCATGGCGAACCAGGCCGTATCGCGGTTGCGACCCTTGACGATCAGGTGCTTGCGGAAGATGCCCTCGAACGCGAAGCCGAAGCGCAGCGCAGCCGCCCGCGACGGCGCGTTCAGGCTGTCGCACTTCCACTCGAAGCGGCGATAGCCGAGCTCGTCGAACACATGCCGGCCGGCGAGCGCGATCGCCTCGGTGGCGATCGGCGTCTTCTGCAGGTCCGGCGAGAAGAAGATATGGCCGACCTCGATGACGCCGACCGCGGGCCGCTGCTCCATCAGCGTGATGCAGCCGAGCGACCGGCCGGTCGCCTTGTCGACGACGGCGAAATAGAGCGGATCGGCGAGCTCGGCCCGGCCCTTCAGCCACTCGATGAAGGCTGCCTCGTTGGGGAACGGGCCATAAGCGAGATAGGTCCAGACCGCATCGTGGCCGTCGACCGCGCGCCAGAGGCTCGCGCCATGCGCCGCCACGTCGAGCGGCTCGAGCCGGGTGTGGATGCCCTCCTTCGCCGTCCGCACCGGCCGCGAACGCTCCACCCAGCCGTCGACCTGCGGTCCGACCGGCCTTATCGTCTTGTCGTCCATCAACTTCCTCCCGCGGCGGCGCCGACGTCGGCTGCGCCGTTCGGCCGGTCGCAGAATGCGGGCCACGACCGTCGAAGGCAATCCGTTGCGCCATGCGCGGAACGCAGGCCGGTATCCGCGCGGCACATTCGGCGACGGCCGATCTTGACCCGATGCCACCGCGGTCCCTACCTGCGAAAGAGTGCTTCGCGACGCACGCCGCCGTCGCGGGCCGTCGATCGTCTCTAGGACCCGCCCACTGTCCGGCGCCTGCCGTCGGGGATTGCCATGACCGCGCCCAGTGCCTCGCCTCAGCCCGCAAACGGTCGTCAGCCCGCCGCCCCGCCGACGCCGATCGTCGGGCCGGCCCACAGGGCTACGGCCCGCACAACGACGGCTCAGGCGGCGGCCGAACCGCTGGTGTTCGACATTTCCGGCATGACCTGCGCAGCCTGCGCGACGCGGATCGAAAAGGTCGTGAAGCGCCTGCCCGGCGTCGAGGATGCCATCGTCAATCTGGCGCTGGAGACGGCGGAGGTTCGCGCCCCTGGCCTCACACCGGACAGGATCGTCGGCGCGATCGAGAATGCCGGCTATGGCGCCCGCCCGCGCGCCCATGAGGCGCGCGCCCGTCGGCAGGCGATGGAAGAGGCCGCCGCCGCCCGCCGCGCCGAAGAGCGGCAGACATTGCTCGTCTTCGCGATCTCGGCGCTGCTCACCTTGCCCTTCGTCGCCGAGATGATCGCGATGGCCTTGGGCGCCGATCATCTCCTGTCGCCGCTCACGCAGCTCGCGCTCGCGACGCCGGTGCAGATCATCGCCGGCTGGCGCTTCTACCGCGGCGCATTCAAGGCGCTCAACGGCGGCTCCGCCAACATGGATGTGCTGGTCGCGCTCGGCACCACGGCGGCCTGGGGCTTCAGCACCGTGATGACGCTCCGGCTCGGCCATCACGCGATGGGCCATCTCTATTTCGAGGGCTCGGCGACGATCCTGACCCTGATCCTGCTCGGCAAGCTGATGGAGGCCCGCGCCAAGCGCTCGGCCTCCGCCGCGATCTCCAAGCTGATGGCGCTCAGGCCCGATACCGCGACGCGGGTCATCGACGGGCCGGATGGCGCGCAGACCGAAACCGTCTCGGTCGATGCCCTGCGCGCCGGCGACACCGTGCTGGTCCGTCCCGGCGAGCGGCTGCCGGTCGACGGCATCGTCAGCGAAGGCGGCAGCGAGATCGACGAGGCGATGCTGACCGGCGAGAGCGTGCCGGTCGCCCGCGGCCCGGGCGACAAGGTGACCGCCGGGACGATCAACGGTTCCGGCGCGCTGATCGTCACGGTCCGCGCGATCGGCGAGGACACGACGCTCGCCCGCATCGCCCGCCTGGTCGAACAGGCGCAGATCGCCAAGGCGCCGGTGCAGAAGCTGGTCGACAAGGTCTCGGCCGTGTTCGTGCCGACCATCGTCGCGATCGCGGCCGCGACCTTCGGCGCGTGGTGGTTCGTCAGCGGCACGGTCGAGCCGGCCTTCGTCGCGGCCGTCTCGGTGCTCGTCATCGCCTGCCCCTGCGCGCTCGGCCTCGCGACGCCGGCCGCCCTCGTCGCCGGCACCGGTGCCGCCGCGAAGGCCGGCATCCTGATCCGGGACATCGAGGCACTGGAGCGTGCCCACGCGGTCGACGTCGTGGTGTTCGACAAGACCGGCACGCTGACGGAAGGCCATCCGGCCGTCACCGATATCGTCGGCCTCGGCACCGACGGCGTCGAGATGCTGCGCCTCGCCGCTTCGGTGCAGGCGGCCAGCGAGCACCCGCTCGCCCGCGCCTTCCTCGCCGCCGCCGAGCTGCGCCGCCTGCCGCTCGCCCGCGCCGAAGGCTTCCGCTCCTTCACCGGCCGCGGCGTCGGCGCGACCGTCGACGGCCGGCGCGTGGTGATCGGCAACGAGGCCTTCATGGCCGAGGAGGGCGTCGACCTGCGCCTGCTCGCGCGCGAAAAGACCCGGCTCGAAGGCGCGGCCAAGACGGTGGTCGCCGTCGCCCGAGACGGCGAGGCGCTCGGCCTCGTCGCGCTCGCCGATCCGGTTCGCGCCGAGGCCGCGGAGGCCGTCGCGGCGCTGAAGGCGCGCGGCATCGAGACCCGCATGCTGACCGGCGACGCCGAACCGGTCGCCCGCTCGGTCGCGACAAAGCTCGGTCTAGATGGTTTCGAAGGTCCGGTCCGCCCGGAACAGAAGTCGGTGCGTGTCGAGGCCTATCGGCGTGGCGGACGGATCGTGGCCATGGTCGGGGATGGCGTCAACGACGCCCCGGCGCTCGCCGCCGCCGACGTCGGTATCGCGATCGGCACCGGCGCCGACGTCGCACTGGAGACCGCCGGCGTGACGCTGATGCGCCCTGATCCGCGTCTCGTCCCCGCCTCGATCGAGATCGCGCGCGCGACCTGGGCCAAGATCCGTCAGAACCTGTTCTGGGCCTTTGCCTATAACGTGATCGGCGTGCCGCTCGCCGCGCTCGGCTACCTGACCCCGGCGCTCGCCGGCGCCGCCATGGCGCTGAGCTCGGTCTCGGTGGTCACCAATGCGCTGACCCTGACGCGCTGGCGGCCGAAGGGAGATCGCTGAAGCCCGGTTCCCGGCCCGGCGCACATCTTGCGCGGCGACCGTTCTTTATGCGGCCCATATGCGAGAAGCGCGCTTTCCGCATGGAGACCTGATGCCCGCTCGGGCCAAGCTGCAGAGCGTCGGAGACAGGGACCCGGAACCGGCCGATCCGACACCGGCAGGCGGCCCGTGCCGTCCTGGCAGGGATGTGGTCGCAGCGCGACCGTCCCGATGATCCGGAGCTCCCGAAGGATGCAGCCGTGTTCACAGACAGGCTCGTGAAGATGTTCCATGTCCTCGACCGTCGCCTGACCGACGCGGTCGACTATCGCGCGCGTCACCTGGCCGGCCTCGACCGACCCGACGCAGCACACAAG
This sequence comes from Ancalomicrobiaceae bacterium S20, assembly GCA_040269895.1. NCBI lineage: Bacteria > Pseudomonadati > Pseudomonadota > Alphaproteobacteria > Hyphomicrobiales > Ancalomicrobiaceae > Methyloraptor > Methyloraptor flagellatus. The sequence goes on along the minus strand of CP158568.1, from coordinate 4,775,160 downwards.
GCCCGGCCGGGTTCACGCTAATCCGCCGGACATGGCCCGAACGAAAAACGGGCGGACTCGCGTCCGCCCGTTCGTGCCGTCGTCCTTGCGGACGCAACTCACGCCTTGTTCTTGTTGTAGACGTCGACGAAGACGGCGAGGAACAGGACCAGGCCCTTGATGATGAACTGGTAGTCGATGCCGAGGCCCATCATCGACATGCCGTTGTTCATCACGCCCATGATGAAGGCGCCGATCACCGCGCCGAGCACCGTGCCGACGCCGCCCGAGGCCGAGGCACCGCCGATGAAGCAGGCCGCGATCACGTCGAGCTCGAAGCCGTCGCCGGTCTTCGGCGTCGCCCAGCCCAGCCGCGTCGCTGCCATCATGCCCGCGAGCGCGGACAGCACACCCATGTTGACGAAGGCGAGGAACACCAGCCGCTCGGTGTTGATGCCCGACAGCCGCGCCGCCTTCTCGTTGCCGCCGAGCGCGTAGATCCGGCGGCCGGTGGTCGTGCGCGTGGTCAGGAACGAGTAGAGCGCGATGAGCAGGCCCATGATCACCAGGACGTTGGGCAGGCCCTTGTAGGTCGCGAAAAGGTAGGCGAGGTAGGCGAGCATCGCCGCGATCGCCACCGTCTTGCCCGCGAAGAAGAAGAACGGCTCGGTGATCATGCCGTTCTTCGCCTGCTTCGCCCGCGCCGTGAACGCCGAGGCGAGCATGGCGCCGACCACCGCGAGGCCGAGGATCAGCGACGTCGAGCTGATCGTGGCATCACCACCGAGGATCGGATCCTTGATGCGGCCGATCTGCTCGGGGAAGAAGCCGGTCAACAGCGTCGACAGTTCGTTCGGGAACGGCCCGACGTTGCGGCCGCCGAGCACGTAGAGCGTCAGGCCGCGGAACGTCAGCATGCCGGCGAGCGTGACGATGAACGACGGGATGCGCAGATAGGCGACCGCCGCGCCCTGCACCGCGCCGACGACACCGCCGGCGATCAGCGTCAGGACCACCGCGACGTACCACGGGATCGACAGGTCGACCATCAGGATGGCCGCGACAGCGCCGAGGAAGCCGCAGAGCCAGCCGACCGACAGGTCGATATGGCCGGCGACGATGATGAGCAGCATGCCGAGCGCCATCACGACGATGTAGCCGCGCTGCTGCACGATGTTGGTCAGGTTGTCCGGCTGGAACAGCCGGCCCTCGGTCGCCCACTGGAAGAACAGCATGATCGCGATCAGCGAGATGAGCATCCCGTATTCGCGCATGTTGTTCTTGAGGAACCCCGCGTAGGACGGGGTCTCTTTGGACGGCCTCGGTGCCGTGACGGCCTCGGAACTCATGTCAGGCGTCCTCTCTGCGCATGATCGCACCCATGATCTTTTCCTGGCTCGCTTCGTGGCCGAGGAACTCGCCGACGAAGCGACCTTCGTTCATCACGTAGATCCGGTCGCAGATGCCGAGCAGCTCGGGCATCTCCGACGAGATCACGATCACGCCCCGGCCGCTGTCGGCGAGCTGGTGGATGATCGTGTAGATTTCGTACTTGGCACCGACGTCGATGCCGCGGGTCGGCTCGTCGAGGATCAGCACCTTGGGATCGGTGTTGAGCCACTTCGACAGCACGACCTTCTGCTGGTTGCCGCCCGACAGGTTGACGGTGAGCTGCGTCACGCCGGAGGAGCGGATGTTGAGCCGCTCGCGGAACTTCCGCGCCAGCACCGTCTCCTCGTGCGGATCGATGACGCCGTTCGGCGCCACCTTCTGCAGCGCCGCGAGCGGGATGTTGAAGCGGATGTCCTCGTTGAGGATCAGGCCGAGGTGCTTGCGGTCCTCGGTGACATAGGCGATGCCGGCGTCGATCGCCTTCGGGATCGTCCCGACGTCGATCGGCTGCCCCTCGAGCGTCACCTCGCCCGAAATCCGCTGGCCGTAGGCCTTGCCGAACACCGACATGGCGAATTCGGTCCGCCCTGCGCCCATCAGGCCGGCAATGCCGACGACCTCGCCGCGCTTGACGTGCATGTTCACGCCCTTGACCACCTGCCGATCCGGATGGATCTGGTGGTGCACGACCCAGTCGCGGACCTCGAACATGGTCTCGCCGATGTTCGGCGTCCGCTTCGGGTAGCGGTCGCTCATTTCGCGGCCGACCATGCCCTTGATGATCCGGCCTTCGTCGATCGCGCCGGCATGGGTGTCGAGCGTCTCGACCGTCGAGCCGTCGCGCAGGATCGTGATGGAATCGGCGACGCGGCTGATCTCGTTCAACTTGTGAGAAATGATGATCGCGGTGATGCCCTGCGCCTTGAGCTCGAGCAGCAGGTCGAGCAGCGCCTGGCTGTCGCGCTCGTTGAGCGAGGCTGTCGGCTCGTCGAGGATGAGCAGCTTGACGTCCTTGGCGAGCGCCTTGGCGATCTCGACCAGCTGCTGCTTGCCGACGCCGATGTTGGTGATCAGCGTCGACGGGCTCTCCTTGAGCCCGACCTTGGCCATGAGCTCGCGGGCCCGCGCCGTGGTCGCGTACCAGTCGATCACGCCGTTCTTGGCGATCTCGTTGCCGAGAAACAGGTTCTCGGCGATCGACAGCTGCGGCGCCAGCGCCAGTTCCTGGTGGATGATGATGATGCCGAGATGCTCGCTGTCCCGGATGCCCGAAAACTTCCGGACCTCGCCCTCGAAGACGATGTCGCCGGAATAGGAGCCATACGGATAGACGCCCGACAGGACCTTCATCAGCGTCGACTTGCCGGCACCGTTCTCGCCGCAGATCGCGTGGATCTCGCCGCGACGGACCGTCAGGTTGACGTTCTCGAGCGCCTTCACGCCCGGGAATGTCTTGGTGATGCCTCGCATTTCGAGGATGGCGTCCATCCGAATTCCTCCCCGCCGCACGCGCGTCCCATGCGGCCCGCGGCCGTCTCCGGACGGGCGGGGCCCGGCGCCGGCGACAACGCAATTTTACTGAGATCGTGGGTCCGATCGCCGCGCCGCGCAAGTCACGACGTGCGGAACGGGACGCCCTTCAGAAAAACGGCACAGACTGGCGCCTGTGCCGAAGAGATGGGATCCCCCGCCGGCATCGCGGAGTGGCGGGGGATCCAAAGGCCGAAGGGTCAGGTCACTTCAGCTGATCTTCCTTGTAGTAGCCCGAACCGACCAGGATTTCCTTCCAGTTCGTGGCATCGACCGCGACCGGCTTCAGCAGGTAGGACGGAACCACCTTCTTGCCGTTGTCGTAGGTCTTGGTGTCGTTGACCTCGGGCTGCTTGCCCTGCAGGACCGCGTCGACCATGTTCGCGGTCACCTTCGCGAGCTCGCGGGTGTCCTTGAAGATGGTCGAATACTGCTCGCCCTTGATGATCGACTTGACCGACGGCACCTCGGCGTCCTGGCCCGAGACGAACGGCAGCGGCTGGTCCTTGGTGCCGTAGCCGACCGACTTCAGCGACGAGATGATGCCCATCGACAGGCCGTCATAGGGCGACAGCACGGCGTTGACCTTGTCCTTGCCGTAGTAGGCCGACAGGATCGCGTCCATGCGGGCCTGCGCGACCGCGCCGTCCCAGCGCAGCGTCGCGACCTTGTCGAAGGCGGTCTGCTTCGAACGGACGACGAGCTTGCCCGAGTCGATGTAGGGCTTCAGCACCGACATGGCGCCGTTGAAGAAGAAGGTGGCGTTGTTGTCGTCCGGCGAGCCGGCGAACAGCTCGATGTTGAACGGACCCTTGCCGTCCTTGAGGCCGAGCGCCTTCTCGAGCGTCTGCGCCTGCAGCACGCCGACCTGGAAGTTGTCGAAGGTCGCGTAGTAGTCGACGTTCTCCGAACCGCGGATCAGGCGATCGTAGGCGATGACCTTGATGCCGGCGTCCTTGGCCTTCTGCAGCGCCGAGGTCAGGGTCGTGCCGTCGATGGCGGCGATGACCAGCACCTTCACCTTCTTGGTGATCATGCCCTCGATCTGGGCGAGCTGGTTCGGAATGTCGTCCTCGGCGTACTGGAGGTCGGTGCCGTAGCCCTTGTCCTTGAACACCTTGACCATGTTGTCGCCGTCGGCGATCCAGCGCGCGGACGACTTGGTCGGCATGGCGATGCCGACGGTGCCCTTGTCCTGAGCCTGGGCACCCGAGGCGAGCGCGAGCGCGCCGAATGCGAGCGCCGCGATGGCGGATTTGATCATCTTCACTGGTCTCTCTCCCTAGCCGAGTGCCGAGCGGGTTCGACCCGCCTCGAATTCTGGGTCCGGTTGTCTGACCGGGCTTTTTGGACGTCCTGGCTGCGGCTCCAGAATCGATTGAATACGCGGACGGCGATACCGACGCGTTCCGGCGGCGATCCGAGCGCCCCGCCCGAGGTGCATGGATCGAGCCCGAAGGTTCATGGAATTCCGATAACTGTCAAATACGAATTCGGCAACTATCCATACTTGAACCGATATGGTTTCTACGGACCCGCCATGGGCTCCGACCGACAAGGCCGGGCAACGCAAAACGGCTCGAATCCGCACGGATTCGAGCCGTTTCAAGTCTCTAGCGATCATCGATCACCCGATCGCCCACGCGCGCGAAACGCGTGCCTCGGGCACAGCGATCACGCGAGCGTGTACTGGGTCTTGACCTGCGTGAAGAACTCGCGGGCGTAGGAGCCCTGCTCGCGCGGCCCGTAGGACGAGCTCTTGCGGCCGCCGAACGGCACATGGAAGTCGACTCCGGCGGTCGGCAGGTTGACCATGACCATGCCGGCCTCGGCGTTGCGGCGATAGTGCGTCGCGTACTTGAGGCTGGTCGTGCAGATGCCCGAAGCGAGGCCGAAGGCCGTGTCGTTGGCCGTCGCGAGCGCTTCCTCGTAGTCCTTGACCCGGATCACGGAAGCGACCGGCCCAAAAATCTCCTCGCGGCTGATGCGCATCTGATTGGTCGCCTCGACGAACAGCGCCGGGGCCATGTAGAAGCCCTCGGTCTCGCGGTTGAGCCGCTCGCCGCCGAAGGCGAGCTTGGCGCCCTCTTGGCGACCGATCTCGACGTAGCGCAGGTCCTGATCGAGCTGGCTCTGATCGACGACAGGGCCGATCTGCGTGCCGCTCTTCAGCGCGTCGTCGACGACGAGCTTCGACAGGCGCTCGGTCATGGCCGCGACGAACCTGTCGTGGATGCCTTCGGTGACGATCAGGCGCGAGGACGCCGTGCAGCGCTGGCCCGTCGAGTAGAACGCGCCGTTGACCGCGCACTCGACCGCGATCGACAGATCGGCGTCGTCGAGCACGACGAGCGGGTTCTTGCCGCCCATCTCGAGCTGGATCTTCTTCATCGGCTCGGCCTGGATGGCCGCGGCGGCGAGCCGCCGGCCGGTCGGCACCGAGCCGGTGAACGAGATCGCCGCGATGTCGGGATGTTCCAGCATGCGCTGGCCGACGACCGAGCCCTTGCCCATCACCAGATTGAACACGCCCGCCGGCACGCCGGCGCGCACGATGATCTCGGCGAGCGCATGCGCCGAGCCCGGCACCAGCTCGGCCGGCTTGAACACCACGCAATTGCCGTAGGCGAGCGCCGGCGCGATCTTCCACGCCGGGATCGCGATCGGGAAGTTCCACGGCGTGATCATGCCGATGATGCCGAGCGGCTCGCGGGTGACGTCGACGCCGATGCCCGGGCGCACCGACGGCAGCGTCTCGCCGGCGATCCGGATGGTCTCGGCGGCGAAGAACTCGAAGATCTGGCCCGCGCGCGTGACCTCGCCGATACCCTCCGGCAGCGTCTTGCCTTCCTCGCGCGACAGGAGCCGGCCGAGCTCCTCCTTGCGGGCGAAGATCTCGGTCGCGACCTTCTTCAGGATCTCGTGCCGGGCATAGGGCGTCGTACGCGACCAGGCCGGGAACGCCGCCTTGGCGGCCGCCGCGGCGGCATCGACATCGGCAGCCGAGCCGCGCGCGTAGTCGCCGAGCGTGTCGGCGATGTTCGAGGGGTTCAGGTTCGGCGCGGCCTCGTGGGCCTCGACCCATTCACCGGCGATGAAGTTCTTGGCGACGGCGGTCATCGGTTCGTCCTCTCGGAAGCGGTGCGGGCCATGGGTGGCCCTCGAACGGGATCGGCCGGACTGAACAGCCCGGCCGAAGGAATAGCAAGTCTCGGATCGGCTCAGAGCGCCTTGACGCCACCGGCCGGCGCGGCCGCGACGGCCCAGGGGTTGCGCAGCGGCAGACCGAAGGGCGGCGCCGACACCTCGAACACGTCGCCCGGCCGGGTCACGATGCCGTCCGAGAAGCTGAGCGTCGCGGTGCCGAAATAATGCACGTGGACGTCGCCCGGGCGGCGGAACAGCGAATATTTGAAGTGGTGGTGCTCGAGGTTCGCGATGGCGTGGCACATGTTGTCCTCGCCCGACAGGAACGGCTTCTGCCACAGGACGCCGCCGTCGCGGATCACCCGCGACATGCCCGAGATATGCGCCGGCAGCGCGCCGAGCAGCACCTCGGGTCCGAAGGACGAGGCGCGCAGCTTCGAATGCGCGAGGTAGAGATAGTTCTCCCGCTCGGTGACGTGATCGGAGAACTCGTTGCCGAGCGCGAAGCCGATCCGCCACGGCGTGCCGTCCGGACCGATCACATAGAGGCCGACGATCTCCGGCTCCTCGCCGCCGTCGAGCGCGAAGGACGGCGACGGCAGCGTGCCGCCCGGCGGCACGACGGTCGAGCCGTCGCCCTTGTAGAACCACTCCGGCGCGACGCCGACCGCACCGTTCGCCGGCTTGCCACCCTCGATGCCCTTCTTGAACATCTTCATGCTGTCGGTGAGCTTCGCCTGGTCGGCGAGATCCTTGTGCATCTTGTCCCGCCCCTCGGCGCTGCCGAGATGGGTCAGGCCGGTGCCGGTCACATAGAGATGGGCCGGATCGGGATGGTCGAGCGGCGCCAGCATGCGGCCGTCGCGATAGGCGTCCTCGAGATCGACGGGCTCGGCCGGCGCGCTGGCGACGCGCGCGGCGACCAGATCGGCGAGCCCACGCGACTGCGCGATCGCTTCCTGCGCCAGCGCGAAGACCGAAGCGGCACCCGGCACGAAGACGGCGGAGCCGTCGTCGAGAACGGCGGCGACCCGACGCTCGCCGCGCGGATCGATGAGTTGCGACAGACGCATGGACGTAGCTCCCTCCGAAGATTCTGTTGTTGCGGCGACCCGCAAGGCCGCCGTCCGCGGCACGCCGGGGCCCTTCGACCCGACGCCCCGATATTCGGGAGCCGGAGCTTAAGGGCCAGAAGCGATAACTGTCTAATGACAAGCCCGGCACACGTGATATGCATTTCGATATGCATTGGGCCAACGAAGCCCGCCGCCGGAGAAAGCCATGCCCGACGCCCCCGAGGAGCCAGCCAAAGACCCAGCCCGTGCCCCGAAGCGCACGGCGCAACGGGTCTCGCCGGCCGAACGCCTGCTGAAAACCCGTCTGAAGCTCAGGCACCTGAACCTGCTGGTTGCGCTCGACGACCATCGCAAGCTCCACCGCGCCGCCTCGGAGCTGAACCTGTCGCAGCCGGCGGCATCGAAGATGCTCGGCGAGATCGAGGACATCGTCGGCGTGCCGCTGTTCGAGCGCCTGCCGCGCGGCATCGAACCGACCTGGTACGGCGAGGCGCTGATCCGGCGCACGCGCACGATGCTGTCCGAGCTCGGCCAGGCCGGCGAGGAGATCGCCGCGTTGAAGGCCGGCGAAGGCGGCGCGGTCGCGATCGGCACGGTGATGGCGCCGGCCGTCGATGCCGTGCTGGAAGCACTGAAGGCGGTGCGCTCGCGCATGTCGCGCCTGCAGGTCTCGGTCGACATCGAGACGAGCGACGTGCTGACCGAGCGCCTGCTCGCCTCCAAGCTCGATTTCGCGGTCGCGCGCATCCCGACCGGCGTCAATCCGCAGCCCTTCGTCTATCGCGAATGCAAGGCCGAGGAATGCTGCCTGATGGTGGCCCGCAGTCACCCGCTCGCCGACAAGGCGGTGGTGACGCCGGCCGATCTCTACGACCGCGAATGGGTGCTGCAGCCGCGCGGTTCGCTGCTCCGGCGCAGCCTGGAGGCGATCATGCGCCGCCACGGCGTGCCGCCGCCGGACCGCGTGCTGGTGACCGGCTCGATCCTGATGACCATGGTCATGGCCGCCAAGACCGAGGCGATCGCGCCGCTGGCAATCCCGGTCGCCGAACTGTTCGTGACTTCGGGCAACTTCAAGATCCTGAAGTTCTCCGAGCCGATCACGGTCGAGCCCTTCGGCCTCGTCCGCGTCCGCGACCGCCCGCTGTCGCCCTCGGCGCAGGTGCTCTACGCGGCGATCGAGGAGCAGCTGGTCGGACGGTGAGGCGACTCAGGCCGCCGTTGGCGTAGCCTCAATGGAAAGTCGCACACCGAGGACCCGAGCCGCTTCCACCATACGGTCGAGGCGGGTCGAATGGTGAGGATCCAGGATCCGCTCGACGTCGTCGACTGAAATGGAGAGCTGCCGTGCGAGATCGCTCTTCGAGTAGCCCGTCGCGCGCCAAGCTCGGTGAACGGCTGCCTTGACGGCCAAGGAAGGCGGAAGCTCAATGAGACGCTCACCCGGCTGAGGTGGCGTCGGCATCGGCAGATCCTCCCCCTCGGCGATCAGGTGGCCGATGAGCGTCGCCAATGCGTCGGCGGCAAGTTCAGTCGCTTCAGCGTCGTCGTCACCGAAGGTAAGCAATCCGGGGAGATCCCGGCAGGTCACACGGATCCCATCCTCTTCCGCCGGAACGAATTGCATTGCGTAGATTTCACGCATTCTCGGTTCCCCACGACGAAACTGAATCCGACGCTGACGATCATAAATCAGAAAATTCTATGTTCAACTGTTTGCAGATCGCCGCGATACGACCGGGGGTCAACTTGTCCTGCACGGTGGTCTTGGCCGCACCGATCCGGACGACGTAATGTGATCCTTTGCCTCGGTTCGTGTCCACCATGAAATCGAGATCGCGCTTCCGCGCGTAGCGCCGCAAAGCTCGGATGAGTTGATCCCTGTTCATTGCGCCCCCGCTCGCGCGTTGGCGGACGTTCACACACGTAAAACACGAAGTCCAGCTCACATCACGTGGAGACGAACAGGAGCGATGTCTCGGCCTCGTCGAGCAGCGCCTCGGCGACCTTGCCGAAGGCGAGCCGCTCGCCGGGGCGGCGGTTGACGCCGAGCACGATCAGATTGTGCCGGCCGACCGCGGCCTGTCGGCGGATCGCATCCTCCGGCGCGCGGCGCACGCGCACGGTCGTCCGGACCGCGACGCCGTAGCGATCGGCCAGTTCGACGATCGCCTTCAGCACCGCCTCATCCTGCCGCCGCAACCGCCAGAACCGGGCGGTGCCCCGGCTCTCGGTGCCGACGTGGCTGACCAGCAGCACGGTGACGCGCGCGCCGCTCGCCCGCGCGATCGCCATGGCCGCTTCCGCGCCGCGCCGCGACACTTCCGAGCCGCTGACCGGCACCAGAATGTCGAGCGGCCCTTCCGCCGGCCGCTCGGCATGGATCCCGCGCGCCGCCGCGATCGCGAACGGCCCGTCGAAGCCGAGCGCGGCCCGCGTCACCGGCCCGCCGAACCCGCCCTCCGGAGCAACCAGTGGATGCAATCCGACGAACAGCAAGTCGTAGCCCTTGCGCGCCTCGCTCGAGACTGCGGCCTCGGTATCGTCCGGCTCGGCCGGCTTGGTGACGATCAGGTCTGCTTTCGGCCGCGGCGTCCGGATCTCTTCATCGCCATCGTCGGAGCCGCGGACCGCCCCTCGGCCGAGGTCTCGACGATCTCCGCCTCCGCCGGCCGCTTGCGGGCCTCGGCCGGTTCGGCGGCCGGCGACGCCGGCCTCAGATCGAGCACCGTCACCGGCATGCCCCGGAACGCGGAGACGAGCCCGGCCAGCCGCGAGGCGAGCTTGCCGTTGGCGCTGCCGTCGACGGTCACCAAGAGCCTTTCGAGATTGGGCACGAAGCCGGTCGCGGCGAAGGCCTCGCGCGCGATCCGGCGCTCCTCATCCTCGCTGAGCGGGATGCGCGCCAGCGCCCAGCGCAGCGTCGGCGGCATGACCATGGTGGTCAGCACCGCCATGGCGACGATCATCGTGAACAGGTCGTGGCTGAGCGCGCCCATCTGAAGACCGATGGTCGCGACGATCACCTCGGTGGAGCCGCGCGCATTCATGCCGAAGGCGAGCGCCAGGCTCTCGCGCCGGTCGAGCCCGCCGAGCGCGCCGCCGAGGAACGCGCCGCCGAACTTGCCGATGCTCGCGATCAGCACGAGCGCGGCGGTCAGCCCGAGCAGATAGGGGTTGCTCAGGATGGTGAGATCGGCGCCGAGCCCGGCGAGGCCGAAGAACACCGGCATGAACAGCGCCACGATCAGCCCGCGCAACTGTTCTTCGACGTGGCGAGCCAGGATCGGCGACTGGCCGACCAGCACACCAGCGACGAAGGCGCCGAGCACGCTGTGAACGCCGATCAGATGCGTGGCGAGCGCCATCACGGCCATGATGACCAGAATGGTCGAAATGACCGGGAATTCGCCCTCCAGATGATCGTTCGACCAGCGGATCGCCCGGAACACCAGCACGCGCCCGACCGTGAACGACAGCGCCAGGAACACGAAGGTGCCGACGATCGCCTGCCCCAGCGCCCAGGCGTCGACCGTGCCATGGCGCGCCAGGCTGAAGGTGATCGCGATGACCACCCAGCCGAGCGTGTCGTCGATGATCGCCGAGGTGACGATGATCTGGCCGATGTCGCGGGAGAGAAAGTTCATCTCGCGCACGACCATGGCGACGATCTTCACCGAGGAGATCGACAGCGCCGTGCCGAGGAACAGGGAGGTCACCAGCCGCATCTCCGGATGCGGCAGCATCGCGTCGGGCAGCATCTCGCCGGCCGCGACGCCACAGGCGAACGGGATCGCGATGCCGGTCAGCGACACGCTCGCCGCCGCGCGCCCGACCCGGCGGATCAGCGAGGGATCGGTCTCCATGCCGGTCAGGAGCAGCAGCATCAGAATGCCGAGCTGCGACACGGCATCGAGCATGGCCTTCTGCTCGGGCGCGGTCGGAAACAGCGCCCTCTGCCAGTCCGGCGCCAACAGGCCAAACACGGACGGTCCGAGGATCAGCCCGGCAATCAGCTGGCCCATGACCGCCGGCTGCCCGAGACGCTGGGCGATCTCGCCACAGATCCGGCCGGCGGCGACCAGGATGAGCACCTGGATGATGAAGGTGACTTCGGACGGGCCGCCGCCTTCGGCCGCGCGCGCCGGCACCATGAGCGCGACCAGCGCAAACAGCATCGTCCCGAGCACCATGAGCGCCGCATGGCGACGCTCGGGCCTGGGCGACGAGCCGCAGGGGCTCATTCTGAAACGGAAAAAGGGGAGCAGGGCAGGACCTCGGGGCGCGGGAATGCGTCTGCAACGAACAACGAGTTCGCCCGACGTAAGATCCATCGCCGATCCAATTTGCCGGATTGCGCACACTGCCGATTTTCGGTCGATGACATCGGCACATGTCCCGCCGAGCGCCCCGGCGAGCCGGGGCGCAGCGGAACGGAGATCAGCCGGCTGCGCCGGCCGAGACGAGGCTCTTGAGTTCCTCGATATGGGCAACCGTGAAGGGCTTGCCGAGTTCGAACACCCGGTCGCCCTTGGCGCGCACGCCGAGGCCGGCGTGCCCGGTGACGATCACGATCGCCGTGCCCGGGTGCTTCGCCCGCACGGTGTGGCTCAGGGCGTGCCCGTCCATGCCGGGCAGGGTGAGGTCGGTGAACAGAAGATCGAGCGGATGAGACGAACCGTCGAGCCAGGTGAGGGCCGCCTCCGCCGATCCCTCGTCGCCGACGACGGCAAAGCCGGCATCTTCCAGCATGTCCACGGCGGACATCCGAACCAGGACCTCGTCATCGACGACCAAAACGCTGAGCTTGTCGGTCAAATGGCACCTCCATGGTTGAAGCCGTGCCCGGTCGGAGCGGATCCCCGGCCGCGGCATGGCCTGCTGTGGCGAGCGGGGCGACGGACCTAGGCCCGACGTCCACACTGCCACCAGCGGCAGCAGCGATTGTGTCAATGCACGACCACGCTCGAGGTTCCCATTTTGAGTACCTCAACGTAAGGCACCCAAACGTCGCGGGAGGCGGTCCGTCCGGACCGCCTCCCGCCTGTTTACGTGCCGATGCGCCTAGCCGGATCAGGCGCTCAGCGACTTGGCGAAGGGCAGCACGCGGATGCGCTTGCCGGTCGCCTTGTAGACCGCGTTGGCGAGCGCCGGACCGATCGGCGGCACGCCCGGTTCACCGACGCCGGTCGGCCGCTCGGCCGACTTGACGATGTGCACCTCGACCTTCGGCATCTGGTCGATGCGCAGCGGCGTGTAGGCATCGTAGTTGCCCTGCTCGACCTTGCCGGCCGAGAGCGTGATCTCCTCACCGAGGATGGCGCCGAGGCCGAAGCCGATGCCGCCTTCCATCTGCGCGCGGATCACGTCCGGATTGACCGCGATGCCGCAATCGACCGCGCAGACGACGCGCTCGACCTTGATCGCGCCCTTGTCCCCGAGCGAGATCTCGACCACCTGCGCGACGTAAGAGCCGAAGCTCTCGGCGACCGCGATGCCGCGGAACCGGCCCGGCGCCGGCGGCGTCGACCAGTTCGCCTTCTCGGCCGCGAGCTTGAGCACGCCCGCATGGCGCGGATGGTGCTCGAGCATCGCGAGACGGAATGCGACCGGATCCTTGCCCGCGGATTCCGCGACCTCGTCGAGGAACGCCTCCACCGCATAGGCCGAGTGGGTCGAGCCGACCGAGCGCCACCACAACACCGGCACCTTCACATCCGGCGTCGTGAGCCCGACCTTCACGTTCGGGATCGCGTAGGGGATGTTGGCCGAGCCCTCGACCGAGACCGGATCGATGCCGTTCTTGATCATGCCGGCTTCGAGCATGGTGCCCTTCATGATCGACTGGCCGACGATCCGATCGGTCCAGGCGACGAGCTTGCCGTCCTTGTCGAGGCCGGCCTGCATCGCGTGCACGAAGGCCGGACGATACTGGCCGGCGCGCATGTCGTCCTCGCGCGTCCACTGCAGCTTGACCGGTGCCCGCCACTTGAGCGCGGCGCCGATGAACACGACCTCGCTGATGAAGTCGACGTTGGTGGTGGCGCGCCGGCCGAACGAGCCGCCGGACTTCAGCACATGCAGCTTGACCTTGTCCGGCGTGATGCCGGCGATCTTGGCAGCCGTGCCCTGGTAGACGTCCGGGAACTGGTGGCCGGACCAAAGGTCGAGCGTGCCGTCCGGGTTCATGCGCACGACCGCGTTCATCGCCTCCAGCGCCGCATGCGCCAGATACGGGAACTCGAAGGTCGCCTTCAGCACCTTGGCGGCCGAGGCCATCGCCTTGTCGGCGTCGCCTTCGGTCCGCGCGATCGCCTCCGGCTCCTTGGCGGCGAGATCGCGATAGAGCGCCATGATCTCGGCCGAACCGCGCTTTTCGGCTTCCGCCTCGTCCCAGGTCGCGGTGATCACCTCGCGGGCCTTGATCGCGGCCCACATGTTTTCCGCCACGACGCCGACGCCGCGCGGCGTCGCCACCGCCTCGACGAAGCCCTTGACGCCCTTGGCCTTGGAGGCGTCGAAGCTCTTCAGCTTGGCCCCGAACATCGGCGGATGGATCATCACCGCCGTCAGCATGCCCGGCAGCTTCACGTCGATGGTGAACTGCTGGGTACCGTTGGTCTTCGGCTTGCTGTCGTAGCGCTTCAGCGTCTCCGAGCCGATCAGCGTCCAGTCCTTCGGCTCCTTCAGCGGAATCTCCGCAGGCACCGGCAGCGTCGCTGCCTTGGCGGCGAAATCGCCGATGCCGGCCGACTTGCCCGACGCAGTGACGATGCCGTTGGCGATAGTGATCGCGTTGACCGGCACGCCCCAGGCCTCCGAGGCCGCCGCCGCGATCAGCAGGCGGGCGGCCGCGCCGGCGAGCCGGTAACGGTCCCAGGTCGCGGCAATCGAGGTCGAGCCGCCGGTGCCCTGGAAGGCGCCGCCGAAGGCGAGATTGCCGTAGAGCTTGACGTTGCCCCAGCCCCCTCGACGTCGATCTTCGAGAAGTCGCAGCCGAGTTCCTCGGCGACCAGGGTCGCCAGGCCGTGCCAGGAGCCCTGGCCCATGTCGAACTGCGACGAAATCACGGTGACCTTGCCGTCCGGCGCGACGCGCAGGTAGGCGGCGAACGGCTGGGCGTCCATCGGCTTGATGGCCGGCGGCGCGCCGGCGGCTTCCGCCTCGAGCGGCCGGAAGCCGATGGTCAGCGCGGCGCCGGCCGCGGCGGTGGCGAGGAGAAAGCCGCGCCGCGACGGCACAGCGAGCGGAGACGTGGTCGCCGCGGCGGTCCCGCCGTTGAGGCTCTCGGCCGAGAAGCGGCTCATGACGTGCTTCAACATGGCTCAGGCCTCCAGGCGCTTGGCGGCTTCATGGATGCCGGCGCGGATCCGATGGTAGGTCGCGCAGCGGCACAGGTTGCCGTGCATGGCCTCGTCGATCTCGGCGTCGGAGGGCTTCTTGTTGGTCGAAAGCAGCGCTACGGCCGACATGATCTGGCCGGACTGGCAGTAGCCGCACTGCGGCACGTCCATCTCGGTCCAGACGGTCTGCACGGTCTTGGCGACCTTGCCGTCGATGCCTTCGATGGTGGTGATCTGGCGACCGACGGCATCGGACGCCGCGGTCTGGCACGCGCGCACCGGCGTGCCGTCGACGTGGATGGTGCAGGCGCCGCATTGCGCCATGCCGCAGCCGAACTTGGTGCCGGTCATGCCGACGATGTCCCGGATCACCCACAGCAGGGGCATGTCCGGGTCGACGTCCAGAGCGTGGCTCTGGCCGTTGATGGTCAGATTGATCATGTGAAGTCCCGCCTCTCCTCGAGCCAAAGGCGGCGAACCGGCTCTTCCGGCCGGTCGTCTCGTCCCTTGGTCTTAAGTGGTTCAACGCATGTAGGTCGCCGAATGCGATCCGCTCAGGGGCACAAGGCGGCCTCACGGATCTGTGATCATTCCAATGTGCAGAACGCATACGGACCATGGAACGATCGCGATGTTGCCGTGATCTCGGCGTGCCCCGACGGCGCGCAGGCCCCGGGCGCACACGTCGAGCGCAGCGCGGCTACGGCCGGTCGCGACCCGTAGGCGCGTGCCGCGCGCTCGGGCGGCTCACGCGGGCGTCCCAATGTGACGGTCCGGTGAATGATTTCGAGCAAGGCCCGCCCCGATCGGCATCGCCATAGTCGCCCTAGAGACGGAGGGGACCATGACGGCGAAGACCCTGATCATCGAACATCTCGGCGAGAACGCGCTGCTCCTGCCGGCGCGGATCCGCGCCGGGCTCGACGCCAACGACCGGGCGAAGGTGCTGATGTCGGCGCTGCAGGCCGCGGTCGAACAGGCGTTCGGCCGTGGCGGCGCGGCGAGCGATCTCCACGCCGAGGCCCGCGCGGTCGGGCTCGATGCCGATCGCGTGCGCGGCTTCATTCGCGGTGCGGCCGCGCAGGATGGCGAGCGATTCGCGGCCCCCGGCGCGGTCGCGATCGCCCATGACCTCGGCGCCGACATCGAGGCGATGATCGCGGCCGCCGGTGCGGCCGGCGACGACGTATCGGCGTTCCAGGTCCGGTTCGCCGCGCTCGCGGCCGATCTCGCGACCGACGGCGACGGCCTCGACCGCGCGCAGGTCGCCCGCATCACCGCCGCCGGCACCAAGAGTGCCGACAGCCTGCATCGGCTGATCATGGACCTGCACAAGGCGCTGAACCGCCTTGCCGCCGATCATGCCGAGGAAGATGTCGCCGGCGCCCGCTGCTCAGGCCTCGCCGGTGACGATCGACAGGCGGTGAGCGCCTTCATGGCCGGTGTCGAGGCGACCCGGAAGCTGAAGTTCGACCATCCCGGCCTCGACACCACCGCGGCACGCGCGGGCGAGCGGCTGCTGATCCAGAACGACATCGGCACGACCGATGCGCACGTGCTATGCGTGACCGTCACGGAAGCGGCGGTCGACGTCACCTACACCGACGTGCACCGCTCGCGCGCCAAGTTCTTCATCGGCCTGTTCTCGTCCTTCGAGGACGTGGTCTGGACCGCGCCGAGCGCCCACAAGGCCGAGGGGCTCGCCGAGGGTGCCGCCTTCGAGTTCGTGACGGCTCATCTGGACGTTGCCGACCCGCGCCGGCGCGACACGTTCCTGAGCGCCGTCGGCGCCGCGCTGGTGTTCCTGATCGACTGGAACAAGGCGCGCAAACAGTTGCAGCGCTTCGTCGACAAGGACGACGCGATCCGCGTGCTCGACTGGGCGGCGCGCCGGCGCCTCGGCCACCGCGCCTTTCTGGAGCTCGGCGGCGCCGATCTCGTCAACGGGGCCATCCAGCGCGCCGCCGACGGCCACATCGGCTACGGCGTCCGGCTCGATCACGCGATCGGCGAGGATCAGGCCGTCGACTTCCTGCGTCAGGCGCTCAGGATCGCCTGCGAGGGCCTGCTCGCGGCGCGCTCCGACCGGCTGATCCGCGACGCCATCGATGCCGAACTCGTGCGCCGGCTCGAACGCTCCGGCAGCACGCTCCTGCAGGGTGTCGTGACCCAGGCCGGCCTCGCGCGCTCGATCCTCGCCGGCCTCGCCGAAGCACTCGGCCACGGCGACGCGGTACGCGCCGCCGCGACCGCCAAGCGCATCGAGGAGAAGGCCGACCGGCTGGCCATCGATCTGCGCGCGACCGCCGAACGGCTCAAGGTCGAGGGCAAGGTCGCGCCGCTGATCGATCAGGTCGAGCAGGCGATCGACGACGTCGAGGAGGCCTCGTTCTTCCTGTCGCTGTTGCAGGGACCGGGCATCGATGCGGGCAACGGCGACCTCACCCGACTGGTCGCGACCGCAACGCGCGCCGCCGAGGCGGTCGCGCGGATGGCCGATGCGGCCTCCGCCGCCGCCGACGGCCACCGCATCGACATGGACGACGCGCTCGCCGCGATGGCGGATCTGTTCGCGCTCGAACATGCCGCCGACGACGAGGAGCGCGCCGCACTGGCCGCCACGCTCCGCACCGAGACCGATCCGCGTCGCACGATCGTGCTGACCCAGTGCGCCCGCCGCATCGAGGCGGCCACCGATCGCTTCGCCCATGCCGGCCACCTGATGCGCGCGCATCTGCTCGGCGAACTGAACCGTCACGCCGATGCCGACCGGCTCTGAGGAGACCCCGATGAAACGCGTCCATCTGATCGGCGGCCCGGAGACCGAGGCGCTGGAACCGGAAGTCGTCGGCAACAAGGCCGCCAACATCGCGGCCATGGCCCGCATGGGCCTGCCGGTGCCGCCGGCCTTCGTGCTGCCGGTCGCCTTCAACGCCAAGCTCGCCAAGGGCAAGCCGAAGGCGCTCGCCGCGCTCGACGACGCCCTCGCCGAAGGCATCGCCTTCCTGGAGGCGCGGACCGGCCGCCGGTTCGGCGACCGGCGCCGGCCGCTGCTGGTGTCCGTCCGCTCCGGAGCCGCCCGCTCGATGCCGGGCATGCTGGAGACCGTGCTCGACGTCGGCGCAACCGAGGACGCCGCCGCCGGTCTCGTCCGGTTGACCGGCAATCCGCGCTTCGCGCTCGATTGCCGGCGCCGTTTCCTCGAAGCCTACGCCGAGACCGTGCTCGGCATCGATCCCGCGCCGCTCGCCCACGCGCTCGAGGCGTTGGTCGCGGCCGAGGGAGTCGACAGCGACCGCGACCTCGACGCGGTCGCGCTCGCGACCCATGTCCGCGCCGCGCTCGACCATGTCGCCGAGGCCGGCCACCGGATCCCGGCCGCGCCCCTCGATCAGTTGCGCGCCGCCGCGCTCGCCGTCTTCGCCTCGTGGGAGCAGCCGAAGGCCGTGACCTATCGCAAGCTCCACGGCTACGAGGATCTCGAAGGCACCGCCGTGACGGTGCAGGCGATGGTCTACGGCAATGCCGACGCCCGTTCGGCGGCCGGCGTCGCCTTCTCGCGCGACCCCGCGCGCGGCGAGAACTCGGCCGGTGGTCGAACTGCTGTTCGACGCCCAGGGCGAGGACGTCGTCTCCGGACGCCGCACGCCAGCGGGCTTCGACGGCCTCGCCGCCCGCCTCCCCGAGGTCGCGACGCGGCTCACCGCCGCGCTCGCCGATCTGGAACGTGCCTTCCATGACGTGCAGGACGTCGAATTCACGGTCGAGCGCGGCGAGCTCTGGTTCCTGCAGACCCGCGCGGCCAAGCGCACGCCGCGCGCGGCATTGGCGATCGCGGTCGACCATGTCGCCGAAGGCCTGATCACCCCGGCGGAAGCCCTCGCCCGCCTCGACGGCATCGACGAGGCCGCGCTCGACGAGACCCGCTTCGCCGACGACGACGCAATGCCGATCGCGGCCGGCGTCGCCGCCTCGCCCGGCGCTGCGGTCGGTCGCATCGCCTGCGACAGCGCGGCGGCCGTGCGGCTCGCCACCGCCGGCGACCCGGTCGTGCTGGTCCGCCCCGACACCTCGACCTCGGACATCGCCGGCTTCGCAGCGGCAAGTGCCATCGTCACCGCCACCGGCGGCCGCACCGCCCACGCCGCGGTCGTCGCCCGGCAGATGGGTCGGCCCGCCGTGGTCGGCTGCGCCGGCCTCGCCGTCGACCCGGCCGGGAAGACCGTCGGTTGGCATGTCGCGACCGGCGGGGGCCGGCTCGCGGAGGGCGACTGGATCTCGGTCGACGGCGCGAGCGGCGCGATCTTCGCAGGGCGGCGCACGATCGAGCGCACCCGTCCCGACGAGGCCATCGCCATCTGGCACGGCTGGAGCGCGACGGAAACCCGACACGGACGCCGCCGCTCCGCTCGGTCTTGAGCCGTGCTATGGAACGCTCGGCAAGCGCGTCGGGGGGCGCCTTCGGAGTGACCGAGATGACCGACCGTTCGACCCGGCAACCACCGCGACCGCCCCGGCGTGAGAAGGAGCCGCCGATCATGACCATGCTCGTGATCGGCGCCGTCCTGCTCGGCCTGTGCTGGTGGGCGTTCGAAC
Source organism: Ancalomicrobiaceae bacterium S20 (assembly GCA_040269895.1). Classification (NCBI taxonomy): domain Bacteria; kingdom Pseudomonadati; phylum Pseudomonadota; class Alphaproteobacteria; order Hyphomicrobiales; family Ancalomicrobiaceae; genus Methyloraptor; species Methyloraptor flagellatus. The sequence goes on along the minus strand of CP158568.1, from coordinate 4,756,097 downwards.
AGATGAACGCCTACGACAAGCTGCAGACCTGCGCCCTGTCCGGCCGCAGAGATTGTTCGAAGGTGGTCGGCCCCTGATCGTGGACCGACGATCGGGGCCGCCTCGACGTGCCGATCCCTGAGCCGGCAAAGGCGCTCCGCCCTCCGGCTCGGGATCGACGGGCGGGGAGCGGAAACCAATTCGCACGAAGGCACGCGGTCTCGTTTCCGCCGTGATTGCAGGCGAACGACGGGTGTCCTACATCGTTGACGCGGCGACCCGTCAATGATGCCGTTTCGAAGTCGCCAGAGCCCGTTTTTGAGAGACCGAATGAGCGCCGATCCTTCCCGCCGTGATCTCCTGGCCGCCTCGGCCGCCGCCGCCTTCCTCGCCGGCCTCGGCGTCTCCGTCCGCGAGGCGCAAGCGATCCCGCTGAAGTTCGGTCAGGCGAAGCCCTTCTCCTACGCGGCGCTGGTCGCCCGCGCCCGCGAGATGGCGACCAAGCCCTATCAGATGCCGTACAAGCCGGCGCCGGACATCGTCGATCAGATCGACTACACCGCCCACGGCAAGATCAAGTTCAAGACCGACTTCGCCCTGCACGGCGACAATCCGGGCGTCTACCCGGTGACCTTCTTCCCCCTGGGCAAATACTTTCCCAAGGGCATCAAGATGTACTCGGTCGACGGCGACAAGGCCCGCGAGGTGCTCTACGAGCCGGAATACTTCGACATGCCGGACGACAGCCCGGCCCAGCGCCTGCCGGAGGATTCCGGCTTCGCCGGCTTCCAGGTCAAGGAAGCCAAGTCGCGTCCCGACTGGCGCCAGAAGGACTGGGTCGCCTTCCTCGGCGCCTCCTACTTCCGCGCCATCGGCTCGCTCGGCGAATATGGCCTGTCCTCGCGCGGCGTCGCCGTCAACACCGCCGGCCCGAAGCCGGAGGAATTCCCGGACTTCATCGAGTTCTATCTCGCGCCCGCGACCGCCGAGCACCAGCCGATGGTCGTGCACGCGCTGCTCGACGGCCCGTCGATCACCGGCGCCTATCGCTTCACCATCCGCCGCACCGAAGGCGTGGTGATGGACGTCGAGAAGTCGCTGTTCATGCGCAAGGACGTCGAGAAGCTCGGCATCTCGCCGATGACCTCGATGTACTGGTTCTCGGAATACGACAAGGGCTATGAGCTCGAGTGGCGCCGCGCCGCGCACGACTCGGACGGCCTGGCGCTGTGGACCGGTGCCGGCGAGCGCATCTGGAGGCCGCTGGTCAACCCGCCGCAGCCGCACACCTCGGCCTTCGTCGACGACAACCCGCGCGGCTTCGGCCTGATGCAGCGGCAGCGCGATCCGGCCGCCTATCTCGACCGCTATCTGAACTACGAGCGCCGCCCCTCGCTCTGGATCGAGCCGATCGGCGGCTGGGGTCCGGGTTCGGTGCAGCTCGTCGAGCTGCCGACCGACCATGAGGACTTCGACAACATGGTCTGCTTCTGGGTTCCGCGCGAACCCGTGAAGGCCGGCCAGTCGTTCGAATACCGCTACCGCCTGCACTGGGGCGCCGACGAGCCCTACCCGGCGACCAACCTCGCCCGCCCGCTGTTCACCCGCATCGGCCGCGGCGGCTTCCCCTATACCCGCGCCAACCCGCCGGAGATCCGTCGCTTCTCGATCGAGTTCGGCGGTGGCCCGCTCGACCAGTTCCCCAAGGACCAGAAGCCGGTGGCGGTCATCACGCCGTCGCGCGGCGAGATCTCCTCGGTGTTCCTGGAGACGACCACCTGGAGCAAGAACTGGCGCCTGCAGTTCGACATCCGGGCCGAGGGCCCCGAGCCGGTCGATCTGCGCGCCTACCTGAAGCAGGGCGAGACGGCCCTGACCGAGACCTGGCTGTTCCAGCTGCATCCGCAGCAGCTGCCGAAGCCCTGAGGCGACGCCCTCGACCTTCCGTTCGAGCAAGCAAAGGCGCGGTGCCGCGATGCGGCCCGCGCCTTTCTCTTGTGCCTCGCCCACCGGGCGACCGTGCCCCGGTCCGAGCCGGGCACATCCCCGGCCGAGGCACTGGTCAGCCGACCGTTCTTGCCCCATGGTCCCGCCGAACCCAACGGAGGCGACGGGCATGGCGTGGGATTTCTGGATCGATCGCGGCGGGACGTTCACGGACGTGATCGGGCGCGACGGCTCCGGAAAACTGCATGTCGTCAAGATGCTGTCGGAGAACCCCGGCGCCTACCGCGACGCCGCGGTCGCCGGCATCCGCAAGCTGATCGGCCTCGGCCGGGGCGAGCCGATCCCGACCGGCGCGATCGGCGAGGTCCGCATGGGAACCACCGTCGCCACCAACGCGCTCCTGGAGCGCAAGGGCGAGCGCACCGCCTTCGTCACCACGCGCGGCCTCGCCGACGTGCTGGAGATCGGCTACCAGGACCGGCGCAAGATCTTCGCCAAGAACATCGTCAAGCCGTCGCTGCTCTATGAGCGCGTGATCGAGGCCCACGAGCGCGTGCTCGCCGACGGCACGGTCGAGCGCCCGCTCGACCGCGACGCCGCGCGCCGCGACCTGCAGGCCGCCTTCGACGCCGGTATCCGCGCCGTCGCCATCGCGCTGATCCACGGCTATCGCCACTCCGCGCACGAGATCGCGCTCGCCGAGATCGCCAAAGACATCGGCTTCCCGCAGATCTCGGTCAGCCATGCGGTCTCGCCGCTCATCAAACTGGTCGGCCGTGGCGACACGACAGTCGTTGACGCCTATCTGTCGCCGATCCTCGGCCGCTACGTCGCGCAGGTCTCGGAGGAACTGGACGTCGCGCGCACCGGCGCGCGGCTGATGTTCATGATGTCGTCGGGCGGGCTCACAGGCGCCGACCGGTTCCAGGGCCGCGACGCGATCCTGTCGGGTCCGGCCGGCGGCGTGGTCGGCCTCGCCGAGACCGGCCGCGCCGCCGGCTTCGACAAGGTGATCGGCTTCGACATGGGCGGCACCTCGACCGACGTCGCCCATTACGACGGCAGCTTCGAACGCGCCTTCGAGACCGAGGTCGCGGGCGTGCGCATGCGGGCGCCGATGATGCTGATCCACACAGTCGCCGCCGGTGGCGGCTCGATCCTCGCCTTCGACGGCGCCCGCTTCCGCGTCGGTCCGGAGAGCGCTGGCGCCGTGCCCGGCCCGGCGAGCTACCGGCGCGGCGGCCCGCTGACCGTGACCGACGCCAATGTCATGGTCGGCAAGCTGTCGCCGCAGCATTTTCCGGCGATCTTCGGCCCCGACCAGAACCAGCCGCTCGACCGCGACGCCGTCGCCACGAAATTCGCCGACCTCGCGACCCGCGTCGGGGACGGCCGCAGCCCGGAGGAGGTCGCCGACGGCTTCCTGAAGATCGCCGTCGCCAACATGGCCGAGGCGGTCAAGAAGATCTCGGTCCAGCGCGGCTACGACATCACCGCCTATGCGCTGAACAGTTTCGGCGGCGCCGGCGGCCAGCACGCCTGTCTGGTCGCCGACGCGCTCGGCATCGAGAGCGTGCTGATCCATCCGCTCTCCGGTCTGCTGTCGGCCTATGGCATGGGCCTCGCCTCGATCCGCGCTTCGCGCGTCGAGACGATCGACGTCGCGATCGAGGACATGCGCACGCCCCTCGGCGACGCCGCCCGCCGGCTCGCCGCGATCTGCCGCGCCGAACTCGCCGAGCAGGGCGTCGCGGCCGACGACGTAACCGTCAGCGTCACCGCCCACATCCGCTACAAGGGCACCGACACCACGCTCGACGTGCCCGCGCCCCTCGACGGAAACGCACTCGCCCCCGAGGCCGAAGCTTTGATGCGCGAGACGTTTCTGGCGCTGCACGGCGCCCGCTTCGGCTTCGTCGATCACGACAAGCCGCTGGTGGTCGAAGCCGTCTCGATCGAGGCGGTCGGCGGCGCGGCAGCGCTGGCATCGACCGCCGCGACCGAAACGGAGACACGCGACGCGCCGGTCGCCGATCGGACACGGTTCTTCAGCCAGGGCACATGGCACGACGCAACCGTCCATCTGCGCCGCGACATGCGTGCCGGCGACCGTGTCCGCGGGCCGGCGATCGTGATCGAGCCGAACCAGACCGTCGTCGTCGAGGCGGGATGGCAGGCCGTGCTCACGCCGCGCGACGATCTCGTGCTGACCCGTATCGCGCCTCGCCCGAAGACCGAGGCGATCGGCACCGACGCCGATCCGGTCATGCTGGAGATCTTCAACAACCTGTTCATGTCGATCGCCGAGCAGATGGGCGTGGCGCTGCAGAACACCGCCTACTCGGTCAACATCAAGGAGCGGCTCGACTTCTCCTGCGCGGTCTTCGATGCCGCCGGCGCGCTCGTCGCCAACGCGCCGCACATGCCGGTGCATCTCGGCTCGATGGACAAGTCGGTCGAGGCCGTGATCGCCGGCAATCCGGTGATCCGCCCCGGCGAGGTCTATGCGCTGAACGCGCCGTACAACGGCGGCACGCATCTGCCCGACATCACGGTGTGCACCCCGGTGTTCGACGAGGACGGCGAGCGGATCATCTTCTGGGTCGCGAGCCGAGGTCACCACGCGGACATCGGCGGCATCGCGCCGGGCTCCATGTCGATCGAGGCGACCACGATCGAGGAGGAAGGCGTCTACATCGACAATTTCAAGCTGGTCGAGAACGGCGTGCTGCGCGAGGCGGCGCTGGAGACGCTTCTCACCGGCGCGACTTACCCGGTCCGCAACCTGACCCAGAACGTCAACGACCTGAAGGCCCAGATCGCCGCCAACACGCGCGGCGCGGCCGAGCTGAAGAAAATGATCGCGCATTTCGGCCTCGACACCGTCCAGGCCTACATGCGCCACGTCCAGGACAACGCCGCCGAGAGCGTGCGCCGCGTGCTCGATCGGCTCGACGACGGCAGCTTCGAACTCGAACAGGATTCCGGCTCGAAGATCCGTGTCGCGATCACCGTCGACCGCACCGCCCGCCGCGCGACGGTCGACTTCACCGGCACGAGCCCGCAGCGGCCGGACAATTTCAACGCCCCTGCCCCGGTCACCCGCGCCGCGGTGCTCTATGCCTTCCGTGTCATGGTCGATGCCGACATCCCGATGAACGCCGGCTGCCTGGAGCCGATCGACATCGTCGTGCCGCCGGGATCCATGCTGTCGCCGCAATATCCGGCCGCGGTCGTCGCCGGCAATGTCGAGGTCAGCCAGCAGGTGACCAACGCGCTGTTCGGCGCGCTCGGCGCTCTCGCCGCCGCGCAGGGAACGATGAACAACCTGACCTTCGGCAACGCACGCTATCAGTATTACGAGACGATCTGCTCCGGCGCCCCCGCCGGCCCCGGCTTCGACGGCGCCGCCGCGATCCACACCCACATGACCAACTCGCGCCTGACCGATCCCGAGATCCTGGAAACGCGCTTCCCCGTGGTGCTCGAGGAGTTCTCGGTCCGGCGCGGCTCGGGCGGAACGGGCCGGCACAAGGCCGGCGACGGCACGCGCCGCACGATCCGGTTCCGCGAACCGATGACGCTGTCGCTGCTTTCGGGCGCCCGCCGCGTCGCCCCGTTCGGCCTCGAGGGCGGCGGCCCCGGCGAGATCGGCCGCAACATCGTCCGCCGCAACGATGGCCGCCTCGAGGAGCGCCCCGGCTGCTTCTCCACGCCCCTCGACGCCGGCGAGGCGATCACGGTGATCACCCCGACCGGCGGCGGCTTCGGGCCGGCGGAGGCTTGATCGCCGTCACTCGGCCGTGAGCGGCCGCTTGTCCTGCAGCCCGTAGCTCGCAAAGCCCTTGGCCGCATCGGCGATCTCGGCGTCCGACAGGATCACCGGGCCGCCGATCTGCAGCGCGAGATAGTATTGCTTGGCGAGCGTCTCCAGCTCGACCGCGAGCCACATCGCCTTGTCGAGGCCAGGGCCGGCCGCGATCATGCCGTGGTTGGCGAGCAGGCAGCCATTGCGGCCCTCGAGCGCCGTCAACGCATGTGCCGAAAGCGCCGCCGTGCCGTAGGTCGCGTAGTCGCCGACGCGGATATCGGTGCCGCCGAAGGCGGCGATCATGTAGTGGCAGGCCGGGATCGGCTTCCGCGCGATCGCGAGCACCGTGGCATAGGTCGAATGCGTGTGCACGATCGCGCCGACATCCGGCCGGGCGGCGAAGATGTCGAGATGGAACCGCCACTCCGTCGAAGGCTTGAGCGGCCCCTGCCAGTGTCCATAGCCCTCGGCCTCGGCGCCGACGATCGGCATCGACGCGATCATCTCGGGGCGCAGATCATCGTAGGGCGTCGCGCTCGGCGTGATCAGCATGCGATCGCCGAAACGCGCCGAGATGTTCCCCGAGGTGCCCTGGTTGAGCCCGCTCGCGTTCATCCACAGGCACTTGTCGATGATCGCCTGCCGGAGCGCGCGTTCGTCGTCGATCATGGTTCTTCCTCTGGCTCGGCTGACTGCGGCGCGGACGGTTTCACGCGGCGTCGCCGCTGTCGAGCCCCGCTCACCCTCGGCTCACCGCCCCGGCACCTGCAACACGCTGCGGATCGCGAAGCTCGACTGGATGCGCGCGACGCCGGGCAGGCGCGACAGTACCTCCTTGTGCATGCGCTCGTAGTCGGCCGCGCTCGCGACCTCGGCGCGGATCAGGTAGTCGGCGACGCCGGTCATCAGGTAGCACTCGCGGATCTCCGGGTGCTTGCGGATCGCCTCCTCGAACTGGTTCAGCGTCTCCTCGGCCTGCCGGTCGAGCGTGATCTGCACGATCACGATCATGCCGTCCGCCTCGTCGCCGCCGATGATCGCCGTATAGCCGCGGATGACGCCGTTCGCCTCCAGCGCCTGCACGCGGCGCAGGCACGCCGAGGGCGAGAGCCCGATCTCGCGCGCCAACTGGACATTGGTCATGCGCCCGTCCTTGCGCAGCAGACGGATGATGCGGCGGTCGAACTCGTCGAGCTGCACGACAACTTTCTCCTGAAATTACGCAATATTATTGCGCCATAAACACGAAATCGCAGTAAGCATGCGCATCGAGATGCCACATTCGAACGAATGTCTGAGACACTGTCTTTCATGTCCTGAATTTAGGCAAGCCCGCGAGAGGTGCAGCGGGCGGCCTTCGCGAGCGACGGACCAGGAGGGCGGACCATGCTGAGCCGGGTGACAGCGGATATCGACAGCGTGTTGCTGGGCGCGGGCGAACTCGTGGTCGATCTCGGCGCCCTGGCCGCCAATTACGCCACGCTCCAGCGGCTCCAGCCGCAGGCGCGCGTCGCCGGCGTGGTCAAGGCCGACGCCTATGGCCTCGGCGCCCGCGAAGTGGCGACCACGCTCTACAAGGCCGGCGCCCGCGACTTCTTCGTCGCCCATCTCGTCGAAGCGCTCGACCTGCGCCGCATCCTGCCGCGCGAGGCGTCGCTCTACGTGCTGAACGGCCTCGCGCCGGGCGCCGAGGCCGTCGCCGCCGATGCCGGCATCGTGCCGGTGCTGAACGGGCTGGATCAGGTGCTGCGCTGGTCGGCCGAATGCACGCTGCGCGGCCAGCGCCTGGCGGCCGCGGTGCAGGTCGATAGCGGCATGACCCGTCTCGGCCTCGCCCGCGCCGAGGTCGACATCCTGACCGCCGATCCGGGCATTCTCGCCGCCATCGACGTCGTGCTGGTGATGAGCCATCTCGCCTGCGCCGACGAGCCGAATTCGCCGGCCAACGCCGCGCAGTTCGCCGAGTTCTGCGCGCTGACCGAGCGCCTGCCGCCGGCACCGCGCGCGCTCGGCAATTCGGGCGCGGCATTCCTGAACGGCTTCGGCTTCGACCTGATCCGCCCGGGTCTGGCGCTCTACGGCGTTCATCCGGTCTCCGACAAGGGCTCGCCGCTGAAGCCGGTCGTGACCCTGCGCGCGCCGGTCGTCCAGCTCCGCGACGTGCCGGCCGGCGTCGGCGTCGGCTACGGCCTGACCCACACGACCGAAGGCGTCCGCCGCCTCGCGACCGTCGCGGTCGGCTATGCCGACGGCTGGCCGCGTGCGCTGAGCAACCGCGGCGCCATGGTCTTCGACGGCGTGCGCCTGCCCATCGTCGGCCGCGTCTCAATGGACAGCACGATCATCGACGTGACCGCACTTCCCGATGGCGCCCTGAAGCCGGGCGACATGGTCGAGCTCGTCGGTCCGCACCAGTCGCTCGCGGATGTGGCGCGCGACGCCGGCACCATTCCCTACGAGATCCTGACCGGCCTCGGGCACCGCTTCGCGCGGCGCTACGAGACCGCCTGAGACCCGCACGGGTCTCGGCTAACCGATCCCCGTTCGGCATCGCGATGGCGTGCCGGCACGGCTCCTGCTTTCCGCGGTTCGATCGACCGCGTCCTGTTCGAACTTGACCTAACTGCGAGGGGCTTACGATGAAGGTTCTGGTGCTCGGCGGCGGTGTCGTGGGCGTGACCACGGCCTATTATCTGGCCTATGCCGGCCATGAGGTGACGGTGCTCGACCGTCAGGCGGGGCCGGCGCTCGAGACGAGCTTCGCCAACGCCGGCGAGATCTCACCCGGCTACGCTTCGCCCTGGGCCGCGCCCGGCATCCCGCAGAAGGCGGTCAAGTGGCTGTTCATGAAGCACGCGCCGCTGATCCTGCGCCCGACGCTCGATCCGGACATGTACCGCTGGCTGATCTCGATGCTGGCGAACTGCACCTCCTCGCGCTACGCGGTCAACAAGGGCCGCATGGTCCGCCTCGCCGAATACAGCCGCGATTGCCTGATCGCGCTGCGCCAGCGCACCGGCATCAAGTATGACGAGCGCACCCAGGGCACGCTGCAGCTGTTCCGCTATGAGAAGCAGCTCGCCGCAGCCGACAAGGACATCGCGATCCTGAAGCAGGACGGCGTGCCGTTCGAGACGCTCGACGTCGACGGCTGCATCGGCGTCGAGCCGGCGCTCGCCCATGTCCGTGAGAAGTTCGTCGGCGGCCTGCGCCTGCCGAACGACGAGACCGGCGACTGCTTCAAGTTCACCAACGCGCTCGCCTCGATCGCCGAGAGCCTCGGCGTGCACTTCCGCTATGGCGTCTCGATCCGCAACCTGACCCGCTCCGGCGACCGCATCACCGGCGTGGTGACCGATGCCGGCACGTTCCAGGCCGATGCCTATGTCGCGGCCATGGGCAGCTACACGCCGCGCATGCTGCGCGACCTCGGCCTGTCGCTGCCGGTCTATCCGGTCAAGGGCTACTCGATCACCGCCCCGATCCTCGACGAGGCGCGCGCGCCGGAATCGACCATCATGGACGAGACCTACAAGATCGCGATCACCCGCCTCGGCGATCGCATCCGCGTCGGCGGCATGGCCGAGGTCTCCGGCTTCTCGACCGACCTGCCGGAGGCGCGCCGCGCCACACTCGAACATTCGGTCGACGATCTGTTCACGGGTGGCGGCGACCTGAAGGCCGCGACCTTCTGGTCCGGCCTCCGGCCGATGACGCCGGACGGCACCCCGATCATCGGCGGTACGAAGTTCGGCAACCTGTGGCTCAACACCGGCCACGGCACGCTCGGCTGGACCATGGCCTGCGGCTCGGCGAGCGTTCTCGCCGACCTGATCGGCGCCCGCCATCCAGAGATCGAAGCCGGCGATCTGGCGCTCGACCGCTACGCGGCCTGACACGATCCCACGACATCGACGGGGTTCTGAAAACGAGACCGGGGCGCAGCATATGCGGCCCGGTCTTTTCGCGTGAGGGCTTCGGGCGTGAAGTCCCCAAGCGCGACGATCGGACCGGCCAGGGTCGGAAGTCCGTAACTTTCCCTAGAGGCCTGAACGGTCTAGGTTCGGCTGACCGTCCCCGCCCTCCGCCGTCCCCGACCGACGAGGCCCGATGTCCGCCCACCCGACCACCGATCCGATCGTCGATCCGGAAGCCCAGTTCGGCGCGCCGGTGATCCGCACCATCGCCATGCCCGCCGACACCAACCCGGCCGGCGACATCTTCGGCGGCTGGCTCATGGCCAACATGGACCTCGCCGCCGGCAATGTCGCGACGCGCCGCGCGCGCGGCCGCGCCGCCACCGTCGCGGTCGAGGGCATGAGCTTCCACAGGCCGGTTCTGGTCGGTGACGAAGTCAGTTTCTATGGCGCGATCGTCGGCGAGGGCCGCACCTCGATGCGCATCCGCATCGAGGCCTGGCGCCGCGCCCGCGAGGAAACCGAGACCGCGAAGGTCACCGAGGCGGTATTCACCTTCGTGGCGATCGACCTCGACCGCAAGCCGCGGCCCCTGCCGCCGGCTGGCGGCTGATGCCGCGGGTACCGCCAGCTGGCGGCTGAACGTCGGCCGAGCGTTGCGGCCTCAGGCGGCCGCGACACCCTGCAGGAAGTCGTCGAGGATCGCGCGGACGCGCTGGGCCTGGCTGTTGAGCTCGCGCGAGACCTGCAGCACGCTGGTTGCCGAGTGGGTGGTCTCCTCGACCGACCGCGCCAGCTGATCGACCGACTCGGTCGCATGGCCGGTGCCGTCGGCCGCCCGCACCACGCTGCGCGCGATGTCGGCCGTCGCCGCCCCCTGCTCCTCGACCGCTGCGGCGATCGAGGTCGTATAGGTCTTCACGTCGCCGATGCCCTGAGTGATGCCTTCGATCGCGTCGACCACGGTGCGCGTCGCCGCCTGGATCTGGTCGATCTGCGCGACGATGTCGTCGGTCGCCCGCGAGGTCTGGTTGGCGAGCGCCTTGACCTCGTTCGCCACCACCGCGAAACCCTTGCCCGCCTCGCCGGCGCGCGCCGCCTCGATCGTGGCATTGAGCGCGAGCAGATTGGTCTGGCCGGCGATCGAGCGGATCAGCGACACGACATCGCCGATCTTGGTCGCGGCCTCGACCAGAACGGCCGAGCGCGCGGCGGTCGACGAGGCGTTGCCGGAGGTCGCCTCCACGAGGTCAAGGGCACCGCGCGCCTGCTGGCCGATCTCGCCGATCGAAGCGGAGAGTTCCTCGGCCGCCGTCGCGACGGTCTGCACCGAGGCGGTCGCATCGCGCGACGAGGACGAGGCGCTGCGCGCCTGATCCGAGGCGCCCGAGGCGCCGGCATTGAGCTGGTCGGCGGTCGACTGCATGCGATCGGCGCTCTGCGACACGACCTCGAGCACGGTCGACATCTCGGCCCGGAAGCTGCGGATCAGCTCTTCGATCTTCGCCTGCCGGCGCCGCTCCTGCTCGTCCTTCTCGGCCTGGTCCCGCGCGAGGCGCTGGCGTTCGATCGCATTGTCGCGGAACACGGAGACCGCGGCGATCATGTCGCCGATCTCGTCGGTGCGGTCGCGGGCATCGAGATCGAGCGCGGTCTCGCCACGCGCGAGCCGCTGCATCGCCGCCGTGATGCCGCGGATCGGCGCCGCGACCTTGCGCGCCATGAACAGCGCGATCACCACGACGAAGCCGAGCGCGGCGAGCCCCGTGCCGATCACGATCATGGCGTTGGTACCGCGCTCGTCGCGCGCCGTTGCCTGCTGGTCGCGCACGATTGCCGCGATGGCCTGGCTGGCTGCGGTCGAACGCTCGAGCGCCCGGCCGATCGAGCCGTCGAGGTCGCGCTTCGCCGCCACCATCCGGTCGAAGGCAGCGCCGAGCTTGCCGAGCCCTTCGCGCAGCTGGGCCAGGCCGATCCGCTCCAGCATCTTGCCGAAGCCGTCGGCGCGCTTGATCGCCGCGCGCACCGCCTCGGCATTGGCCTCCGACGGATCGAGCCGGAACTTGTCCGCGCCGGCGACCGCGATCTTCGCGCTGTCGCCGAAGCTGCGCACCGAACCGGCCGTGACGCGCACCTTCGAGCGCTCGTCGGCACGCTCGCGCAGGATCTCGTCGTTGGTGGTCGCGAGCAGGTTCAGCGTGGTGAGCAGCGTCGTCACCGTGCGGGTCAGCACATTGGCGTCGTCGATCGCGTCGGTCGCGACCGTCTCGTCGAAGGCGTCGGTAATTTGAAGCTTCTTTTCGAGTGCCTCGTAGCGCTCGGAAATGCGCTGCACGTGCTTCTGCGTCGCCGGCCAGCCGGCCATCTTGACCAGCATCTCGAGATCCGGCTTGGCGATGATCACGGTCGCCTGCGCCTTCGAGACCAGGATCGGGTCGGGCTGGCGCGCATAGGCGATGAGCGCGGTCCGCGCCTCGTAGATCGCCGCCTGCAGCTTGCTCGCCGCCAGGCTCACCGAGCGGATCTGACCGAGATCGAGCTGGATCGCGGCGACCTCGCGATCAACGGTCTCGACCTTCTGGAAGCTCTCGGTCTCGGTGGCATTCGCCGTCTTGACCAGTTCGTCTCCGGTGGTCGTCATCTCGGTCGCCGCCGCCGCGATCACCGATGACGCTTTCCGGAGATCGGCGAAGGTGCTGCGGAAATCGTCGATCTGGCGCTTGATCCTGTCGCGGGTGTCCGCCTCGACGATCCGGTCGGACGCGGCCGTCGCCGCGTCGAGCGCCGCGAGGCCGCGCGCGATGAACTTGTCCTCCGGCGCGAGCACGAAGGCCGCCACGGCCCCGCTCGCGTCATTGAAGCCCGACATTACCGCCGAGGCCGAAGCCGTCTGGTCGACGAGATCGCCGAGCGTATCGAGGCCGCGATAGCCGACGGCGCCGACGACGCCGGCCAGCACCGCGAGTGCGGCCACCCCGGCGAAGATCTTGGCGCCGATCGAACGAAACACACCTCGGTTGGTTTGGACGGCGGCAGACATGATTCCTCCGGATCGATCGTTCCTCGGACGATAATCCTGGAATACTTGTTCGATCGTAAATCTCGGAAGATCGTCGGTCGTTATCACATACCGTAACGGAATATATTAGTTGATGGCCGCGCCATGACATCGGGGCGCCCTCGGCAAGATTGACAGGACCATCGCCGATCCGATCACCGCCGAAGCCAAGCCATGGCACCACACCTTCAGCCACGTCGCAGCCATGAAGCCACGACCGGTTTCTCGGGCCGAGGCCGACATGGAGGCAGCCAACTCGATTCAGATCTTATTGATCTCGGGTCCGTAATCTCTCGAACGTCAAAACCGGCGGAAACCCGCAAGAGCCGCCGGGAAGCCGATCGCGCGACCGGGGCATCGCTCCCCGAGAGGACGAGGATGACCATAGTCTGCAATGCCCGCGTCCTCGACACGCCGATGACCGGCATCCAGCGGTATACACATGAGATCCTCGCGCGGATGCCCGGGATCGAAACAATCCGGCCGGGCCATTCGGCGGCCGGTGTCATGGGCCACCTGTGGGAACAGGCGGTCCTGCCGATGCGGATCGGCCGCCGACTGCTCTGGAGCCCCTGCAACACCGGCCCGATCGCGGTGCGGCGGCAGGTCGTGACCGTCCACGACATCGCTCCGTTCGATGTGCCGGCCGGCTTTTCGGCCTCGTTTCGCGCGCTCTACCATCTCGTCCTCCCGACCCTGCTCTCCCGTGTCGAGGCGATCATCACCGTCTCGCAGTTCACCCGCGCCCGTCTGATCGAGCGCTTCGGCCTTGACGAAGCCCGCATTCACGTCACCCACCTCGCAGTCGACCACGAGCGCTTTCATCTGCAAGACCCTGCCGCGATCGAGGAGATGCGCGCGCGGCTCGGCTTGCCGCGTCGCTATCTGCTGTTCGTCGGCGCACTCTCCGCGCGCAAGAACGTCACCGGTCTCCTCCGGGCCTGGTCTCGAGCTCAGGCACAGATCGACGAGGACGTCGAACTGGTCATCGCCGGCGGTGCGGGTCCGGCGCGGGTCTTGAGCGGAACCACGCTCGATCAGTTGCCGCCGCGCACAAGGATCCTCGGCCGGGTCGGCGATGCCGATCTGCCGTTGCTCTATGCCGGTGCGGCGCTGCTGACCTATCCGTCGCTCTATGAGGGTTTCGGCCTTCCGGTACTGGAAGCCATGGCCTCCGGCACGCCCGTGCTGACCAGCCGGGGCACCAGCCTGCCGGAAGTGGCCGGCGATGCCGCCCTGCTCGTCGATCCGAGCGACCTCGACGACATCGCCGACGCACTGATCGGCTTCTTTTCCGATCCGGCGCGCGCCGCCGGACTGCGCCAGGCCGGGCTCGCACGTGCCGCGGACTTCAACTGGGAGAAGACCGCGATCGCGACCCGTGGGGTCCTGCAGTCCTGCACCTGACGCCGCCGCCGGTTCCCGGGAGATCATCATGATCGTCTGCAACGGAAGATGCCTGTCCCAGGCGACAACCGGGATCCAGCGCTACACCGGTGAGATCGCCCGGCGCATTCCCGACATGGCCGTCATCGGCCCTGCGCGCCCGGCCGGACAGGCGCGCGGCATCCTGTGGGAGCAGACCGTGCTGCCCTTGCGCGCGCGTGACCGGCTGATCTGGAGCCCATCGAACACGGCGCCGCTCATCGCCCGTGCCCCCCTCGTCGTGACGTTGCACGACCTCGCCATGCTCGAAGGACCCGATGCCGACGCGGCGCCGGGCTGGACCCGGTTCTATCGCTGGTTCATCCCCCGCATGTTGAAGCGTGTCGATGCTGTCCTGACCGTGTCCGAGTATTCGCGTCGTGCCATCATCGAGCGTTTCGATCTTGCACCCGACCGCATCCTCGCGACGCCGCTCGGCGTCGATCACGATCGCTTCCGTCCCGCCGAGCCCGAGGCACTCGATCGCTTCTGCACGGCGCATACACTCACCCCCGGCTATGTGCTGTCGGTCGGCTCCGGCTCGGCGCGCAAGAATCTCCGCGGGCTGATCGAGGCCTGGGCCGCGATCGCTCCGCGGATCGACGATCGGATCGAGCTGGTGATCGCCGGCGATGCGGCCGCCTACGGCCGTGCATTCGACGGCTCCGAAATCCCGCCACTGCCACCCCGGTCGCGTCTTGTCGGCCGGATCGAGGACGCCGAACTGCCGCTGTTGATGGCCGGAGCCGGCGTCTTTGCCTTCCCGTCGTTCGCCGAAGGGTTCGGCCTTCCGCCGCTCGAGGCCATGGCCTGCGGCACACCGGCGATCGTCTCGGACGTGACCAGCCTGCCCGAAGTGGTCGGCGACGCAGCGCTGCTCGTCGATCCGCACGACACGTCGGCGCTCGGCGATGCACTGGTGCGCCTGCTCTCCGATAGCGAGCTCCGCGCGCATCTGCGCGCCGCCGGGCTCGAGCGCGCCCGCCGGTTCGACTGGGACGAGACGGCGCGCCTTACCCACGCCTTTCTGAAGCGCTTCGCGTGAGCGCCGCGCCGAGCCCTGCGTCCGAACCGCCGCGCGCGACCGATCGGAGCCACCGACCGCGATGACGTCGAACCTGCTGAAGCTCGCAAAGAGACACCGTCGGACAGCGGCCCAGGCGGCGATGGTCCTGCTGCGGCTCGGCAATGCCGGCGCCAAGTTCGCTCTGACGATCTACATGGCGCGTTACCTCGGCCTCGCCGATGTCGGCGCCTACGGTCTCATCGTGGGCCTGGTGACCGGTCTGCCGGTCATCCTGAGCTTCGGCATCCACGACTGGACCTCACGCCTGGTGGTCGGTCTCGACCGATCCGCTGCGATCCCGATCGCCACAACCAGGCTCGCCACGACCTTCGCGATCGAACTCGCCGTTCAGGCCCTGCTCTGGGCGGGCGCAATGTGGTTCGGCCCCCCGATCGGGGCGACGACAGCCATGCTGATCGCCGCCATCCTTCTGCTGGAACATCTCTCGCTCGATGCGTTCTCGCTGCAGATCGGACGCGGTCAGGCGGTCGCGGCGAACATCCTGTTTTTCATCCGCTCGGGCCTGTGGCCCCTGATCGCCATCCTCTGGGGCCTCATCGATCCCGGCGCCCGCAGCCTCGATACCGTCCTGCTATGCTGGGTCGGCGGTCTGTCGCTCAGCTGGATCGCGATCGCGATCCTCGCCGTGACCCGTGGATGGTGGCGGTTCGCCGGCTTCGATCGCGATTATCTGCGCCGCGCCTTCGTCGGTGGCGTGCCGTTCTGGATCGCCGACATCGGCGTGGTCGGCAACCTCTACCTCGACCGCTTTCTCGTCTCCTATTTCCTCGGCATGGAGGCGGTCGGCATCTACACGTTCTTCTGGTCCTACACCAACGTCGTGCACACGCTGGCGGTCAACGGCATCATGCTGCCGCAGATGCCAGCGCTCGTGAGCGCGGCACGCACCGGCGACACGGCCCTCATCGGCAAGGAGCGGCGACGGATCGCGCTGGAGACCGCCCGCTGGGGGATCGGCCTCGCACTCGCGGCCGGTCTGGTCATGCCCGCGCTGCTGCCGTTGATGGGGCGCCCGATCCTGGCAGCCTCGCTGCCGGTCTTCGCACTGATCATGCTCGGCACGCTCGCGCGGATGACGTCCGAGGGCCTCGGCTTCGTGCTGATCTCGCAGCACCGCGACCAGGCGATCGCCACGACGGCGATCGGTGCCGTGATCGCCTCGGCGGCATTGAACAGCGCATTGATCCCGCTGCTCGGGCTTTATGGCGCCGCCGCGGCCTACGTCATGGTCGGCCTCGGCCTCACACTCGCGAGACGCCGGATCGCCGCGAAGGCCGATTGAGGGCGATCCCCGCCGATCGGCGCGACCGGTTCCGATCGGGCCGCGCAACATGCACGCGCCGGCCGGATCCGCTCAGCGGACCGGCGAGCCGGTGCAGATCGCCGCATGGGCGAGCCCGGTGTCGGCATGGGCACTGCCGAGACAGCAGAGATGCGCCGCGCCGATCGGCAGCAGGAGCGCGAGAACCAGAGCCGCGGCCGACTTGCCGCCGAACATCGCCTTCACGGGGTCGACCTTGAGCCGGCCGCTGGCGATCATCCCGTTCGCAACTGTCATCTCCAGGTTCGCATGGCCACGGATCGAGGCGCGCGGGGCGGCGATGCGCTGGCTGTCGTTCATCTGCATGGGGTTGGTCCTCATATCTCGTGGGGCACGCGCTGGCCGGCACGGCGCAGCGACAGGATTTCGGCGAGGATGGAGAGCGCAATTTCCTCGGGCGTGATCGCGCCGAGGTCGAGCCCGGCCGGCGCCTTGACCCGGTCGAGCCGGTCGAGGGCGACGCCCGCCTCGGCGAGGCTCTCGCGCAGCGCCGCCATCTTCCGGCGGCTGCCGACGAAGGCGACATGATCGGCCTCGCCCTGAAGCGCCGCCTTCAGCGCCGCCTCGTCGCCGCGCCCCTGGGTGGAGACGACCACGAACCGATGACCGGTCGCGACGGCGGGCAGGGCATGGCCCTCGATGCGCTCGTCGGCCTCGCCATGGAGCGCGAGATCGTCGGCGGGCGCGGAAACCGCGACCCGATAGCCGAAGCGCGCTGCGAGATCCGAAAGCGCGACCGCGACCGGGCTCGCACCGAGCACGACCAGCTCGGGCCTGGGCAGCATCGGTTCGACAAAGACATCCAGCGTGCCACGGCTCGGGCACATGTTGCGGGCGAAGCGGATACCGTCGCGCTCCTCGCCGGGCTTTAGACCGAGTTCGGCGAGAATGTCCTTCGGCATGACCGAGACCAGCCGCGGCTGGCCGTCGCCGAGCGCCTCGCGCGCGGCCTTGACCACCGCCGCCCGGGCGCAGCCGCCGCCGATCCAGCCCTCGGAGATCGTGCCGTCGGGCCGGATCACCGCCTTGGCGCCGGCCTTGGCGGCCGTGACCGAGACCGTGCGCACCACGGTCGCGAGGCAGAAGGCCTCGTTGCGCGCCTTCAGCGTCGCGGCGAGGTCGATGACGTCGGTCCGAGGTTGCATGGGCTCCTCCTCAGATGCGCGCGAGATAGGGTTCGAGCGCCATCAGGCTCTCGATCGTGTGGGCGGGCGCGAACAGGTCGATGTGCGGCAGCGCGGCCGACATCCCGCGGGCCGAGGGCTCGTAGCCCTCCCATCCGAGCAGCGGATTGAGCCAGACGATGCGCCGGCAGCGGCGACCGAGCGCCGCCATCTCGGCGCCGAGCCGTTCAGGCTCGCCGGTGTCGTAGCCGTCGGACAGGATCATCACGCAGGTGCGCGAGTGAATGACGCGCGCGGCGTGGTGTCGGTTGAAGGTCGCGAGGCTGTCGCCGATCCGCGTGCCGCCGCCGACGCCTTCGGCCATCAACCCGAGGCGATCGAGCGCGCGGCCTGCGTCCTTCTCCTTTAACGCATCCGAGACATGGACGAGCCGCGTGTGGAACAGGAACGCTTCCGCCTCGCGGAAATGGTCGAGCACGCCGTGGACGAAGCGCAGCAACACGCCCGTGTAGAGGCTCATCGAGCCGGAGGCGTCGACCAGCACCACGAGCCGCAGCGGGCGCGAACGCGGGCGCCGGCGCACGAGCGCGATCGGCGTGCCGCCGGTCGCGACGCTCGCCCGGATCGTGCGGCGCAGATCGAGCCGGGCCCCATGGCGCGCGGCCTTGTCCCGGCGCGTCAGCCGGGCGCGCATCCGCCGCGCGAGCCGCGCCGCGAGCGCATGCGCCTCGGCGAGCGCCTCCGGATCGGCGATGTGGCGAAAGTCGGTGCGTGCGAGCGCCTCGAACAGGCTCGCGCCCTCGCGTCGACCGGACGGGTCGGCTTCCGTCTCCGGGCCCTCGGCGCCCCGTTCGACGTCCATCGCCGGACCAGCCATCCCTGCCCCGGCCCGCGCGTCCTGCATGGACTTGATGGTTCGCTGGCTTACCATCGCGCTCGAACCCGACACCGCGACACGGGTCTTCACGCCCCTGCCGGCCCAGAACGCGTCGAACAGCGCATCGAACGCATCCCAATCCGATCGCCGGCCACAGAACAGCGCCCGCAACGCCGGCTTTGCGTCCGACGGTCGTGTGACCGTCGGGTGCGCGAGCAGACGCGCCGCGTCGCGCGCCTCGGCAAGGCCGACGCGAAAGCCGTTGTCGCGCAGGGTCGCGACGAAGCCGGCGACGCGGCGGCGGATCGCGCGGCCGATGTCGTCCCATGTTTCGAGTCGTTGCGCAGCCGGAGTCGCAGCCATGTCACGCCACCTTTCCGATCAGGCGGTCGACGACCTCGCGGCCGATACGGGCGCGATCCTCGCGGGTCTTGAGCACGCAGGCGAGCGTCTCGAACACGGTTTCGCGCGCCTCGTCGAGCCGCGTCACACCGAGCCCGACGAGCGCCGCCGCCCAGTCGAGCGTCTCGGCGACGCCGGGCGTCTTGGTGAGTTCCTCCTTGCGGATGCGCTCGATCAGCCGCGCGATCTGCAGCGCCAGCGTCGTATCGATGCCGGGCAGCCGGGCGAGCAGGATGCGCGCCTCGCGCTCGACATCGGGGAAGTCGAGCGCGTGATAGAGGCAGCGCCGCCGCAGCGCGTCGGAAAGCTCGCGCGTGCCGTTGGAGGTCAGCACCACGCGCGGGATCGCGGTCGCCGTGATGGTGCCGAGTTCGGGGATCGAGACCTGGAAATCCGACAGGACTTCGAGCATGAACGCCTCGAACTCCTCGTCGGCACGATCGACCTCGTCGATCAGCAGCACCGGCGCGACCGGCTGGCGGATCGCCGCGAGCAGCGGTCGCTCGAGCAGGTAGCGCTCGGAGAAGACATGCGCCTCGGTCTCGTCGGCGTCGAGGCCCTCGCGCGTTTTGATGGCCAGGAGCTGGCGCTGATAGTTCCATTCGTAGAGCGCGTCCGCCCGGTCCAGACCCTCGTGGCATTGCAGCCGGATCAGCCGCGTGTCGTGAACGGCGGCGAGCGCCTTGGCGACCTCGGTCTTGCCGACGCCCGCCTCGCCTTCGATGAGCAACGGTCGCTGCAGCAGATCCATGAGCTGCAGCGCGGTCGCGAGCGCGCCGTCGGCGACATAGCCGACGCCGGCGAGGCGATCCGCAATGGTTTGGCGATCGGGGGGCTGGCTATCGAGCATGGTCGGGCGGCGTCCCGGGAAGGGCCGAGCGGGTCTCGGGCCGAGGATGGGGCGGCGACCGGCCAGTGCCGGCCGCCGCGGGGGTTCGGGTTCAGACCGCGTGCAGGCCGAGCCGCTTCGCCGCTTCCCAGATGCGCCAGGCATCATGCGGCATCTGGATATGCGTCGAGCCGAGAAAGCCGAAGGCGTCGTTGACCGCGTTCGAGAAGCACGGCACGCCGCCGACATTCGGGCTCTCGCCGACGCCCTTGGCGCCGATCGGGTGATGCGGGCTCGGCGTCACCGTGAAGTCGGTCTCCCACCTCGGGGTCTCGACTGCGGTCGGCAGGAAGAAGTCCATGAACGACGCGCCGAGCACGTTGCCGGTCTCGTCGTATTTGATCTCCTGCCCCATCGCGATCGCGAAGGCTTCGGTGAGCCCGCCGTGGACCTGCCCCTCGATGATCATCGGATTGATGCGGGTGCCGCAATCGTCGAGCGCGTAGAAGCGCCGGATCTTGGCGACGCCGGTGTCGACATCGACGTCCATCACGCAGAAATAGGCACCGAACGGGTAGGTCATGTTCGGCGGATCGTAGTAGTTGACCGCCTCCAGACC
Organism: Ancalomicrobiaceae bacterium S20; assembly: GCA_040269895.1. Classification (NCBI taxonomy): domain Bacteria; kingdom Pseudomonadati; phylum Pseudomonadota; class Alphaproteobacteria; order Hyphomicrobiales; family Ancalomicrobiaceae; genus Methyloraptor; species Methyloraptor flagellatus. The sequence goes on along the minus strand of CP158568.1, from coordinate 4,735,701 downwards.
CGGCTCGAGGCCGGGCGGCGGGCTGTTGTAGGCGGCCCAGGCGATCTCCTTCATGGTCTTCGCGCGCTCGGGATTGCCCTTCACGCGGAAGCCGTCGATGTCCCATTCGAGGTCGTATTCCGAGACCTCGAGCAGATGCGCGGCGATCATCTGCGCCTTGTTCTTGATCTTGCGCGCGGCCATCGCGATGGCCGCACCGGCGACCGGCGTCGACCGCGACCCGTAGGTGCCGAGGCCGTAGGGCGCCGTGTCGGTGTTGCCCTCCTCGATCATGATGTCGTCGGCGGGAATGCCGAGTTCGGTCGCGATGATCTGCGCCCAGGTCGTCTCGTGGCCCTGGCCCTGAGACTTCGAGCCCATCCGCGCGATGATCGAGCCGGTCGGATGGATGCGGATCTCGGCGCTGTCGAACATCGCGACGCCGAGGATGTCGCAGTTCTTCGAGGGCCCCGCACCGACGATCTCGGTGAAGAAGGTCACGCCGATCCCCATGATCTCGCGCGTCTCGCCGCGCTTGAAGGCCTCCTGCCTGGCCTTCTGCTCGGCGCGGAGTTCGCGGTAGCCGATCGTGTCCATCGCCTTCTGCATGGCGAGGTGATAGTCGCCGGAGTCGTATTCCCAGCCGAGCGCGGACTGGTAGGGAAACTGCTCGCGGCGGATGAAGTTCTTCATCCGGAGATCGGCCGGGTCCATGCCGAGCTTCTGCGCCAGGATGTCCATCGCCCGCTCGATGCAATAGGCCGCCTCGGTGACGCGGAACGAGCAGCGATAGGCAACGCCGCCCGGTGCCTTGTTGGTGTAGACGCCGTCGACCGCGAGATGCGCGACGGGGAAGTCGTAAGAGCCGGTGACGATGTTCATGAAGCCGGCCGGCCACTTGGACGGGTCGGCGCAGGCATCGAACGCGCCGTGATCGGCGAGCACGTGGACGCGCAGGCCGGTGACCTTGCCCTCCTTCGTGGCCGCGATCTCGGCGGTCATGTGATAGTCGCGGGCGAAGGACGTGGTGGAGAGGTTCTCCATCCGGTCCTCGACCCACTTGACCGGCAGCCCGGTCACGATCGAGGCGACGATCGCGCAGATGTAGCCGGCGTAGGCGCCGACCTTGTTGCCGAAGCCGCCGCCGATGTCGGGCGCGATCACATGGATCTTGTGCTCGGGGATCTTCGACAGGAGCGAGGCGACCGTGCGGATCACATGCGGCGCCTGGAACGTGCCGTAGACCGTCAGCTCGCCCTTGATCTTGTCGAAGCTCGCCAGCGCCTGACAGGTCTCGAGCGGCGAGGGATGGGTGCGATGGTAGGAGATCATCTCCTTGATCGTGACCTCGGCCTGACGGAAGGCCTCGTCGGTCGCGGGCTTGTCGCCGATGGTCCATTCGAAGATATGGTTGTGATGCTTGCGCGGCCCGTGCGCGCCGACGGTCTTGCCGGCGAGATCCGGGCGCAGCACCGGCGCGTCCGGCGCCATCGAGCGGAACGGATCGACGATGACCGGCTGCTCCTCGTACTCGACCTCGATCAGCTGGATCGCGTCGTCGGTGATGTAGCGGTTCTCCGCGACGACGAAGGCGATCTCCTGGTTCTGGAACGAGACGAGACCGTCGGCGAGCACGGCCTGGACGTCGCCGGCGAGCGTCGGCATCCAGTGCAGGCCGAGCGGCTTCAGATCCTCGGCGGTGATCACCGCGACGACACCCGGCAGCGCCTTCGCCTTGGTCGCGTCGATGCGCTTGATCCGGGCATGGGCGTACTGGCTGCGCACGAAGTCGCCATGCAGCATGCCGGGCAGCTTGATGTCGTCGACATACTGGCCCTTGCCCTGCGTGAAGCGGATGTCCTCGACGCGCTTCCTCTTGCAGCCCATGCCCTCGAGCCGCGCTTCCCGCTGTTCGCGGGTGGGGGTCATGTCGTTCATTCGGCGGCCTCCTGATAGGTACGGCCGTTCAGCTTGGCGGCGGCGTACTGGATGGCTTTGACGATGTTCTGGTAGCCGGTGCAGCGGCAGAGATTGCCGGAGATGCCGGCGCGGATCTCCGCCTCGGTCGGGTCCGGGTTCTCGGCGAGCAGCACCTTGGCGCGCATCAGCATGCCCGGCGTGCAGAAGCCGCACTGCAGCCCGTGGCACTGCCGAAAGCCCTCCTGCAGCGCATGCAGCGTGCCGTCCGGCTGAGCCAACCCCTCGACCGTCGTGACCGACGCACCGTTCGCCTGGACGGCAAACATGGTGCAGGACTTCACGGAGACGCCGTCGATCTCGACCGTGCAGGCGCCGCAATGGCTGGTCTCGCAGCCGATGTGCGTGCCGGTCAGCGCGAGGTCTTCGCGCAGGAAATGGACGAGCAGCGTGCGCGGCTCGACGAAGCGCTGGTGCTTCTTGCCGTTGACCGTCACGGTCACGGCGACATTGTCGATCTGGGACATGGGTTCAGGCTCCCTTGGCGCGGCCGGCGGCCTTGGCGAGCGCGCGAGCGACCATGACGCCGGCCATCTCGCGGCGATATTCGGCCGTGCCGCGGCCGTCGGTGGCGGGGTCGGCGATCGCCTTGGCCGCCTCCGCGGCGGCACGGATCGTCGCCGCGTCGAGACCGGTGCCGACCACGAGCCGGCTCGCCGCCTCGGCAAACAGTGGCGTCGGCGCGACATTGGTGAGGCCGATCGAGGCGGAGGTCACGCGGCCACCCGCCATCGTCAGCACCACGGCGGCTGCGGCGGTCGCATAGTCGCCGACCTTGCGCTTGAGCTTCTCGTAAGCGAAGCCGTGGCCGGTCGGCGGAACCGGGATGCGCACGGCCGTGACGATCTCGCCGGGTTCGAGCGCGGTGAAGTAGGCGGCCTGGTAGAAGTCGCGCGCCGCGATCTCGCGGCTTCCGTTCGGCCCGGCGACGACGTAGCGCGCATCGAGGCAGAGCATCAGGCCCGGCATGTCGTTGCCGGGATCGCCGTTGGCGACATTGCCGCCGATCGTGCCACGCGTGCGGATCTGCGGATCGGCGATCACGGCCGAGGTCTCGCGCATGATCGGCAGCACCGCCGCGAGCAGGTCGGATTTGAGCAGTTCGGCTTGCGTCGTGGTCGCGCCGATGACGACATCATCGCCATCACGGGCGATGCCCTTGAGCGCCGCGATGCCGCCGAGATCGACCAGATGCTCGGGCATTGCCATGCGCAGCTTCATCATCGGGATCAGGCTGTGCCCGCCGGCGAGCGGTCGGGCCTCCTCACCGAGCGACGCGAGCAGCCCGACGGCCTCCGCGACGCTGCCGGGACGGTGGTAGACGAAGGGTCCGGGAATCACGGGCGTCTCCTCCACGATCGGCTCGGACCGCATCGATCCGGGCTCTTTAAATCGGTTCGCAGAGGGTATGAGTGGCCCACCTAAGGGCAACTGCGGATGCACGATCGACGGTTCCGGCGCACCGGCGGTGCATTTCCTGCACGAATTGCGTCAGAAGCCCTGCCGCATTTGGTCCAAGATGCCCGCAACTCGTGCGGAGCGCGAGGGGCAGAAAAGCCAACCGGGGCCATAGGGTATCTGCCCTGTTCGACGCCCTCTTCCCCGCGCCCGTGGCGCGGGCGCGGCCGAACGGATCGAGCCGCGCACGCATCGAGGGCAGGGCATCGTCGCATCGGCGCTCGCTTCGGCATTCGCCGTCGGGACATCGGCCGAGCCACAGGCAGCTCGGATCCGCGCGGACCGGCGCCCCGGTCGCAACCCCTTTCAGGACGTGACGATCAAACGCCCCTGCAATTGCGCCTTGAGCCAACGATTGCGCGAACGCGCGACCGGAACCTTGTAGGGCACCCGCGTCGACAACAGGACTTCGCCGGCGTCCCCCGACCGCTTCAACGTGGCGATCTTGTCCAGGCGGACGATGTGACTGCGGTGGATGCGGCTGAACTCGGCCGGATCGAGCCGAGCCTCGACCTCCGAAATCGTCAGAGGGCAAAACCAGGTCTCTTCACCGTCGAACAGCTGCGTGTAATGCGCTTGCGCCTGCACGGCCACGATACGCAGGACGTCGAGACTGCGCTTGAGACCTTCGCGCTCGACCGGCAGAACCTTCGGATAGGCCGCAGCAGCCGATGGACCGGGCGTGGCCGAGGTCGCGGGGACGGCACCCTCGGCGATCGCGCCCGCCGGGCGCGGGTCTCCCGCCTCGGAGGGGCCGCTTCGAGGCCGCCCGGCGCAGCCCGCGACAGAACGGCGACCTCGGGGGCGGGGCGGATCGGGACCAGGGTCAGCAGGAACAGCCCCGAGACGAAAAAGGCCACCACCGACACCACCACGGCCAGAAGCCCCGGCGATAGAGCCGGCTGGGTGCCGACCGCTTCGACCGCATGCGGATGCAGGCTGGTGCCGCTCATCGCGGTGTAATGCATTGCCGAGATGCCGAGCGCCAGGAGCGCGGCCGAGCCCGGTAAGGAACGCGGCGCCCGATCGCCGAAGCCGAGCCAGAGCGCCATGCCGGAGGCAGCGACGCCGATGAGGGCACTCACGCCGGTCGCAAACGGATCATGGCCGAGATGAAACCCCTTCTGCAGCGCCAGCATGCCCAGATGGTGCATCACGACGATGCCGCCGCCCATGAACAGCGCCGCCGCCACGAGGCGGCGCCCGGACACCCATTCCGGGCTGACGATGAAGACGGCGACGCCCACGACGAGAACGCAGATCAGGAAGGACAGCAGCGTCGGCAGCACGAGAAAGTCGGCCGCCACCGGCAGATCGACCGCCAGCATCCCGATGAAATGCATTGTCCAGATCGCCAGAGCGAGCGAGAGCGCCGAGGAGGCGATCAGGCGGCGATGGCGCAACCCCGTCGCCTCGCCGATCTGCCGCGCGAGATGCAGGCCGACGTAACTGCCCTGGAATGCCATGAGCAGCGACAACGCCACGAGCCAAGGCTGGTGTGCGACGGTCATGCATCTCCTCCCCGGCGCATCCGACCGCATTCTCACGATCGAGTCCAGAGCGCGGGCGGAGCCTGGGGAACAGAGGGTCGTGAAGGCCTCGGCGCAGACGCTGATCCGACCGATTCGAGCACGCCGGGCCAAGGCGCACGTCGCACCGGCGAGCGCGCCTCCGGCGCGGTGTCTGCATGCCGGACCGCGCCTGAGTGCGAAGTCGCCGCCGGACCATTCGCGCTACGCGCTTCGACACGACATGGTCTACCTGTCGTGCCTTAAACGACGAAGCCCGCCGGTTTTTTGACCTGGCGGGCTTTGGTGTGTGTTTTGTTTGGTTGCGGGGGCCAGATTTGAACTGACGACCTTCAGGTTATGAGCCTGACGAGCTACCGGGCTGCTCCACCCCGCGTGAGGTGTTTTTCGTGCTTGTGTCCGATTATATGGGTCCTTGTCCGGTCGGGACGTGGGGGCCACGGGATCGGGTCGACCAAGCAACGACGCCCTCGGACTTCGGGAAGAAGTGCGAGGGCGTTGGAGAGGATCGTCCGTCGGATCGAGAAGGTTTCGCGCGGCGGGCGCCGTCCGGAGGACCGGGGGCCGCGCCTTGCGGGTTCGTGTGTGATTGACTTGCGCTCTGCAGGCCTGGCAGCGACCTACTCTCCCGCGTCTTGAGACGAAGTACCATTGGCGCTGGGGGGTTTTACGGCCGAGTTCGGAATGGGATCGGGTACAGGCCCCCCGCTAGAACCACCAGGCCGGCGGAACGCAAGGGTGAAGAGGTCTTCGGCAGTGTTTTGTCACCGCCGCGTGCAGGGATGAATGTCGATCCTTCGCTTGGAAGGATCATTCGATGGATATCGACAAATGAGAGCGATCAAGCCGATCGAGCTATTAGTACCAGTCAGCTCAACGCATTACTGCGCTTACACATCTGGCCTATCGACGTGGTCGTCTTCCACGGCTCTGTTTTGCGAGACCTTGTTTTGACGTGGGTTTCCCGCTTAGATGCCTTCAGCGGTTATCCCGTCCGCACATAGCTACCCTGCACTGCCGTTGGCACGACAACAGGTCCACCAGTGGTGCGTCCATCCCGGTCCTCTCGTACTAAGGACAGATCGTCTCAAGTCTCGAACACCCACGGCAGATAGGGACCGAACTGTCTCACGACGTTCTGAACCCAACTCACGTACCACTTTAATCGGCGAACAGCCGAACCCTTGGGACCTGCTCCAGCCCCAGGATGTGATGAGTCGACATCGAGGTGCCAAACCTTCCCGTCGATATGGACTCTTGGGAAGATCAGCCTGTTATCCCCGGCGTACCTTTTATCCGTTGAGCGATGGCCCGTCCACGTGGGACCACCGGATCACTATGGCCGACTTTCGTCTCTGCTCGACTTGTCAGTCTCGCAGTCAGGCAGGCTTATGCCATTGCACTCAACGAGCGATTTCCGACCGCTCTGAGCCCACCATCGCGCGCCTCCGTTACTCTTTGGGAGGCGACCGCCCCAGTCAAACTGCCCACCATGCGCTGTCCTGGACCCTGTGGGGCCGCAGTTAGACAGTCATGACGATAAGGGTGGTATTTCAAGGATGGCTCCACACGAGCTGGCGCCCATGCTTCAATGCCTACCACCTATCCTACACATGCCGACACGAATGCCAGCGCAAAGTTGCAGTAAAGGTGCACGGGGTCTTTCCGTCTAACCGCAGGAACCCCGCATCTTCACGGGGAATTCAATTTCACTGAGTCTCTGCTGGAGACAGCGGGGAAGTCGTTACGCCATTCGTGCAGGTCGGAACTTACCCGACAAGGAATTTCGCTACCTTAGGACCGTTATAGTTACGGCCGCCGTTTACCGGGGCTTCGATTCAAAGCTTGCACCTCTCCTCTTAACCTTCCGGCACCGGGCAGGCGTCAGACCCTATACGTCGCCTTGCGGCTTCGCAGAGCCCTGTGTTTTAGGTAAACAGTCGCCACCCCCTGGCTTGTGCCCCCTGAACCTGCTTGCGCAAGCCCAGGGCCTCCTTATCCCGAAGTTACGGAGGCAATTTGCCGAGTTCCTTCAGCAGAGTTCTCTCAAGCGCCTTGGTATGCTCTACCAGTCCACCTGTGTCGGTTTCGGGTACGGTCTATACGGGAGGCTGTTTCCTGGAACTCCTTCGCTGCCCGATCAATCCGATAAGATCGAACAACACACGGAATTCGTCACTACTCCCAGGCCCTCGATTGTTCACGAGGTTCCCATCGACTACGCCTTTCGGCCTCGCCTTAGGGGCCGGCTAACCCTGCGCAGATTAACTTTACGCAGGAACCCTTGGACTTTCGGCGAGAGTGTCTCTCACACTCTTTATCGTTACTCATGTCAGCATTCGCACTTCCCATACCTCCACGGCGTCTCGCGACTACCGCTTCATCAGCTTAGGGAACGCTCCGCTACCGCTCTTTCGAGCCCACAGCTTCGGCACGTGGCTTGAGCCCCGTTACATTTTCGGCGCAGGAACCCTTGTCTAGACCAGTGAGCTGTTACGCTTTCTTTAAATGATGGCTGCTTCTAAGCCAACATCCTGGTTGTTTTGGGATCCCCACATCCTTTCCCACTTAGCCACGATTTAGGGGCCTTAGCTGGTGATCAGGGTTTTTTCTCCCTCTCCACGACGGACGTTAGCACCCGCCGTGTGTCTCCCGGGTAGTACTCGCGGGTATTCGGAGTTTGGTTAGGTTTGGTAGATCGGTAAGACCCCCTAGCCCATCCAGTGCTCTACCCCCCCGCGGTATTCGCCCGAGGCGCTACCTAAATAGCTTTCGCGGAGAACCAGCTATTTCCGAGTTTGGTTGGCCTTTCACCCCTAGCCACAGCTCATCCGAGACTTTTTCAACAGGCACCGGTTCGGCCCTCCAGTGCGTGTTACCGCACCTTCAGCCTGGCCATGGCTAGATCACTCGGTTTCGGGTCTGGTCCGACGAACTGAACGCCCTGTTCAGACTCGCTTTCGCTGCGCCTACACCTTACGGCTTAAGCTTGCTCGTCAAACCAACTCGCTGACCCATTATACAAAAGGTACGCCGTCACCCAGGACGAACCTTGGGCTCCGACTGTTTGTAGGTATCCGGTTTCAGGATCTGTTTCACTCCCCTTGTCGGGGTGCTTTTCACCTTTCCCTCACGGTACTTGTTCGCTATCGGTCGCTGAGGAGTACTTAGGCTTGGAGGGTGGTCCCCCCATGTTCGGACAGGGTTTCACGTGCCCCGCCCTACTCATGTCCCTTTATTCACAACACTCCTACGGGG